>JBDNCP010000217.1:0-7257 GCA_046719575.1 Cyanobacteriota bacterium
CGCGGCAAGGCAGGCGGCGTGCGCTTTGCGGAGAACACGATTGACGCGGTGGCGGCAGCTCAGGCGATTTTCTATTTGCCGATTTTGGGGCAATATCCAGAGGTGCTGCTGGCAGAGGCCAAGTATGAGCCAGACCAGGAACTCTATCTGGCAGTGGTGCTTGATCCGTCGCTGCGGCGACCGCTGCTGCTAGGGGCGCGAGAAGGGGGCATGGCGCTGGAGACCACCTCGCGACAAATTCAGCAAGTGCTGATAGATGGAGAGTTTTCGCCGTTTTATGCGCGGCGGCTGGCGATCAAAATGGGGCTGACGGGTGAGCTAATTGAGTCGGTGAGCGCGATCGCCGAAAAGATGTATCGCCTGTTTTTGACTTACGACCTGGATTTGGTCGAGATTAACCCCCTGGCTGTGAATCCGGCCGGCGAAGTGATGGCGCTGGATGGCAAAATCACGGTCAACGACGCAGCGCTGGGGCGACATCCAGACCTGCTGGCGATGCAGTCGGGCGATCGCCCATTGCGCCTAGCGGCCGCTGGCCCAGCGTGCAGCGGTCTGGCCGCCAGCGCCTTCGATTTGCCCAACTTAAACCCGATGCTGTTTTCCGGCAGTCTGGGCATCTTGTGCAACGGCGCAGGGCTGACGATGGCGACGCTCGATCTGGTCGATCGGGCGGGGGGAAAACCCGCAGCCTGTCTAAACCTGGGGGGAGAGTCGTCCTATCGGCTGCCGCCCGATACGCTGGGCGATCGCCTGGAAAAAGGACTGGATTGGATCTTTCAGACCCAGCAGTTGCGGAGCGTGTTGCTCAACCTGCTGGGCGGCACGGATACTTGCAATGCCGTTGCTGGGGCGATCGCCCGCTATTTGAAACAACAGCGCCAGCCCATGAGCATTCCCCTCGTCGTGCGGCTGGGCGGGGCCCATGCGGCGGCCGCCCGCGAACAGTTGTCGGCGCTGGACTGGCCAAAGCTGATGGTCTTGGATTCGCTGGATGAGGCCATTACCAGGGCGATCGCTCTGAGTCAGGGTTAGGGGCTGTTTTTGGGCAATGCTGGCGGGAGGAAAAAAGAGGGTTCTCGTTCAGCGTTTTGCATTTCGTCAATCTATTTCGTCAATTTATTACTCACTATTTCGTCAATCTATTACTCAGTTCATTATCAAAGCCAAACGCTTAATCAGGCATGGATCTATCGGCAAGTAGTAAAGTTCTGGTGCAGGGCATCGCGGGCGCATTGGGCAGTCTCTACACGGCGCGAATGCAGGCCTATGGCACGTCGATCGTGGCGGGTGTGTCGCCAGGGCACGGTGGACGAGTGCTGGCGGGAGTGCCTGTGTTTGACCTGGTAGAACAGGCCGTAGCCACCGTTGGCCCCATCGATGCGACGGTAATTCTGGTGGAACCCTATCGGATGCTGGATGCAGCCTTGGAGGCGATCGCCGCTGGCATTCGACATCTGGTGCTGGTGACAGAGGGCGTGCCGCCGCTCGACATGGTAAAACTGCTGCACATCGCCGAGCGCACCGATACGCTGGTCGTCGGGCCCGATAGCCCTGGCATCATCCTTCCTGGCAAAGTGTTGTTAGGCACCTATCCTGCCGAACTTTACTCCCCCGGACGGATTGGGCTAATCAGCCGCAGCGGCACGCTCACCCACGAAATCGCGCTGCATCTAACGCAGGCCGGACTGGGGCAATCTATTGCGGTGGGTATTGGGGGCGATCGCATCGTTGGGTCATCCTTTCAGCAATGGCTGCAAATCCTGGATGAAGACGATCAGACCGAGGCGATCGTGCTGGTAGGCGAAATCGGCGGCAGTAGCGAAGAAGAAGCCGCCCGCTACATCGTCGAGGCGATCGACAAGCCCGTGATTGCGTACATTGCCGGACGCACGGCTCCCAAAAACCATCGCATGGGCCACGCCGGAGCCATCATCGCCTCTCTGGTGGCGGGCTGGGGCAGCGAAATCGGCACGCCCGAAAGCAAAGTGACGGCCTTCCAAAAAGCAGGGGTTCCCGTTGCCGATCGCCCATCCGATATTCCGGGCTTGCTAAAACAGGCCCTGCGGCTTTGATCAGCGGATTGCAGAGCTAGATTCAGCAGGTCGGATTCAGCAGGTCGGATTCAGGTCAGGGCGACGCAGGCATCAGCCAAAGGTCGCCCCGTTCCAGCCCCAGAGATAGCCCTTGGCCTCAGAAAACTCGATGTAGGTGCGGTTTCCAGGCACGCCCAGCGTCGCGCTGAGGATCTGGCAAAATTCCTGACTCATGGACTTGGTTTGAGCCGGGTTGAAGGAACCGACGCTTTTAACCTCCACGTAGCACACTGGGTCGAGCGTGCCGCCAAAGGTCATGGGTACATCCGACTCAAACGAAGTCATGACGTAGGATTCGGGCTTGCCGGTGTGCTTTGCCAGACTGTCTGATAGGGTCTTCAACAGTTCTTCCACTTCAGTCAACGCGGGACAGGATACAGAGGTTTGGATCTTGATCAGAGGCATAGCAATTACGCGGTGGCAGTTTCTAAAGGGCAAGCTGGAGTAGACTTCGATGTTGGTGCTTGATGGACTTGATGGCTTCGATGACTTTCCTTTTACTGACTTTATGCGGACTCAAAGATATCCTCAAGGATATCTCAGCGACAGCCGCAGTTTTTGACAGCAACCGCGCTTAGCTCTAGGCTCTGAAGCATCGAGCAGGCTTTTAGCCGCCGCTGAGGGTTTGGATTTGCGCGGTATAGGCCCTGACTCGGCTGGTGTAGTCAAGCTGCTGCGCCAGCGAAAGGGCAGCCCGATAAGCGGCGATCGCCTCAGACGTTTCGCCCTGCACCTGGTGCAGTTGGGCAATTTTTTCGTAGGCAGTCATGATGCCGTAGGTGTTGTAGGACTGCTGCTCGACCTGAACCAGCGTTTGGTAAACCAGCAGCGCGTCTGCGGGACGCTCCAGCCCTTCATACAGCGCTGCCAGATGCACCAGGGCCTCGCTAGAGTAGCCATACTGCTGCTGCGCCTGGGCTTGGGTAAAGGCTTCTTGATAGGCCGTAGCAGCCAGCCCAGCGCGACCGATCGCCCGGTAGTTATCCCCCAGCGCAATCTTCAGCGGCGGGATCAGCAGCGGCAGGGGCAGGGCTTCGTATCGCTGCACCAGTTCTTGCTGAATGGGAATGGCGCGGTCGGGCAGTTTGCCCTGCTGGTAGATATAGGCAAGCTGCTGCAAATACTCTAATTCTCGAATGCTATCGTTGCGCGATCGCGCCAAGTTCAGCAGGTCGATATAGGCGATCGCCGCGTTTTCGTAGTCAAACCAGGCCAAGTGCAGTTGCCCCAGCGAAGTCAACACCAACTGCTCAACGGCGCTGTTGCGCTCGGCCCGCGCTTGGAGTAGAAGCTGGTCATAGAGAGCGATCGCCAGCGGCAGTGCCCGCATTCTTTCATAGCCCTGGGCAATGCTGAGCAAGAGGCTGTAGTCTAGCGGGGCGATTGCCTGCTGCTCTTGCTCGATTTGCTCTAGTCGAGCAGTGATGATGCGGGCATCGGTGCGGCGGTTTTCTCGCCACGCCACTTCCCCCACGCGACCCAGCGCCGACACTTCCTCTTGCACGCCCAGCACCCGCCGCAGCCGCAGTTCTCGATACCAGATTTCAAACGCCGCCTCAGTCTGCCCCAGCCCATACAACGCCTCCGCCTGCCGCTGCAAGTCCTCTACCCCCAGCCGCAAAAAGTAAATTTCCAGCGGGCTGAGGGGTCGATCCACCACGGGACGGGGCAGCAACGGATCGGGTTCTGTCATCTCTAGCGGGTTGGTCGGGGGCCGGAGCAACTCCTCTTCTGACGAGGCATTCTCGGACGGCGACGGCGCAACCGGGGGCGGCAGGGGCACAATCTGCGCCACGCTTTCTCCAGTCCGATAAACGGTCGGGTTCTCGGTTGGATGAACGGCCAGATTGACAGGCTGAGCCAGTGTGGACAGCGGCCGCAGAGTGCCCCACATCACCCCGCCACCGAGCATCAGCGCGATCGCCCTCCATCGAGTTTTGATTCCAGAACCAGACATAGAAACAGGCATGATCTCACTCATCACAGCACAATAGCGAAGAAATCAGACTTCCGACAGCCGTCGCATCGGGCTTTCGCCGCCTTCTTTACCTTACGCCGAAGCTAGGGGGTTTCCGCCAGACTTTTAACGCTTTGCGAGAGTTTTATCTGCATTAAAGTATTGGTGGCATCAGGGTGCATAATGAAGGATGTTTTGAAGCGCAACAGGTAACAGTCGTAACGGTTGGTGAGGGTGTGGTTAAAGTTTTGGTAGTGGGAAACGGCGGCAGAGAACATGCGATCGCCACCTCTCTATTACAGTCTCCCAGCGTGCAGGAGGTCGTGTGCGTTCCTGGCAACGGCGGCACTGCAACCCTCCCCCGCTGCCGCAATTTGGGGCTTTCGATCCGGGATTTTGAAGGTATTGCTCGATTTTCTCTGGTCAATAACTTTAGCCTGATTGCGGTGGGGCCAGAGGTGCCCCTGGCCAATGGCATTGCTGACTATCTGCAAGAGCAAGGGTTGCTGGTCTTTGGCCCGACCCAAGCGGGGGCCCAGATCGAAGCCAGCAAAGCCTGGGCCAAAGAATTGATGAAACAGGCCGGCATTCCCACCGCAGCAGCAGCGGTGTTTACGGAGGCAGCCGAGGCGATCGCCCAGGTTCGTAAGCAGGGTGCGCCGATCGTGGTGAAAGCCGACGGGCTGGCGGCGGGCAAGGGCGTAACGGTGGCGATGACAGAAGAGGAGGCGATCGCCGCTATCGAAGCTGCCTTTGGCGGACAGTTTGGCGAAGCAGGCAACCGCGTGGTGCTGGAGGAATATTTGACAGGCGAAGAGGCTTCCGTGCTGGCGGTGACGGACGGCCTCACCATTCGCCCACTGCTGCCCGCCCAAGACCACAAGCGCATTGGCGAGGGCGACACGGGCGAAAACACAGGCGGCATGGGAGCCTATGCCCCTGCACCTGTGGTTACGCCAGACCTGATGGCGCGAATTCAGACAGAAATTCTGGAACCGGCGATCGCCACCCTGCGCGATCGCGGCATCGACTATCGCGGCATTCTCTACGCAGGGCTGATGATCACGCCCCAAGGCGATCCGAAAGTCATCGAGTTTAACTGTCGCTTTGGCGATCCCGAAACCCAGGTTGTGCTGCCGCTGCTAGAAACGCCGCTCGACCAACTGATGCTTGCCTGCGCCCAGCAAACCCTGGCCGACTTTCCACCGCTGCAATGGAAGCCCGGAGCCGCCACCTGCGTTGTCCTTGCCGCCGCAGGCTATCCGGGCAGCTACGAGAAGGGCAAACCCATTAGTGGACTCGCGCAAGCCGCCGACACGGGCGCGATGATCTTCCACGCAGGCACTCGGCTGGTCGGCGACACGGTTCTCACCGACGGCGGCCGGGTACTGGGTGTGACCGCCCTTGGGGAAACGGTCAGAGCGGCGATCGCCCTCGCCTACGAAGCTGTAGACTGCATCCAGTTTGAAGGGGCTTACTGTCGGCGGGATATCGGGCATCGGGTGCGAGATTGAGCCGCACGGATTGAGCATCGTGGTGGGCTTACAGGTTTATGCAGGTTTATGCAGGTTTATGCAGGTTTATGCAGGTTTATGCAGGTTTATGCAGGTTTATGCAGGTTTAAATAGCTCTACGCCATCGCGACCGTCAATTTCTTGAAGAAAGACCTTCACTTTTTCGTCTTTTGCAGTCGGTAATACCTTCCCTGTGAAGTCGGGGTGAATGGGCAAATCTCGATGCCCCCGATCCACCAGCACGGCCAGCAGGATTTTCTCAGGGCGGCCGTACTCGGTCACAGCATTTAGCGCTGCCCGAATCGTGCGCCCGCGATAGATTACGTCGTCTACTAGCACAATGACCTTATCTGTCAGGTCAAAGGGGATGTCAGTCTTTTCTGGTGTTCGCAGGTCGATTTGGTCGAGGTCATCCCGCCAGAAGGTGATATCGAGATGCCCCACGGGAATTTTGATACCCTCCAGCGCCTCGATTTGTCGGCTCAGCAGTTCTGCCAGTGGCACTCCGCGTGTAAAAATTCCCACCAGCACCAGCTTTGACAAATCGCCCGCCCGCTCGACGATCTGCGAGGCCAGGCGGTTGACCGTGCGGCGCACTTCATCAGGAGAGAGGATTTCGATGACTTCCGGGGGCATGGGCTGGAGATAGTAGAGGGCGCGGTTGGGGTGTGGGGAAGATTAAACGGTTTAAGCCTATTCTTGAACCCTAACCCTTGTTCTTTCAGGAGGCAAGCCGTTCATGGGCGATCGCCCAGTCGAGAACCCCCAGTATTTACCCAAATTGCCACCAAATTGCCACAGGGAACCCAGCCCTCAGCGGCGATCGATCTTCGCTTCCAGAAAGTCCTCGATCTCGTCGGGCACAACGGAGAGAAAATCATAGCCTGTGATCGCTTCAACCGTGTCTACCGATTCGCGATAGTCGCGCCAATTTTTGTCCTTGATGCCCATGTCGTTGGGCATGATGACCGTGATGACACGAGTATCCGTGCCGATGTCTTCGAGGGCTTGCCCTGGATTCAACACCACGGCAATTTTCCAAGTGGCAGCGGGGACAGAGATGGGGTTGCTAGAGCGGCCGATGGTGGTGCGGGGGCCGTTGCGGGCGGTGCCGCCTTCACCAGCGCCCCCTGCAATGATATAAAGCGTGTGTCCTCGGCGGGCTAACGTGCGGCAGTAGCTTTCTAGCCCTTCCCAGGGGCCCTGGTTGTTGTCGGGCGATTGGGGAATGATGTTGGTCATCCAAAAGACGGATTGGCTGTCTTCGGAGCGGGCGTTGCGATCCGCCGCAGGAACCAGGTGTCCCCGGTCGAAGCCGCTGCCTGTGTAATCGTTGGTGGTGACGCGATACCAGCCCTGCGGTAGCGAGGGGTCGGGCATGAAGGGCGATCGCGGCAGTCGTCCCAGCCAGCTTGCATTCAACTGCCAACTGACCCAATTGGCAATATTTTTGCTCCGGTTGTAAGACAGGGCGTATTGCGGCCGCACAATCAGGTAGTTGTTTTCATTTCGAGTTTCGGCGGTCGCTTCGCTGGGGTTCCCCAAAGCCAGATGCACCGAGTCAATAGCGGGCGCAGGCAGCAACACCTGAGCTGCCAACTGAGCGCAACCCGCCGCCAGCGAACCTGCTAGCCAGAGGCCCAGCACGGTGCTAACTGCTCGCTTGAGGCGTTTGCGAGGCTTTAGTCTGGAA
>JBDNCP010000218.1:0-7075 GCA_046719575.1 Cyanobacteriota bacterium
TGGGCGGACGCGGCTATCAACTGGGGTTAATTAACCGGATTTTATATTACTCGTCTTACTCGGTTGCGCTGGCGTTATTCCGTAGTTCGCGGTGCAGACAGCGCAGTACTTCGCCGGGTTGTTCAGCATTGAGGATGATGCCGTTTTGCGGGAATTGCAGCGGGCGTGTCCATTCGAAGCGTTCGGCGTAGTAGAGGACATAGAGGCGATCGATCGCCAGTTGCGTGTCTGCGGGAATACCAACGAGGTAAAGGCGCAGGCGGCGACGGCGAGGCAGTTCGCAGGTGAGCGGGGGGCAGTGAAAACTGGGTCGCCTCCGAGAAGGGAGACGACCCAGTGTATTGACAAGTGTATTGAATAGTCAGCCTTTGGGGGTTCCTCTTGGGGAAATGGGTAGGGAAACCCCGAAAAGATGGCCGCCCGAGAGACGCAAAGCAGGTTTCAAGGCGGCCATACGATAGATAGGCAAAGCCCTGAAACAGCCTCCACCGTCTTGGGGTCAGGCGTTGGTAGGTGCTGCTGAAACCTGCCAACGCCGTAAACGACGAACCGGCCAAATTTTCGGGGAGTGGAGTCAGGCTGCGGAAGTTGGAAAAATCGCAGCTTGATGGGCGACTGTACTGGATGTGTTTGATCGGCGCAAGCGAAGTTTTGCTACGGAGTGTGAAGGGGTGTTGGCGATTGTCGTGTGGTGCGACATTGCTTTTATTGGGTAGAAGTTTTATGGGTTAGAAGTTGTGCGCTAAAAGCGCGATCTGTGGTCTGCGGGGTGGGCGCTAGCGGATGGCGGCACGACGTTCGGCGGCTTTGCGATCGCGCTCGATCCAGACTTGGGGCGATCGGCAGTCTACTGCTTCGAGACGGCGAATCGCCCACTGGTTATAGTCTGCGTTGAGATCGCAGCCGAGCCAGCGGCGACCGAGTTGTTCTGCGGCGACCAGCGTAGTACCGGAGCCGGAGAACGGATCAAGCACCAAATCGCCCGGATTCGACGCTGCTAGTAACAGCCTTCGCAAGAGTTCCTCTGGCTTTTGGGTGGGGTGGGGCGTGGTTTCACCCATGCCGTTGCAGGTGGTGGGCAGTTCGATCACGTCTTTGGGCTTTGCGCCCTGGGGATGGGGCCGCCAAGCGCGGGACTTGCCTGCGCGATCGACCTTGCGGCCATAGGCGCTACTGTCGGCCTGGGGATGGTCGGGATACTTGAGCGTGTGGGCGCTGTAGGGAATGCGAATGTCGTCTAGGTTAAGCCGAAAGCGGTTGCTCTTGCGAAAGTGAAGGATGCTTTCGTGCGATCGCCCCCAGTCTTGCCCTAGGTTTGCCTTGTTTTTATAGTGCCACACCAGCCAGCGACAGCCCGCAAAATAGCGCGAGGCGGGGTGTTTCAAATCTGCCAAAACTTCTGAAAAACCACAGATATAGAGCGATCCGGTGGGCTTTAGCACCCGCGCTGCCTGCGCGATCCAGCCCAGCGACCAAGCAATGTAGGCTTCCTGGCTGGCAAAGTTATCCCACCCTGCTTTTTTCAGATTATAAGGCGGGTCAGCAAACACCAGATCTACGCTGTTGTCTGCTAGGCTGGCTAGCCAGTCTATCGAGTCGCCCTGATAGAGCCGACCGTGGGCGTGGGTATATTGCAAATAAAACGTCTGAGGCGAGGGTGAAATGGCGGTTGGCGCAGGGGGATGGTGATGTGGCATTGCGAACTTGGTTCCCTTTACTCCATACTGAGGTGAATCAGTGAGTTCGATGAATCTATATGAATTCATTCAATTGATTGCATCAACTGCTTGAATCAACTGCATCTGGCGATCGCCCGTTGTAAGGTTCTCGACCAAAGCTGGGCACTCTAAGCTTACAAGCACTTTTGACATAGCTTTCGATATATACGTATAGATGTCCAAAGCTTGTTAATTGAAGATGTAGAAGCCTAAAGAGACATGCTTGATAGCGCGATCGCCAGAGTCAGGGGGCATTCTAGTCAATAGGACACGATACAACACACGATACATATCCCTTACGCCCTGTGTTTAGCCCTGCCATGTCAGCCCACGTTTCAGCCCAGTCTATCGTCATTCAGCCGACGCTTGCCCAAACTAGCGCCCAGCCGCCTCAGCCCGGACAGTTTTGGATGTATACGTCCGGTGGGCTGCTGCTGCTGCTGCTGGGGTTAGGGGCCTATAGCAAGTTTACCTACGACAAAATCTCCAAAGAAAAGCGCTTTGAGGAGTATAAAAATCGGGAGCTTCAGAAAAAGCTGAAGCTCGCCCTCAACACCATCAGCAAGATGGAGAAAAACCCTGACCTAGTGCATTCCCGCGAGTTCAACCTCGACTATCTGCGGCTGCGAATGGAAGAAGAACAATTCCATTTCGCCATCGTTAACCAGATCAAGATCAAAATCAAAGAAAAAATTACCGTTGCCCTGCGCCCACCCCAGGCAGAGCAAGGGACGTTGGGCATTGCCAGCACCCCGCGCAAAGTCGATGAAATCTTCGATGTTGAATATGACCTAACGGACATTCCTGGCGGCAAAAAAGGCGTGCTGTTCCGAATCCAGATTAAGCTGGCGAAACTGCCCACCCAGCCTACCTCTGTCACAATCAACCAAATTATCGAATGCCTGCAAACCTACATGAGCCAGCAGGCAGACGACAACTGGCAGCCGACGATTCAAGGTCGCATTGCCTCGATCCATTGGGATCAGAAAGCAAAACCCACGCCGCTGCTGGTACTGGAGCAGTCTAACGAAGGCGTGAATGTCACCTTCCGCACGACACGCATGACTGAACGGGCGTAGTCCATGTCGATTTTGGATTTTCGATTTTGGATTTTGGGCTGCTCGTTCTGTTGCTGCGAAGCTTCTGGCAATTTGTTCGTAGCTTTGCTCAGGAGAATTGTTATCACGTCAATTCTTCAACGGTCTGCCTGCAAAGATCTGCTACGCATAGGAAGCTGTTAGACCTAGCCGCCACAGGTGGAGTTCTAAAATTAGGTTCTGCAATTAGATTCTGCCTGGCCCTGCCGGTGAGCTTCCTGAAAACGGTACGACTTTATTTTCTGCCACTACGTAGGCGATCGCCCCTGGCTTCAGCCGTATCTCATAGCCCCCTGTAAAGCTGCCAAAAGACGGCAAAGTGAGTCGATGCTGCTCCAGAAAAAAACACGGCAGTCGGATCGTATCGAGCCGCGTTTTGAGCATTAAACAAGGATGGAGATGACCGCATAAATTTACGCAATTAGGAATATCGGCAGGTTCATGGCTAAGAACAAGTCCGGGATATTCGATGGGGTGCGTGTGGAACGGAATCGCATAGGTGCTGAGCAAGGTGGCGATCGCCCGATCGTGATTACCCAAAATGACCCGCACTGTCGCGCCAGAAGTCTCAGTAAAGTGAATCCAGGATCGCAGCACGGTGTCATCTAGTCCGCGTGGTGAATGGAATAGATCACCCAGGACAATGAGTGTCTTTGGTGAAAGGCGATCGCACAAATCTCGCAGCCGATCGAGCGTATCTTGGTTCACATGATTGGGAATCGGCACGCCCATCGACTGGAATGCTTCTGACTTGCCCAAATGCACGTCTGCAATCAGCAGCAGATCATGATCGGGAATGTATACTGCCTTTTCTGGTAAAAGCTGGAGACGCTGTTTCAGAACGAAAATTTCATGCATAGAGGATTGCGGCTGCGCTTATGAACGTCCCAAAAACTGTGCCAGTGCTGCCAGAAATGGCGTGGCCTTTTGCTCTTGCAAATTCGATGGATTTGCCCAGCTAAAGGGAGCCTGCCGCTCGGCCGCCATCCACAACAGGCGACGAGCGCGGGTCATGGCCACATAGAGCAGGCGATATTCCTCCGCAATTTTAAGCTGTTGTGCCTGCTGCCAAGCGGCACTGATGTCGGGCAGGGGCAACTGGTGAACCTGGGCGCGAATCTGGGCGCGGGCCACTTCTGCCAAATCAAACTCGCCCAAAAACTGCTGCGCAGGCGGCACCCACGCTTTGCCGGGGAAGTTCTGCTGCTGCAAAAACGGCAGAAACACAAAGTCCCAGTCCAGCCCTTTCGCCTTGTGCATGGTGATAATGGTAAGTTGCTTAGGGCGGACGTAGCGCGTGTCGATGTCTTCCGTTTCCACGGGTTCAAACCGTTCGGATTGTACGATTTCGCTCAGCACCTCCAGCGTGAATTGCAGCGACGGCTCGCTGGCGGTTTGCTGGGCGATGCGGGCGGCAAGTTTGTCTGCTGTGGCAAGTTCCGTCTGGTCGTAGTTCAGCGTCAGCGCCAGGAAGGGAATCAGTTGAAACTGTGGCAACTCGACCCGCGCCCGCAGCAAGCCTACACAATAGCGCCGCGCCTGGATTACCGGGTCGGGTTGGGCAGGTTCTAGCGGGCCAGGATAGAGGAAATCTTCGGGCTGGCTGCTGAGGGCATCGAGATCCTGCGGCGGAATCAGTTGGCGATCGCCCAGCACCCGTAGCGCCGCTTTTAGGTTGTCGGGTGAGTGGGGGCGATCGCAAAATTGCAGCAGCGTCAAAATTTCCCCAGGGACATGAGAATGGCGATCGCACTCCCCCACTTCATACACAGCAATACCCAATGCGCCCAAATCTGCCCCCAGCTTATAATCCGTCGGATTTCGCAGCACATTCGCCACAAACCGACCCATGCGATTCTCGCGCACCAGCACCGCCGCCCGCGCCTCTGGCTCCCTGGCAAACAGTTCTGCCACCCGCTGAGCGATCAAATCCACGCTGCGGTAAATATCTGGCGGAAAGCGAATTTCCACGCCTTCGCCCTCTGGCGGCGGATTGCTGTCGGCCTGTGGGTCGCCGGGAGGGACGGGGTGGATGGCTTGGGGGCGGAAGGGGAGAGCGGAGGCGAGGGGGTGGGGGTGTCTCGCTCCGTTGCTCCCATACTCCGTCCCTCCGTCACTCCGCCACTCTGGCAGGTTGTTGACCCAGTTCACCAGGAAGTTAGCGGCATCGACGACGGGCTGGGTGCTGCGGCCGGCCTGATCCATTTCGGCGAGGCGGCCCTGCTGCTGACACTGGGCGCAAAACTCGCGAAAAAACAGCGGATCGGCGGGGGTGAAGGTGGAGTTGATCGCCTGGTTAGGGTCGCCGACACGGACGAGGTGGGTTTGCTGGGTGGTGGGGTCGGCGGCGAGCAATTCTAGCAGGCGCGTTTGCAGCGGCGAGGAATCCTGGGCCTCGTCTTCAAAGACGGCGTAGACCTGCTGCTGCCAAGACTGTCGCGCTTCGTCGTTTTGCAAGACGCGCAGGGCGGCGAGGATCATGTCGTCGTAGTCGAGAAAGCTGCGCTGGCGGAGCAGGCTTTCGTACTGTTCGTAGAGACCAGCGGCGACTTGCAGGGCAATGTCGTTGGGCAGCAGATTCACGCCCTCTTCGGTGATATAGGCGGGGGGAAAGTCGGCACTTTGGGCGATCGCCCGCACGTCATCAGGACTCAAGCCCGAACTTTTGGCTTCGTGAATCGCGGTATTCGCCAGATTCGGCAAAATCTCCGTGCCCAGCACCGATCGCCGCCGCAGCCGCTCGGTTTCTTCGGCATCCACCTGCTGCCCTTCCAAAAGCTGGCGATAAAGGTCAGGATGGGCAGCGCTCCACTGATCTACAGCGGTTTTGATCAGGCGACTGCCGCGCTCCGGCGTGATCAGCGTCAGCCGCGTCAGGTCGAGGCCCGACAAATCGGGGTGGCGACTGGCAATATTCAGCGCCAGCCCGTGCAGCGTATAGACGGCAAACCCCATTGCGGGCAGCCCTAAGTCTTTCAGCGATGCGCGAATTTTTGCGCGCAGGTTAGCAGCGGCGGAGCGCGTGAAGGTAACGAGAAAAATTTGCCGATTGGACAGCGTGCGGTCGCGCAATGCTTCCTGATAGCGCCGTCCCAGCAGAATCGCCGTGGCGATCGCCATGCCCGTCGATTTTCCCGACCCCGGCACCGCCGACACCGCCAGCGGCCCGCCCGTCCAGTCGGCCATGCGCTGCTGTCCCGCTCGCAGGCGATCGCGCAGGGCAGCTAGCTCCGTTTCCAGCGTTTGCAGTTCTATCGAAAGCACCATGCTTTATAGCGTAGCGCCTGAACCCCAATTCGCTATGCTAAACGAAAGCGCTGCATTTCGAGACTTGCCGCCATGATTGCAGAGCCTCAGCCTCACCGCCTGTCGCCCCAGGAATATCTAGCCTGGGAAGCCACGCAGGACATTAAGCACGAATACCTGGATGGGGAAGTGTTCGCCATGACAGGCGGCACAATCGCCCATAATCTGATTTCGGGAAATTTTTATGCGCTGCTCAAAAGCCACCTGCGGGGCAAGGGCTGTCGCGTGTTCATTGCTGATGTGAAAGTGCAGGTTTCGGAACGCGGCGCGTATTTCTATCCTGACGTGATGGTGAGTTGCGATGAGCGCGATCGCCCCGCTGTCAACCTCCTCCAGCATCCCTGCCTGATCGTAGAAGTGCTGTCGCCCACCACCGAAGCCTTCGATCGGGGCGAAAAATTTCGGCGCTATCGCCAGCTTCCCAGCCTGCAAGAATATGTCTTAATTGATGCCACACAAATTAGCGTCGATCGCTTTCGTCGCCTCTCAGATAAGCATTGGGAACTGCAATCTTTTGCCGCAGAAGACACCCTTGAACTCACCAGCATTGGCTGGCAAGGGGCGATCGCCCTGCTCTATGAAGATGTCACTTTTGAGCGCATTCCACCTTCAAGTTAGATGAAGGTAAAAGCGAGCAGGTAAGTTAATTGAACCGCTTTGTGACGCAGCTTCTCAGGTGATCAATCCGATTTCGATTTCCAGCCTTTCCCAAGGATTATCAAAGGATTATTAGTAGAATGTCGATTGGCAATTTGGGCGGTCAGCGTTTCTCCACGAGCCAGCATTTGTGCTAGGGTTCTGTTTGCAACGCGAGGCAAATAGCCCAATTTCCCGTCTTGCCAACCTGCCTAACTGACAAAACCTGGGCACTAGGCGGTTGAAACCGCTGCAACATCAACGAAGTCGGCCTTCGCCGACTCTCTACCCTTATCCAAAACCCGCGTAGGCGGGTTT
>JBDNCP010000219.1:0-7050 GCA_046719575.1 Cyanobacteriota bacterium
AGTTTGATTGATCAGGGCGATCGCTTCCAGCGTAATCTTTCTTGGATTTTTTTGCAGGGAAAAATCCAGTAAATCTCTCACAAGAGCAGTTTGTGGCTGGCTAGGATGGAGACATTTGAGCCAGTTTTTGAGCAAGGCTGGGTGAAACTTTGGTGAGAGAAGAATTGTCCATGCGCGAGAAATTTCAGGCCTATCGCCAGCGGCGGGGTGCAGATTTGAGTCGGATGGTTTTGCTGGGCGTGGGGATTGCAGGCATGAGCCAGGGGGCGATCGCCCAATCCAGCCTGCCAACGCCTTCCCCAGTCCATGCCCCAGCGATCGCCCAATCTACCGAATCGCCTGCCGACTCGCTCTGCCCAGCGCCCGTGCTGTCCCGCCTGACTCGCTACCAGACCCGCGCCGGAGACACGATCGCCGGCCTCGCCCAGCGCCATAACCTGACGGCAGAAACCCTGATTGGCATGAATCCCGTGCTGCGACAGGGGAATCCACCAGCGGGCACGAATCTGCTGATTCCGCCGATCAACGGGCTGCGGGTGGAGGTTCCGGCTGGGCGCACCTGGCGCGACTTGGCGCAGCAATATCGCGTGCGGGCCGATGTGCTGTTTGAGGCAAACGGCTGCCGCCCGCCGGGTCGGGTTGCGTTTGTGCCCGGTGCAACGCTGTCTTCGGCAAACCCAGCGGTGGGGAGTCTGGCGACGGGGGCCGCGGCCGACCCCAACGCCCGCCCCAGGATTACCAGCCCCGAGCGCGCGGCGGCGATTTTGAGAACCCATCCCCTTGGCAACCCAACGGCAGCGCTGGTGATCAAGGGCTATGGCTGGCAGATCGATCCGCGATCGGGGCAGGTGGTGTTTAACAGTGGCGTAGACCTGGCAGCCAGCGAAGGAAACCCGGTGGTGGCGGCGGGCGAAGGCACGGTCGCCTTTGCAGCTAATCAAGGAAACTACGGCAACTTGGTCGTCGTCAATCATCCCGAAGGGCTGCAAACGCGATATGCCCAGTTGGGTGCGATTCAGGTACAGGTGGGGCAGCGGGTGCAGGCGGGCGATCGCCTCGGTACGGTTGGACGCACCGCCCCTGACCGAGAACCCTTCTTGCGCTTTGAAGTCCGCTCAAACTCAGATTTGGGCTGGGTTGCGCAAGATCCCAGCCTGTATTTTCGAGATATGCAGGTGGGGCAGTAGGGAGAACTCTGGCATCTACCCAAAACAGTTCGTACACTAGAGCAGGGTTCGACTGTAGTGGTTTTAACAGTTTGGTGGTTTTCGCATTTCGTAAATTTTCTCAATTTCTGGAGATAGGTGAGCTATGTCGATTGCAGCGGTTCTCGTCTCGCGCCAGAGTGGGGGTGTCCGCAGTTTCCGGTTGGGTTGCCTGATTGGGCGATCGCCCTCGACGCGGTTTTGGCGATCGCTCGGTTCGGTTGCCGGAGGACTGGCGATCGCGCTCCATAGTCTGGCCCTGCCCGCCCTAGCCGATCCGTTTCGCAGTGCCAACCCCCGCAGCATCGACCGCACCACCGAAGCCGCCTTCACCGCCATGTTTGCCGAGGGCAACTACGCTCAAGCCGCAAACTTGCTGGAAAATGCCTCGCGCAATGAGCCGCTGGCCCACGCGCTGGTCGCTTCGCTGGCCTATATGGAGCGAGATTGGGAAACCCTGCGCGATCGCGCCACCCAGACCCGACGATCGGCAGAACGGCTCATGCAAAGTGATCCGCTGCGGGGCAGCATTTACCGGGCAGTCGGACATTTCCTGGAAGGCGGGTATGCCGTCTCTACCCAAAGCACGGTCGCCGCAACGCCCACCGTCCTCCGCGAACTTCAGCGAGCCTTCAGCGCTTTGAGCGAAGCCGAACGCATCGCCCCCGACGACCCAGAGCTAAATCTGGTGAAAGGATATATTGAACTATTCCTAGCGACAAATCTGCCCTTTAGCAGCCCAGAACAGGCTTTGGAAAAGCTGCAAAACTTTGCCGGGCCCGAATACCTGGCACAGCGGGGAATCGCCATCGGCTATCGAGATTTGGAGCAGTTTGAACCCGCAATGGCAGCCGTTGACCAGGCCCTCGCAGAAACCCCTGATAATCCGGATCTTTACTATCTCAAGGCACAGATTCTAGTGCGCCAAGAAAAGTATCGTGAAAGCCTGGAGTTCTTTAAGCGGGCGCTGGAAAAAGAAGACCAGCTTCCCCAGCGCCACGCCAACCAGATTGCCTGGGAAGCTTGTCGGGCTGAGAGCGTGGTAGAAGGGCTACGAGATGGCGTGAGCCGTCAGCGCTGCAATCCGCTGTTGCGTCGCCGCTAGCTGGGGTTTGGGGTTCAGCGTTAGCTAGCTGACAGTTCACAGCGATCGCCCGTCAGCCCGTCAGCCAGTTCTCCCTGCTTTTGCCTCGCGGAACCCCTGCCCCTTGCCCCTATTTTTGCCTTGACCTGTGGACCTTTCCTTCAAAGACTATTTCTCGCGTCAGGCGAGTCGCTACGCAAAGTATCGCCCGGGCTATCCCGACGAGCTATACGCTTTCCTGGTGGAAACCGCAACCCGACACAACGCTGCCTGGGATTGCGCCACGGGCAATGGGCAGGTTGCGGTTGGGTTGGTGCCTTATTTTGAAACCATCTACGCTACAGATGCCAGCGCTAGCCAAATCGCCAACGCTTTTCCCCACGAGCGGATTCGATATTCGGTTGCGCCCGCAGAGGCGAGCGGTTTGCCAGACTGCTGCGTAGACCTGATCACGGTTGGGCTGGCGCTGCACTGGCTGCCGCTGGAGGGGTTCTATGCCGAGGTGAATCGCGTAGGACGACCGGGCAGCGCGATCGCCGTCTGGTGCAGCGACCTATTTCGGGTCGCCGAGGCAACGCCTGCCATCGACGCGCTGATCGACGAACTCTATGCGCTCATCCTGCCGATGCAGCCGCCTGAGGTGCAACTGGTGCATGATCATTACCAGACCGTCCCGTTTCCCTTTGAGGAACTGCCTGCGCCTACCTTTCGCCAGAGCGTACAGTGGACTCCAGAGATGATTTTGGGCTGTATCTCCACCTGGTCTGCGGTGCAGCGCTATACCGACGTGGAGGGTTGGGACAGGTTGCAGGACTGGGGCGATCGCCTCTCCTCTGCCTGGGGCGATCCGACCCTTCCCAAAACCGTCTGCTGGGATATTTTTTTGCGAGTCGGGCGAATATGAGAATGGGGCAAGCAACTGGGGTGATTTTGGATTTGCGATTTTGGATTTTGGATTTTGGATTTGCGATTTTGGCTAGCCAGTCGAACAGCCGTTTGCAGCGTTTCGAGCCATCTCATTCGTCATGCCACCACTGAAGATCGCCACTGCTGAGACAACTGTTGAGACAACTGTGTTTATCGACTGATCAGTTCAAAGCTTTTGCTGAAACGCTTCCACAATGTCCATCAGTTGGATTTGGGACTGCACAGGCAGCAGATCAAGGAGAGAGACTTCGTGCTTGCCGCCGCCCAGCTTGACGGGAATGCCGCGCAAAATACCCAGCACCTCATCTTCGGTCGGCACGCCTTTTTCGAGCAGTGGATAAAGCTGTTCTGCTAGGGGGGTGTTGAGGTGAGCATCGCGGAGATACAGATGCCACTTGGCTACGTCGATATACACCTCTTCACCTAGCTCCGCGGCCAGGGCTTCGATGGCTTCGGAAGAGTTAGAATACGCCATATTTGTGCCGAATGAATGGAATAAAAGTTAAGTCAGGGTTGCGATTCGTGTGAAGGTTGCAAGTCCAAAATGGGTAAAGCTAAACGCTGACTATCTTAGAACTCATCGAACCCATCAAGCGGATTTTGAATTAGGGTGATTTTGCATTGGGCTTGGTCACCGGGCCAGAGTAGTCGGCGATCGCAAAGATATAGACTCCATGCGCCACCAGGGCCGCCAGCCACAGTCCGCTAAACCACACTGTCCAGGGCCAGGTCTGCGCTTGGACGAGTCGAAAGAACCACACGCCAGAGTTGCCCGCAATAAACGCTGCAACATGAGTCGCGAAGGTCATGCGGTCGTCTAGCTTGCGGAAGGCGGGGTCGTTGCGGTCGGGTTGGCGGGGCCAGCGAGGAGGCATACAGTTATCAAGGTAATATCAGGGTAAGCATATCAGGATGGACATCCAGCTTTATTGTACGGCGTGACCGTCTGCTGTAGCGGCTTGGCAGGGATGCAGGAGATTGAACTCTCTGTCTTTTCAGACTTTTCAGAACAGCACATCCCTCACTCTGCTAAAAGGGCTGTACTTTCTCAAACCAGGCTATGGCGCGGCCAGATAATCGCCTGATTTGCCGCCCGTTTTGCTGAGTAGGCGGATGTTTGTAATTTGCATGGATTTTTCCAGGGCTTTGGCCATGTCATAGAGGGTCAGCGCCGCGATCGAAACGGCGGTCAGGGCTTCCATTTCTACCCCTGTCTCGGCTTTGAGGCGCACTTCGGCGCGGATATCGTAACCTGGCAGATCTGGGTTTGGCGTGATCTGAACGTCTACTTTTTGCAGGGGCAACGGGTGACAGAGGGGAATCAGGTTGGCGGTTTGCTTGGCAGCCATGATGCCCGCTAGCCTGGCGGTGCCCAGCACATCACCTTTGGGCGCATTGCCCGATTCAATTGCCGCTAGGGTTTCAGGCTGCATTTGGATTTGCCCCAGGGCGATCGCCGTCCGCACGGTTGCTGCTTTGGCTGACACATCGACCATGCTTGCTTGCCCGATCGCGTCTAGGTGGGTCAGGGTGGGCAGAGATTTTTCAGCAGAATTTTGTTCCATGTGACTTATTGTGTTTGTATCGTGTGATAGTATAGAGTTTCTGACAGGGGCCTGTAGCTCAGTGGACTAGAGCACGTGGCTACGGACCACGGTGTCGGGGGTTCGAATCCCTCCTGGCCCGTTAGAGTGAGTGGGGCAAGTTGCTAAAGACTTGCCCCACTTTTGCTTTTTTTATCTCAGTTTTTTGCCTCTTTGCCTCAGAGAAATTCACCCAGAGGGCAAATCTTCTGACGATTCAACAGGTTCAGGTTGCAGGCTGTCCACCTGTTCTTCAATCGTTTTGATGATTTGGCTAAGGGCGGGCAGCACTTCTAGCTTTGCCGCAAGCATTCCCGACTCTAGCCGAGCGCGATCGCGGATTTCGTTCAGCTTGGTCTGGAGTTGTCGGGCAATTCGCAGGGCATCTCGCTCTAGCGTGGCGATTTGCTGCTGCTGATAAAACTTCAGCGCGGCTCCCCGTAAAATTTGCAGGGTCGCCTCTTCGCCCTGTTCGGTGGGAATAAAGCGGAAGCGCAGCAGGAGTCGCGTCCGTTCGTGCAGTCGCTCAATTTCGACCTGGCGGGGCTGTTCGACGGGCACTAGCGGCAGTCCGGCAAGCTGCTTCAGTTCGGCGATGATGCCTCGAAAATGGCGCAAATCTAGGCGATCGATGACCGATTGCAGCACCCCATTTTGGCTCCAGAGGATGCGCCCATAGCGGGGCTGCTGCTCGAAATAGAGCCGCCCAATGCCGCCGATCAGGACTCGTCCCAACAGTTCTTGCAGCAGTTCTGGTGGCGGCAAGGTGGCCAGGGTTTCTGCCGGACGGTTGAGATAGTTTAACTGGACAATGAGCGGTGGAATTGGTTTGATTAGCTGCGTAGGCACTTGGGGCGGCTGCTCTACATTATTGATAAAGGTTGCGAGGTAGTCTTGCAGGGTTTCTAGGGGAATGTCAGGGGCGATCGCCGGGGTGGGCGATGCTGGATGCTCTTGAATCGGGGAGAGAGAGTCCACCGGCTCGTCTTTGTCTAAAAACACAGCCTCTGAGGATGAGGCATCGACATTCCGCTTTGCCGCCTGGCGGGACGCGCTAGGATTCTCTTTCTCCAAATCACGGGGTGGCGCAGTCTGGGGGTGGGAAACTAGCCCACGGACTGCCTCTGGTATGACTTCAGTCTGTGATGTCCTAGCTAAATCAGACAGCGAATCCAGGGCTGGAAATGGCTCAAAGGGGTTCTCAGGCGATCGCCCTTCAGGTTCCGCAGCGATAACAGGCTGAACAGGGGCGGGCTGAATAGGTTCTTTTGGCGCGGGCGCTGGCGCAGCAGGGGGGGTGTCTGACGGCGCATAAATCGGACGAAACCGGGGTGGTGCAAGCTCCTGACTCAGATCCTCTGGGCTATCGACCACCAGCGTTGGCTGGGTGTTGCGGTCTAGCTTTTGCTCGGTGCGGATGCGGGGCGAGACTCGCTGACGACGGTCGGCTTCTGCTTCAGGATTGGGGCGATCGCCCGCAGGATCTGGTTCCCCCATGCCAGCAGGCGTGCTGGACTGGGCGGCTCGGCTGCCAGTGTAGTGCAAATAGGCAGACAGGGCAGCCTGGAGCGCATCGGACGAAATCAACTGGGGTTGAGGATAGTAGTTGTGGTAGGCGATAATGCGGCGCACATAGTCTGCGGCTAGGCTGTCTTCTGGGCTAACCATACCCAGCAGCAGACAACTATCTTCCAACTTTAGCGGCAGCACTTGATAATACAAACACGCTTCAAAAGGCAGGATGCCGTCAATCAAGACGAACATCTGCTGGAGGTCTAACGCCTGCGCCAGGTCGCCAGGAAAATGAGACAAGACCGACCGATACTGAGCTTCGGCAGATGTTGCCCCGGCTTTTTTGTTGGGCGGGGAGGCCATAGAATCGCACCGTTCTCAATCTTTGGGGATGAACCATGATGGAAGCAGCGACTTCCAGCACCCTGGGCGGTTTGTTCACTTAAGCATACCTAGTCTTACTCTAGATCGCCATCCGCAAGCCACAAACCTGTTTCTGCGCCAGAACTTACGCACTTGCAATGAAACTTCTGGATTTCGGATAAGTCCTCGCGAGTCACGCCCGCGAGAACTTGCTCAACCGCCTCAATCCTAACCTATGCGGTAGACTGCTTGGGCCAGCCCTTTCAAGGTGACTCACATCCAGATCCAATTCTGCGAGGATAGGCACAGCAAACCTGTGCATCAGCGGAAGTAGAACCATGTTGGGAGCAATCTTCGAACGCTTTGTCAAACAAAG
>JBDNCP010000022.1:0-41978 GCA_046719575.1 Cyanobacteriota bacterium
CTAAAGTCGCCACTACAAAGCACCAAGCGGTTGAAACCACTGCTACATCAACGAGGTCGGCGAAGGCCGCTAGCGGTAAATGTTTTGTCAATCAACGAGGTTTGCGCGATTGGTTGAGCATCGAGGCTTGAGGCAGAACGCAATCCCAATCCCTCCGAAGTTAGCATCGACTCTCAAAGCGTTAACATTACCGCTGGTATGCACGAGGGGTTGGGCTACGATGCGGGTCAGCAGTTTCAGGGAGGTAAGCGCTTTACGATGGTGAATACCTTGAGCTTACTCCTGGGGGTGCAGGTTATGCCGACCCAAGTAAAAGGTTCCGAAAAGTTAGGGAATGTTTGTTGCTTTCAGAGGGAGTGGTAAGAGCCTGTAGGACTGCAATGGGTGTGACACATATCTTTGCCTTCAGGAAAAACCCCTTCGGGGAAAACCCATGTCGCCGTACGCCTACAGCACATCTGTAAGCGCTCCCTAAACACACTTAGGGCTTACGCAGTTGGACTATTTCTCGCGGGCTGCGCCCGCGGGAAATAGTCCGAAATCCAAAAAATTCGTCGCAGGTGCGTAAGTCCTGACACTGCCAATAAGCCTGAGCTTAACAGGCGCTAACGTCAAAAAACACCACATCAAAAAATGTCATGTCAAAGCTATGGCAAGGCTACATCGCGTAACACTATATCAACGAGCATGGAGGGATTCGAACCCCCGACCCTCAGAACCGGAATCTGATGCTCTATCCACTGAGCTACATGCCCTTGGCTTAATGACGAACTCCTCAGCAAACCCTTGGAGTAGTAAACTTTAGAGCGATCGCCAATCACCCCTCAGAGAGTATAGCACTTTAAACCTGGAACTGGAGACATGCCCTATAAGCTGCTGTTTGTTTGCCTTGGCAACATCTGTCGATCGCCCTCTGCCGAAAACATCATGAACCTCCTAATTCGGCAAAACGGGCTAGAGGGACAGATCATTTGCGACTCAGCGGGCACAGGCGCGTGGCACGTTGGCAACCCGCCCGATCGCCGCATGAACGCCGCCGCCCAGAAGAAGTTGGGCATTACGCTAGAGGGAACTGCCCGCCAGTTTCACCCCAACGATTTTGAGGAATTCGACCTGATCTTGGCGATGGACAAGGAGAATTATGAAGATATCCTGCGTCTCGATCGCAGCGGGCAGTATCGCCACAAGGTAAAGCTGATGTGCGACTATTGCCAAACCTATGGCGATCGCGAAGTGCCCGATCCCTACTACGGCGGAACAGAAGGATTTAACTATGTGATTGACCTGCTGATGGATGCCTGTAGTGGGCTATTGGCAGAGTTGAAGGCAAGGGCGAGGGAGTGCTAGGTAAGGGGGCACTCACATTCGAGGGGGTATTTAGGGCACGGGTTCTGGCTGGAGTGGCAGCGTGACGGTGAACTGCACCTGTCCGTTGGCACAGTCTAGCTCCAGATCGCCTTGCAGACACATGACCAGCTTTTTCACCAGCGCCAGCCCTAGTCCCGTGCCGCCATATTTCCAGGGGTCGTTGTTGGGAATGCGGTAGAACTTCTCAAAAATGCGATCGCGCTCGATAAGCGGAATCTCGGTGCCCGTATTGGTCACTCGAATCTGAAGAGTTGGGGTAACGGGGCAAGGGAGGCGAAGTTCTTCTTGCTCCGCGTGCCCCCTTCCCCCCACGTCCAAACTCTTCTTTCGTTCTTCGTTCTTCCTTCTTCCCTTTTCTCCCTCTTCTCCCTCCTCCTGATGCTTCACCTCAACCCAAATTTCGCCCCCCGCAGGGGTGTACTTGCAGGCGTTGGTCAGCAGTTCTGTAACCACGCGCTCTAGCTTGGCCAGGTCGGTAATTAGGGGTGGTAGGCTGGCTGCGTCTAGGCGAAGGTGTAGAGATTGCTGGTGGTTGCGGGCGCGTTCCTCAAACGGGCGCAGCAGGGGCACCAGCCAGCCAGCCAAGTGAACCGTGGTGAGATGCAGCATATCCGCCCCTGCATCGAGCCGCGACAGGTCGAGCAGGTCGTTGATCAGGTTGATTTCGCGCTGCGACTCTTCCCGCAGGATTTTGAAGTATCGGTTGACTCGGTTTGGCTCTGGCTTGGTGGTGCCGTCCAAAATGCCCGCCTGCCGGAGGATGAGTTCCAGCATTTGAATGGCCATTTTGATATTGGACATGGGGGTTCGTAGCTCATGGGAGACGGTGCTGAGAAAGTCGTCTTTGAGCTGGTTGAGCTTTTCGAGTTCTCGTACCTGAGCTTGGGCCGCTTGAAATAGACGGGCCTGGCGGAGGGCGATCGCACATTGGTTGGCCACCTGTTGCGCCATCCGCAAATCTTGTTCGCCAAAGGCATAAAAGGCGTGGTTGATCATCCACAAATCGCCTAGCACGCCCTGGTCGTCCATAATTGGTGTTGCCAGCATTGACACGCGCCCGCGCACAGGGTTGGGCACCAGCGAACAAAATTGCAGCCCCTGCCCGCTGAGCAACGGGCCGTAGATTTCGGGGAAGGCCGCCAGTTCAGCAGTGCGCCCCTGGTAAGGGGAGACGGTGGTGGTGTATTCGTAGCGGACGGTGGAAGTGCCCTCTTCCAAATCATAAAGAGCCGCGTTGCAGCAGCTAATCTCGGTGGCGATCGCCAACTCCTGCACCGCTGTTTGCAAAATCTGGTCTTCGTCGAGGCTGTCGCGCACCTTGTCGGTAATGCGTTTGAGCGTTGCCTCAAAGTTCGATGCCAGCCGCAGTTCGGCTGTGCGAGCCTGAATCTGCCGCTCCAGATCTGCATTCAGGCGCTGCACCTGTTGATAGAGTTCCGAATGGGCAATGGCTAGGTCTAGCTGTCCTGCAAGCTGGGTGATCAGGTCGGTTTCCCAGGGCTGCCAGGTGCGATCGCCCAAACACTGATGCACCACTAGCCAACCCCACAGCGTATCCTGCTGCATCATGGGCACCACTAGCATGGCGCGAACGCCCAGCCGCCGCAAAACGCTGCGAGAATGCTCTGAAAGCGTTGCCGCCTCAAGGTTATCCAGGCTGTAGACCCAGCCCGTATGACTGGTCGGGCGATCGGCAATGGGAAAGATGCTCTCTGGCGGGGGATGCCCGGAAATTGTTGGACACCCGTCGGCGATCGCATCCACAATGATGCTGCCTGTGCCATTTTCAAACAGGCGATAAATCAGCACCCGATCTGCCTGAAAGATCTGGAGAACTTGCTCTACAGCCGTGTTCAGAATGTCTTTCAAATCTAAAGACTGGCTCAGCATCCGAGCAAAGTGGGTGGCTTGTTTGGAAACCAGTGCCATCTGCGGCTCGGTCGGCACTGTTGGCTGAAGGGCGACCACTGGTTGTTTTTGGTGGGTGATGTCGGTCAAAATGCCCAACCGCTGCCAGGGTTGACCGTCGGGCGTGCGAGACAAGAGGCGATCGCGCGATCGCAGCCAGCGCCACTGGCCATCGCCCTGGCGCAGGCGAAATTCCACCTCCTGCCCATCGCTCGATTCGCCCAGCAGATGAGCCAGATAAGCTTGCACCCGTTTCCTGTCCTCTGGATGAACCCGCGCAGACAGGACGGCTGCATTTAGCGGCCGTAGCCCTTCCAGGCAATCGCCCAGCACGGCTGCCGTCCGATCGTTCGTCAGCAGGAGGCGCTGCGCCACCGGGTCGTAAACATACACCAGATCAGAAATCAGCGTGAGTAGCGGCTGAACTAGCAGCAGCGCATCTGGGGAACCCGCCAGGCTGCTAACTTCCAGGCTGCCAATTTCTAGATTGGTAATGTCCAGATTGGCAATGTCCAGGCTTTCAGATGCTAGGCTTTCAGATTCCGGGTTCTCAGATGCAGGCGAGGGCTGGGCGATCGCAGAGGATGAGGCTGCGGAGCTATCGATGGGTGGCGCAGGAGAGGCGTGCGATCGCGCATGAAAGTTGCTCAAGTGGGAACCGCCTGACAAAGATTCGGGCCCGGTGCTGTGTCTATTCTCGCAGTTCCAGTCGGTATTCTCTGTCAACGGAGGGAGATAGGCCGGAGAGGGACGCTCGGAAAGGGGCGCATGGTCTGACTGCGATTCCGACTGTGATGCCTTCGAGATGGATCTAGGCTGGGTCTTTTTCGATCGAGATTTTAGGCTCATGGGCGGGCTTCCTGATGAGCAATGCAGCTTGCCGCTGATCAAGACACCGAATTTGCCTTAACCATCGAACCAAAACGAACGTAAGGGCGTGAGCGGTTTTAGCAGTCAATCGCCACGAATAGCCACGATACGCATCCTCGATCTGCACTACAGCAGGCATGTCTCTGCGCTCGGTCATGTCTTTGCGCCAGTCATTCTTGCAGGGTCTCAATTAACCTTTGTGCGAGATGCCTGCGCTGTAGACACCTGAGGCAAAATGGGCGATCGCCCTGTTAGGTTTTGCTTCGGAAAGTTTAGGTTACTTCACGGCTCCAAACGAATGGCTTTGTACCTGATTCAACTCATGTACAAACTCAAGAGAGTAGTTTTAAGATGCCCACAATTTGAGCGAGTCTCACAACTGGTTCAAAATTCTTGAATTGCTGGAATTGCTGGAATCACCAGAACTGCCTGAATGGGCAATTCATCATGCACCCGATGCCCCCAAAAATGATCAGAACAAACCGCCAAGCAAGCCCCAAAACAACCCAAAAGCGCAACAAAAATGCAACTCTGGCTAAAACTTAACTTATTGGGCACTTTTGCGGCCGAAAATTCGTCCTGCTGAATCAAACTCTAATAGTCCGGCTCTGCGAGTCAAGATTTCTCACATTTGTTTGGCAAATCTTTATGGATTAAATGGATTAATTTCTAGCCCTAGAGTTTCAGCTCCAGGGTTAATCCAAACTCAACAATCCACAATCTCTGCCATGATTGCCCATCTAACTTCCCCACGTTTCTACCTATGCCCCCTTAACCCAGGAATACTGTGCAAAATTTGGGAATATTCTCCCAAATAAGCCCTTTCCGAAATCGTAGTAGCATAGGCTGTATTACTGATGAGTTAAGTCACTACAGGGCTTGGCAATCGCCCCTCTCGTTCGCCGCCTGTCCTCTCCTCTCGTCATTTATTCTCTCCTAATATCCATTTCTACCACTATTCCCTCCCAAATCACCTGCCCTAGATCACCTGCCCTAGATCACCTGCCCTAGATCACCTGTAAGAGATCCTGTAAGACAAAGGTCACACCGCCATGGAATCCCTCGCCTATCTTCACACTGCCCTCCTCTACGAAAGCACCGAGCCAACGCCTGAATTGCGGGACTTGAGAGAGCTATTGCCCTCACCTAGCAGTGCGGCGTGGCTGTCGGCGCAGGTTTTGGCAGCGGCCCTCGTCGTCAGCACGGCGGGGGCTGCAATGGCTGCCACTGGCACTGTGCAGACCAATGGCAACCCGCTCAACGTCCGCAGTACGCCGGGTGGGCCAGTCGTCAGCAGCCTACCCAATGGGGCACGGGTCGAGCTAACAGGCCGCCGCAGCGGCAACTATTTAGAGCTAGCAAACGGCACCTGGGTTTCGGCAGACTGGGTTTCGGTAGGCAGCACCAGCCCAGCCCAGCCCCCCAGCGGCACCGACCGAACGGTCGGCTTTGTGAATACTGCGGGAGAGCCACTGAACGTCCGCAGTGCGCCCGGTGGGGCGATCGTGGGCACTTTGCCCAATGGCACGCGAGTTGAACTGACGGGTCGTTCTAGCAACGGCTTTCTGGAGCGCACCAATAGCACCTGGGTCGATGGCCGCTACATTACCTATAGCCAGCCTGGCCAGCCACCCGTGACGACTCCTCCACCCAGCCCCACTCCGAATCCGGGTGTGGGTGCAGGCAGCAGCACCGCTTTTGTGCGAACCAACGGCAGCCCGCTGAACGTGAGAAATGCCCCTGGCGGCGCAGTCATTGGGTCGATCGCCAATGGCAGCCGCGTGGAATTGACGGGTCGCCGCAGCGGCGAATGGGCCGAGCGCACCAATGGCACCTGGATTTCGAGTAATTGGATTACGACCAATCCGGGGACTCCGCCCCAGCCCCCTACACCGCAACCTCCCACGCCGCAGCCGCCGATTGGGGGCGACCGAGGCACCAAGTTTGTGGCCACCAACGGCAGCCCGCTGAACGTCCGCAACGCGCCGGGTGGCACGATCATTGGGGCGATCGCCAACGGTAGCCGAGTTGAGCTAACGGGCCGCAGAAGTGGTCAGTGGGTGGAGCGCACCAACGGCACTTGGGTATCCGACAACTGGCTGGTGAACGACCCCTCTGGGAATGTGGGTGGCGATATTTCCTTTGGGCGAGTCCGCACGAATGGTAGCCCGCTGAATGTCCGCAATAGCCCCGGCGGGCAGGTCGTGGGCACGATTCCCAATGGCAGCCGGGTGGCGCTGACGGGGCGGCGCAGCGGCAGTTGGGTGCAGCTAGAGCGGTTTGGCGCGTGGGTGTCGGCCGACTGGATTGTGATGGAGTGAGGGGGTGTCGGAGTGACGGGGTGATGGGAGGCTAAGCGGCGCAGATCCATTCGACGGCGGCGGCCAGGTTTTCGGCAATGTAGTCGGGCTGGGTCTGATGCTGGTAGGCTCCTGACAGGACGCGATCGCCATAGCCCGTCTGCACTAGGATGCCTTTGCACCCGGCGTTGTGTGCCAGATCGATGTCTGTCGCCTTGTCGCCCACCATAAAGCTGCGGCGAATGTCTAGATTATGCTCCCAGGCGGCGGCGACAAGCATTCCTGTGTTGGGCTTGCGCCAAGTCGTCCAGCGGGCGAATTCGGCGACCGTGCCGCCTTCGGGTGGGCTGAGGTCGGGGCAATAGTAAATCGCGTCGAGCCGTGCGCCCGCTTCTTCGTGCAGCAAGTGACAGAGGCGCTGGTGCAGATTATCGACGTGCGATCGCGCATAGTAGCCCCGCGCCGGGCCCGATTGGTTGGACACCAGACAACAAAACAGCCCACACTCGTTGAGCCGCCGCACGGCCTGGGCCACACCGGGAATCAGGTTCAGGTTTTCCAGCTCGTAAATGTAGCCCGCTTCAATATTCAGCACGCCGTCCCGGTCGAGAAACACGGCCGGTCGCCCAGTTTGTGATGGAGTTTGCGGTGGGTTCATGGCGCTTGCTCCCGATTTTACAGTCTCCAAAATGACAGCCCCAAAACGACAGTCCCAAATTACAGTCCCCAAAACCGAGTGCGATCGCCCAGCCAGCCCGTTTCCCTGAGCCGCAGAACGACCTGATTTACCCGCTGCCGCAGGCTTTGATAGCGGTGGCCGCGCGGCATGGCGATCGCCAGCGGCTCGCCCGACAGCCGCTCTGGCAGCACTTGATAATTGGGATTGCCCTGGGCCCAGCCAATCAGAATGCTGGCATCAGCAGCAAAGGCGGCGACCTGGCCCGCTTCCATCAGCGTCAGCGCGTCTTGATAAGACCTCACGCCGACAAGCTGCGCCTGGGGCAAGCGCGATCGCACAACGGCGATGGTGCTGGAGTTTTCCAAAACGGCGATCGCCCGTCGGCGCAGGTGAGCGGTGCGCTGAATCGTGCTGTCGCGGGTAATCAGCGCCGTTCCGTCCAGATAATATGCCTCGCTGAAATCCACCAGCCGCGCCCGCGAGGCCGTCAGTGTCATGCGGGCGATGACCACATCCACCTCATCCGACAGCAGCGCCGCTAGTCGCTCTTGGTTGCTCACGGGGCGCAGTTCCACCGCGTCTGGGCGACCCAGCAGTTCGGCAGCAAGCTGTCGCGCCAGGTCAATTTCCAGCCCTTGCAGCGTCCCCGACGAGTCCTGGAAGCCCAGCGGCGGCAGGTTGTCTTTCACCGCCACAATCAGGTAGCCGCGCCGCCGAATCGTGTCCAGATCTGCCGCATGAACGAACGGGGGCACAGCACCCTGCACCCCCGCCCAGATTCCTAAAATCAAACTCGCAACTCGCAGCTTGATCAAGCGTTTACCTAGCCCTTGGCCTTGCTGGCAACTTCGATCACTTTGCCAAAGCCTACGGGATCGAGAATCGCCATCTGCGCCAGCATTTTACGGTTGATCTCGATGTTGGCTTTGTGCAGGCTGCCGATGAGCTGGCTATAGCTCATGCCGTGCTGACGAGCGGCGGCGTTGATGCGGGTGATCCAGAGGCGGCGAAAATCGCGCTTCCGCTTGCGGCGATCGCGGTAGGCGTTCCGCAGTGCCTTCATCACCTGCTGGTTTGCGGTACGAAATAGCGTGGAGTGCGACCCCCGGAAGCCCTTGGCGAGCTTCAAAATCTTTTTCCGACGCTTGCGCGCCACGTTTCCGCGTTTTACACGAGTCATAAGTTCAGTCCCTACACTTGGTTAAAAGTTGAGTTCGGTCATCGGGCAGTCGCAGGCGGTAGGTGATGCCAGGCCATGCGCCCAACCCTTTGAAAAGCAGCTTGAAAAGCAGCTGGCGGACTTTATCAAGAATCCACCCTACCTACAGGTAAGGCATCATCAGTTCCACATTTTCTGCGTCGCGCTCATGCACGTCGGCCTTTTGTCCGAGGCGGCGTTTGCGGGCGGCAGTCTTGTGCTGCAACAGGTGGTTGCGATAGGCCTTGCGGCGGCGAATCTTGCCGCTGCCAGTGCGCTCAAAGCGCTTAGCAGCCGCTTTCCGAGTTTTTAGCTTGGGCATGGTCGTCCTGCCATAAATTTCACACAGTCTACAATTCTACACGCCAAGGCAGCTTAGCGGCAATCCACAAAAACTTTTGCAGAAGTTTGGCGGTATGGTTTTGCCGCCACCGACGGGTGTGCTGCCTATCCAAGTCGTGCGCCCGGAGATCGGCGAAACCGGAGCAGCAATCGACTAGCGCAGCGGACGGCTTTGTCCTTGGCTGGGGTAGAAATTCTGCAATACGCTACGCTATTTACTAAGTGGGCTAAGCAATTTGTAGAAGTTGTGCGGCTTCCATCTCAAAACTTTTTAGCGACACCTTTTTAGCGACACTTTTTTGTAGCAACTCTTTTGTAGCCACTCCTTGTAGCGACTGCGTAATCCTATGAGCCAGACCGTTACTCCGCCCCAACCCAATCTAGAAAGTTTGCGCCCGAATGGAGGCACAGCGGCGATCGCCCCTGCCGCTTCTTCACCGCTCAGCGATTTTCTGCAAGAAACGACGGCGCTGACCAAGCGGCTGTTTATCCAGCTCCAGCGCCGCCCGACGACCCTCATTGCTGGATTGATTCAGCCCGTCATGTGGCTAGTGCTGTTTGGGGCGCTGTTTCAAAATGTGCCGCCGGGCCTGTTTGGCGGCAGCGAGAACTATGGACAGTTTCTCGGTGCGGGCGTGATGGTGTTTACGGCCTTTGGCGGTGCGCTGAATGCGGGCTTGCCCGTCATGTTTGACCGGGAGTTTGGCTTTTTGAATCGGCTGCTGGTGGCTCCGCTGGTGTCGCGGTTTTCCATCGTCGCCGCTTCAGCCATCTTCATCACCACGCTGAGCGTGCTGCAAACGGCGGTGATTATCGCCATGAGCGCGGTTTTGGGTGCAGGATTTCCCGGACTGGGCGGGCTGGCGCTGGTGGCGGCGATTATCTTGCTGCTGGTGGTGGCGGTGACGGCGATCAGCCTGGGGCTGGCCTTTGCGCTGCCGGGGCACATTGAGCTAATTGCCGTCATTTTTGTCACCAACTTGCCCCTGCTGTTTGCCAGCACCGCCCTCGCGCCGCTGAGCTTTATGCCGCGCTGGTTGCAGTGGGTGGCATCGCTGAACCCGCTGAGCTATGCCATCGAGCCGATCCGCTATGTGTATAACCATGCAGACTGGTCGCTGGGCAGCGTGGTCATGAATGCACCCTTTGCCGACGTGACGATGGGCGGGGCGCTGCTGGTGTTGGCGGGGTTTGGCGCGGTAGCGCTGGTGGGCGTGCGATCGCTCCTCAGCCGCAGTTTCGCTTGAGCCGGGTACAGTGGGGCGATGCTGCCAGCGCAGATTCAGGTTTGCTATGATGCCGGGGAGCATTTTCGCTAGGTGTTGCGTCTGAGCATTCAGTGCTTGACGTTTTGATTCAGAGTTGGTTGAAGACTTAATTCGCCCGCAGGTGTCAGATCTGGAGTATCAAGTCATGAATTCATTCGTAACCCGCTTAATTCGGCAAGTCGCCCTAGGAACCGCCAGCGCAGTCGTCGGGGTGTCTCTAGGTATGGTTTCTGCCGCTGCCCAGTCTACGGCTGGCGATCTGGTCACGCCGTCACAAAACGAAAGCCGAGATCTGTTCTCAGACCGCAACGACAACCCGATGAGCGGCATTCACGACCTGATTCATCAGCTTAACTACGGCTCTATTCGCTCTCCAGAGGAGTTTCGCCGCCAGCAGCAGCAAAACATCAACTCTGCGGCTGAGCAATTCCGGGCACGCCAGCGAGCCATCTTAGAACAGCAGCAGCAACAGGCTCAGCCAGAGGCGCTACCCCCTCGGCCCGCAGCCAACGAAACGCCAGTTCCTTAATCGCTAAGCTAGAGTCCAGAATTGAGACAAGCTGGCTCTCTAAGCATTTGAGAAGCGTTTGAGTAAAAAGTGTTTGAGGTGAAAAGAGTTCAAGGGCGAGGGGCGGCTTGCGCCCCGATTGGCCTGAACTTTTGCCTTGAGTTTGCCTTGAGAATGTGGAGGATCGAAAGGAAAGGGTACTGTTGTTTTTAGAAATCCGCAGTGCCCCAGCCAGGTGCCTTCTGCGCGGATCGCAAGATAAAAGCCGAGAGCTTTTCGACCTGCGCCTGACTCATCCAGTCTTCGGAAACGCGACGGCACTCCAACGCTTCTTCGGAGCCGTCGTAGGTCGTGGGGGCCCGCAAGAATGCCACTAGGCTGTTGATGGTATCACGGGGCGGGGTTGCGCCTTTTAGTGCTGCTAGAGAGAGCGGCACAGTTGGATTGGGCAAGGTCGAACCGCCGACATGACAGTTTTTGCAATTCTCTTCAAATAGGCGCTTGCCTGCGGTCAGATCGATTGCCGAGAAGGACTGGGTAGTGTTTGCGTCTAGGGGCAGTTCTACTGGTTCGGAGGCATCTAGAAATCGCGCCACGTAGGGATCGACGGGCCCGGCGATCGCCCCTTGCGGAACGAGGGCGATCGCCCCAAGCCAGCATCCCGCGATCGCCCACCCAATCACCCGCCACCAACTTGCGGCGGGCCAGATTTTCCCCAACCAATAGTTCGCCCAAAACCATCCCTGCGCGCCTTTCTGCTCAGCCTGCTGCATTGCCATTCCCAGAATCGATCACTTACCTCACTCTAGTATCAATTCTCCTCTAACTAGAGAGACCAAATTAAAAACAATTCCTAAACCCTGCGCGGGCGGCGCAAGGGGGTTGGGTTCTATGTTCACTAACATCTACCTACTAGACCTCTTGCATGAATGCTGTTTTGAGGGTGTGAATCGTGGCGCGGTACCGCCGCGCCACGATTCACGCAAGAAGTCTACTGATCAATTCTCTTGGGTAGCGCTCAGAATGAACCTGCTGCTAGCCCGCAACCACTAGACAAGGAACCTAAAATCGCAAAGCCAAAATCGAGAATTGGACATAACGCTGGTAATACAGGGGGCGACAGTTCCCTCGCCAAATTCCCTTGCCAAATTCCCTTGCCAAATTCCCTTGCAATGCCTTTGCAATGCCCTTGCTAAATTAGCCAATGCTCCATGTCGCGCCATAGCGTCCGCCTTGGGTCTCGGTTCTGGCGGGTTGCAGCCTGCCCAAATTCTCTGCCGCCTTCTTTGTAAATCAGGCTTAACAAACGAAAGGAAGAGCAGACCTTTAGAATGGATCAGGGCGACACGGAACAATGGATAAAACCTGGTATAAAACTTTTGATGTCAGCCCAAAAATGGTCAATAAAACCGGAACTACGTTAGATTCGTAAATTTTTGAAGGACGGCTTACTGTAAGCCAGGTTCTCAGACTAGCCTGAGATTAGTCCCTGAACTTGGTTCCTAAACTAGTCTCTGAATCTAGTTCTCAAAGCCAGTCCAAAGATTGGTTCGATTTAGTTAATGACTCGGTGCGCGAGGAGACGAACAAATGTTGGATTTTTGGGGTCGGCATTCACGCCGCGGTGCGGAAGAATGGGTGCAGCCCCTAGTAGAAACCTATCAGGCGATTAGCTCTGCTTCGGTGGATGCCCTGTGGCAGCGAGTCATCAACTTGGCTGACGTTTCCTGGCATCCGCTGATCGCCCGCACCAATGTCCCCAAAGGACTCATCCCAAAACCAGGGCTGATTTATCAGGCAGTTTCGCGCCTGTTTTTGCCGATTCCGATTCGGATTTTTGTGGAGCGGGTATCGCCTCGTGAACTGCTGAGTGTCCGCATTCTGGCGCTGCCAGGAATAGAGGAGCGAGTCACCTATCGGGTCGAGTCTACGCTCTGCGGTACACGAGTGTCCTATTCGGTCACGCTGAAGGGCTGGCTGTCGCCGCTGATTTGGTCGTTTATCCGTCCCTATGCTGCCCGCGTAGCCACGGAACTGGCCCATGCCGCCGAGCAAGATTTAGAACGGGCGGCCTGTCCCCGTTCATCCCGCCGCGCATTGCCTAATGTAAACGCCGATTTGTTCGGGCTATTGCTGCTGGTCTATAGTCTGTCTCTTCCACTTCATTCTTGAGAGAGCAGATGTGCTGAAGGAATTTTTTATGGTCTTTAAGGGAGAGTTGGCTAACCTCGGTCCAAGGAGACGCAGAATGCTGACCATTGAGTCTGGCTTTGGAGATCTCTTGCAGGCGATCGCCCCAGGACTATCCACGAGTCACCCAAAATATGGTTTTATACTTTTGTGAAGCATTGCGTGCGGAACATCAGCCAAACTCTATTTTCTCGAAGCATCTCTTCTCAGAATCGCTTCTGACCCGTCTCCCAGCGCAGCTTCTCATGTTGTAGCCATTAGCTAGTTTCCCTTCAGCAAGGAGCCGTTCATGTATATTGTGCAAGTTGCCTCCGAGTGTGCGCCGGTCATCAAAGCTGGGGGACTGGGCGATGTGGTCTATGGGCTAAGCCGGGAGCTAGAGATTCGCGGCAATACGGTGGAAATCATCCTGCCCATGTATGACTGCATGAGGTATGACCACATCTGGGGGCTGCACGAATCCTATCGAGATTTGTCGGTGCCCTGGTATGGCGCGGCAATCAAGTGCGACGTGTTTTGCGGCTGGGTGCATGGTCGGCTGTGCTTCTTCATTCAGCCCAAGTCTCAGGATAATTTCTTTAACCGGGGCATTTACTATGGTGCATCGGATGACAATATGCGCTTTGCTTTCTTTAGCAAGGCGGCGCTGGAGTTTTTGCTCCGCACCAACAAGCGCCCCGACGTGATCCACTGCCACGACTGGCAGACGGGGCTGGTGCCAGTATTGCTGTACGAAATCTACAAATGGCACGGCATGGCAAACCAGCGCGTGCTGTTTACCATCCACAACTTCAAGCATCAGGGCATTGGCGGCGTGGATATCCTCTGGGCGACAGGGCTAAATCGCGAAGAATACTACTTTCAGTACGATCGCTTGCAAGATAACTTCAATCCCTTCGTCCTCAACTTTATGAAGGGTGGCATCGTCTACGCCAATCACGTCAACACAGTTTCGCCCCATCATGCCTGGGAAGCTCACTATGGCAATGAAGGCTACGGGCTGGGCCACACGCTACATACCCACAGATATAAGTTCAGCGGTATTCTCAACGGGGTTGATTACGACATTTGGAACCCGGAAATCGACAAGTACATTTCGGCAAGATATACCGCCGAAACGCTGGAAAACAAAGTGAAGAATAAGAAGGCGCTGCGCGATCGCCTCCATCTCCGCCACGACCCCGAAAAGCCGCTGATCTGCTACATCGGCCGGCTCGATGAGCAAAAGGGCGTGCATCTGGTGCATCACGCGATTTATCACGCGCTGCTGCGGGGGGCGCAGTTTGTGCTGCTGGGGTCGGCCACCGAGCGCGGCATCAACGATTGGTTCTGGCATGAAAAGAACTTTCTCTATAGCAATCCAGACGCGCACCTAGAGCTGGGGTTTAACGAAGAACTCTCCCACCTAATTTACGCCGGGGCGGACATGATCGTTGTGCCTAGCAACTTTGAACCCTGTGGGCTGACCCAGATGATTGGGCTGAAATATGGCACAGTGCCTATCGTGCGCGGCGTTGGCGGTCTGGTCAATACAGTGTTTGATCGCGACTATGACGAAAACCACCCGCCCGAAAAGCGCAACGGCTACGTTTTTCAGCACACTGATTTTCAGGCGCTAGAGTCGGCGATGGATCGGGCGATCGGGCTGTGGCGTTACTATCCCGAAGAGTTTGAAAAGCTCGTGCTGCAAGGCATGGCGTATGACTATTCCTGGAAAGACCCCGGCGAGGCGTATCTGGGCGTGTACGAGTACATCCGCCATCGGTAGCAAAAGTTATCGCATCAGACCTTGTGAGGACTCTCCGTGAAGACTCTCCGCTAACGAGTAGGCGCATTCTCGAAGGCGTGGGCGATCGCATACCAGGCTGGCTTGCGCTCCAGGTTTTCATCTAGCGGCAAGGGGCGCACAGGGAGTCCGTCTTCTCGCGGCTTGAACTCCGAGAGCCAGGTGTAGCGATCGCTCAAGCCCCAGGTCAGCACCGCAATGACGGCTGGTTCATCCAGTACCACATCCAGATATTCTCGATAGGCATCGGCAACGAGGCGATCGCGGTCTGCAATATCAGCAGGCAAGCCCTGATCGCTCACATCCAGTTCTGTGATCAAGATTTTTAGCCCCATGCTGGCAATGTCTCGCAGAAATTGCCTGAGCTTCTCAGCATTAAATCGTGTTTCACTGGCCCGCAGATGAGACTGAATTCCAAATGCTTGAATGGGAGTTCCTTTGGCTTGTAATCGTTCCAAAAGCCGCAAAGCTGCATGACGTTTTGCATTATGACTAGACGTGTCATATTGCAATCCATAGTCGTTATACAATCGCATTGCCGCTGGGTCAGCCTGCGCTGCTGCTCGAAATGCCACGTCAATATAGTCTTCACCCAATGCTTCGAGCCAGGGCGTATTTCGCATACCATTTTGTAGCCCATCTGGCACCTCAATCGCCTCATTCACGACATCCCATGAATGAACCTGACCCGCATAGCGCTTTCCCACCGTTTCAATATGATTGATTAGCAATTGCTCCGCATTTCGGCTGCTAATTGCTTCCCTCAGCCAGCGAGGCATCGCCTGGTGCCAGACAAATGTATGACCTCGCATCTTCAAATTGTGGGTTTCTGCAAAGCGAAACAGCCAATCTGTTTCTGTAAAATTAAAAGACTCTAGAGACGGGCGCAGGGCACGCCACTTTAGCCCATTCTCTGGAACTAAAATATTACAGTTCTCGACATGGCGCGCCGCAAATTGCGAATCGGAAGACAAAATTGAGTAGTCTGAAGCTGCGCCATACAGAATGTTCTTTTTTGCTGCAATTTCTGCCAACGAACCTGAGCTTTCGGACGCAGAGGCAGTGAGCGAAAAGCCTCGTTTTGGAGGGCGATCGCCATAAGAAAACTGCTCTCTCCCTATTGAAGAACAGCTTGCGGCGACTGCTCCAAGACCAAAATGTAGGAACCTGCGACGGCTAAACATACTCCTAAGCCTCTGACAAAATGCGCGATTTCAAAAAGATTTCAAAAAAATATCTAAGTCTTTAGAAACTTCAATCGCTGTTGAACAATTTGCTTGGCAACTCGGTAGAAAAAGAGGGGATTGCCAACAATATATCGTCTCCACAGCCGACCCGGCTCTACAAGCAACCTAGATAGCCACTCAAGTCCTCGATCGGTCATCCACTTCGGCCCACGATACACGGTACCTGTATAGAAATCCAGGCAAGCCCCCAAGGGAAGAAACACTCGCGCATCGATTTGATCAAAGTTTTCGATAATCCATTTTTCTTGCAGTGGCATTCCAAAGCCAATGTATAAAACATCCGGCTGAAAGCGATTGATATCTTCAATGATTGCTTCGTTTTCTTGTCCAGTTTTCTTAAAGTGCCCATGATGTCCTGCGACTCGCAAATTGGGGGCGATCGCCTTCATCTGCTCCATCGCTTTATCCACTACACCCGGCTTTCCTGCTAGCAAATAGAGAGAAAGGTTGTGCTGTTCACAAAGCAAAACCAAATTCTCAATATAGTCTGGGCACGTCATACGATGACTACTCTTAACAGAATAGCCCAACATTTTTGCACCTAGAAGGACCCCAAACCCATCACAAAAAACCAGATCTGAGTGATTAATGAAATCACGATACCAGGGGAGATCATAGGCAAAATTCATGCCGCGAGTGTTAACATTACCGATGACTGTTTTCCGGTCTTGCTTTGCGTATTCGACAATAGAGTTTAGAAGATCACAAACTGTGATCTTGTGAAACTTAGTGCCAAGGATATGAATTTCCTCGAATAGAGTCTTGCTAACAACCATAGTGATCACCAATTTATTTCAGTACGCTTTGTTGCAGTAGATAGATAAATATCAGTCAGCGATTTCCAATAGCGATCTGCACCAAATGGAAGTACACTCTCGCGGGCAGCGCGTCCTAGATCAGATCGGATGGCTTCATTCTCAAGCAGTAACCGAATTGCACTCGCAATTTGGTAGGTATCTCCGGGTTCTACTAAAATCCCGTTCTCTTTGTGCTGGATGAGTCCAGGGATGCCGCCTACCGGAGTAGTAATAACGGCTAGCCCCCAACTCATCGCTTCCAACAGAGCCACCGGTAACCCTTCGTTATAGGAAGGTAAAATAAAAACGCTGGCCTCTTTCGAGAGTGCTTCACGTTCCTGGGGGCTAATCCAATCTTTGATAGTCACAACGCTATTCAATCCTAGTTCTGAAACAAGGTCGCGCAGTTGAGCGACTTCACCATCGCCGGCCATCACTAGCTGCAATCGTGCGCGATCGCACTCAGGCAGATGAAGTAGCGATTGCACTAAATCAAATGCCCCTTTCCTCTGACCGATTCGACCAAAGAAGACAAATAGAACCTTACTATCGTGATTGCCGATTCGCTGGGGAACTTGATGAGGAATTCTAACTGCATTAGGCAGCACAGATACGTTTTGCTCATTCAGCTTCAGAGCTTCCACATAAAACCCTTTCCAGTTTTCGGATAGCACAATAAAGCGATCGCATTTGCGATAAACCCAGCTCAAAGCAGCTCTTAAAAAAGCAGGTAGCTGGCTGTAAAACTCATGAAACTCTGAGCCATGAGTATGCATTATAACGGGCTTGCCAAACAGTTTAGAGATGAGCGTAGTAATAGCTTGACGAAATGCACTACCTCTTTCAGAAACATGAATATGAACTAAGTCAATCTTCCCAAAAAGTAGCTTGCTCGATAAGTCTAAAAGCGCCTTGAAAAATGCTTTAAGCTTCTCTAATGAGGAACCATCGACCAGAGTTGCAATATGCTCAATCTCTATAGTTGAATTAGCCTGCTCTAGAATTAATTGCTGAACTGAAACAATGCCTCCTTTCCTAGAAAGTCCTTCCCCTATCATTAGAACCTTCATATCATAACTCTCCAATAATCCCACTAAGATATCTCGCTACTCGACAAAAGGTGTAAGCACTCCTGTAGAAGCCTCAACAGGCTCCTCAGCTTGTCGCGCTCGCAGCCTGTAGGACTGCAAGGAAACATTAAGCGAAACAAAAAGAACCCAATTTAAGCTGTTGTTGACCATCAGCGATGATTCTGTGGAGTTGATTAGGCATGTAAAAATTAAATATATAACTGACCATAAGTATAGAGATGGCTCTGCATGTCTAGATAGCTGAAAACTCCGAATAAACATCTGCAATAAGCAGACTATAAAAATCGCAGTACCCACAAATCCAAGCTGAATCCAAAGATCGATAAATCCATTGTGGGCATTAGGTGCAAGCCAGCCATAGTCCTTCCAGACGGCTGCGCCAGGGCTGTTCCAGTCTCCCCAAAATCCGCTATATCCATAGCCTAAAATCGGTCGCTGCAAACCTTGACGAATGACAATAGGCCAAATATCTGCCCGCCCAGTGAGAGTAAGATCCTTACCTACAGAACCAACTACTAGTTCCAACAGATCCACCAAAAAGAGGGAGGTGAAACAGCCAACTGCGCCGAGGATACAAACTACCGGAATCATAATCTGTTCTGGCCATAGTGCAACCTTAATAACTATAAAAATCAGGATCAGGGTAACAAAGTTGATTAACGAGGAACTAGAAGCAGACATGACAATCATGAATGCAGAAATAGCAAGTCCTAGCATTGGTACCCAAGAGTTTCTGCTCTTCGTAGAGGAAAGAGATAGAAATATCAGAGAGCTTAAGACCATCGATTGCCCAAAGGGATTCTTATGAATAAAGATGCCTCGCCATGCACCAGCATGAGTGCCGCTCATGATGCCGTATTTAGGAAGAGCAACTACAAAAACAAGACTTAGAAATAGAATGGTGCCAAACGTAATAGCTAGGATATTGAGCTGCTCCTTTGGGCTAAATCGAGTTCCAAAATAGATTCCAAATAGTGTAGTGCCCAGAAGCGCGATCGCCCTCGTCTGTGTGAGGTTGGGTTGAGCAGACCATAGAATTGAACACATCACAAGCCCAAGAATGAGCAAAATGAATGGGTTTCTGAATAAACGCTGCACAACATGCTTCCATCGCCGCAGGATGAGAAGAAAAGAAATGCCATAGTTCACAAGGAGCAACTGCCGGATCAGAGCAAAATCGACATCTCTCAAAGAACCTTCATTACCCTCACTGAAGCCTCCCGACAGGAAAAGCGCGAGAATACCGCCAGCATAAAGAATGAGGTAAGCTATAACAAATGCAAGTTCAAGGAATCGCCATAGCCCCTTCACAGCAGTTACTCCTTCAAAGATATCTAAGTCAAAGTAAGAAAGACTAGTCTACAAACACAATGCGCTAGTATAGTTGGCTAACTGGAGCCTCGATTAGCAACCTTGGACAAGACGTATCGTGGACCCCCCAGTGCATAGACACCGAGCAGTCCGACGATGATAAGGTAAGTCAGAGTAGATACAGTAAGTACGGTCGCAAAACCTAGACTTAGCCTCTGAAGCCCTAAAAAGATAGGAAGCATTAGGGCACAAGTCAAGACTGGATAGGAAAACACCTCTAGAAAATTAATAGAGAATAAACGACGAATTGCAAACAGAAATTGCAGAAATGTCGAAGCACTAACTAACAGGGCGACTGAGACTGCGCCAGCAAGTTGATACCTTGGAACTAAAAAAAATCCAAACAAGGCTTTTATAGCCATTGTTATGGAACCCTCACGCATATTAATTCTCTCTAATCCGTTTGCCATCAAAACAAACCCAAAGGGTCGATTGAAGGATGCCAGGACTCTTGAGAAAGAATAAGCAGTTAGAATTATGGCTGCATCTCGGAATCGTTCATCACCGTAGACAAACTGCAATAAATCTCCGCCAAAGAAGAAGAACCCAACACAGGTTGGCAGCGCAATTGACAGAAGAATTCCGATCATGCTCTGAGCGATTTTACGCTGCTTATCTACTCCCTCTTGAACAGACTTGACCATGCCCGGATAGGCTGCCTGCATCAGGCTATCCGTCATGATGACAAAAGGCTGCATTAGCTGAATAATGCCGCCATACAGCCCGACTAAAAGCTCACTCCCTGCTAAGGATAGAATTAGAAATTCAAGCTTTGCATTAACAATCCCCAAGCTGTCAATGGCAAAGAAACTAGCAGCAGATTTAAAGTTTTCAACCATGAAGCTTGGGTCAAGCTTCCACTCTAGCTGCATCTCCCGCGTTAGCAGAACCCATTGAATCAGAAAAATCAGCGTTTCTGAGATGACAAACAGCAAAGCGATTGTGTTCACTCCGTAGCCTTGCTGCATCGCTGCAAGCATCGCCAGGATTCGGGAGATATAAACGGGTACGTTAGCAGTCGCGATCAAATGCATTCTTTCCTGCGACTGAAAGAATGCCTCAGTCATGTTAGAAAGTGAGAAAGGAATAACGGCCGCACCGATGATGTAACAGGTAAGCCTTGTCGCAGGCTCGTATGGAAGGACTGTTACGACCACAAGCAAGCTGGCATAACCCAAAATGCTGATGATCAGCTGAAGAACCGTGCAGTTTATCAAATAGAAGGATTCATCTCTAGTGGATTCTGCTCCTTGAGCAATCATCCGGATCATCAGATTTTTCAGTCCATGCGACGCTATCCCGACAAAAATGTAGTAGAAGCTGAAGGCGAGCAGATACCGTCCTAATTCGTCAGCACCCAAAAATCGCGAAATAGATGCAGACAGCACAAAGGTCGCAACACTTTGTACGACTCGATTTATGAGCATTGAGGCCGAGTTGCCAAGTAGCTTACGTTTATGACTCATGTTTGTGCCACTTACATCTAGTAGATGTTTGCAGTCTGATTCTGTATTCTGTGTTGAGAGGCTCTAAAACAATTTTCTATGCCAAATTGACAGGCTGCTTTATGGGGTCGATCATGCTGCTTCGATTTGGGCGATCGCCCTCTTTCATCTCCTTCATACAGTTGGCAATCGTGTTCGCATAGACTTCTAGTGAATGGCGTTCCATCACGATTTGGTAAGCTCGTTCAGCCCGCCTGTTGGCTTCATCTGGATTATTGAGTAAGTAGGATATTGCTTGTCGCATCCCTGCAACATCACCAGGCTGAACTGTAAGAATTGCATCTGGATCGAGATAGGAAGACAAGCCTTTTGTAGCAGTTGCAATGATAGGTCGCTTACAAGCCATCGCTTCGACTAGTGAGGTGGAGCCAGCATGATAGTCGCTTTCAAATACACTCATCACGAAAATATCTGCATCTCGATAAAGTTGAACTAGCTCCCTCATCTCGTAGTATTGAAATTCCATATTCGCTGGAACTACGTCTGGGAAAGACTTCTTCAGGCGCTTTGCAAACCGAGAAGCATCACACACCTTGACATCCAAATCCATATCCTGAGTTGCGGCAGCAACTAGGCGATAATCTCGATTCTCTAGACCTGCGCTGGCAATGATGGGCCGCTTTTTATCTGGAGAAGGGAGTCCTGGCGTGAAGAAATTCGTATCAACAAACTGCGGCAGGTGCAGAACTCTAGATTTCGGAAGATTAAGGTCTCTGCAAACCAAATCTCGCTGGAATTTGGAACCCACCACAAAAACATCCGTAGACTGAGCAATCCTCAGACACTTGGCAGTGAACCGATTTCTTGGGCGATCGAAGTTCTGAAACAACGAAATGACCTTAGGACGATCCTTCTTGCTAACACAGTAAGCAGAGAAGGGGATTGATGAATTTTCTGCATTGCAAAAAACAACATCATCAGAAGTGAGTTGGTTAACAAGATGCCTAGCTAAAGCCCAGTTTTCTGGCTGCCCTGTGAACAGTTTTGACCTCACTGTGTCCGCGATGGTTGCTTCTGCATTCGGCAGGTGTATGCGAGCATTCAGGTTTTCCTGAAGCAGTGTAATGTAGTTTCGTGGACGCGTGCCGAGCTTTATCTCTTCGTTGGTTTTTGCCCAGCGAGTTCCACTCAGTACAATATGATATGTCATTGCTTCAGTCACTCCTGATGTTAAAACCTTGTGGCAAGCAGCTATATCACTATCTGACGGAATCTGAAAGAGCATCTATTCTCATGGAGTCAGGCAAGGAGAGCTAGGTAAGATAGATGCTCTTTTAGCTTACTGAGACTTTTCAGAGGAAGATCCAACACCAGCGGCAAACTGAGTGGCTCCAGTTAGAGAGGCGGAAGAGCTATTGAAGTGGTACTGGCTGCCTGCATAGTAGAAGTAGCTATCAGGCTCGTTGCGAACATCGACGCAATTCAGCACCATACCTAGAACCTGTTGGCCAGACTGCTTTAGAAACTCCCTTGCTGCAAGCGCACGAGATGAATCCACCACCCCTGGGCGAACAACGAGAACCATTCCGTCAGTCATCTTTCCGAGGACTGCTGCATCGGCGATGCCTGCCAGAGGAGGCGTGTCGAAGAGAACGAAATCGTACTCTTTGAGGAAATCGTCAACCAGGGCGGCCATCCGTTTGGAGTCTAGCAGCGCGACTGGGTTAGGAGGCACAACACCGCTGGGCAAGACATATAAGTTCGGCATGACTTCCTGAATCACCGACTCGCTGGAAACTTGATCAATCAGGAGATTACTCAAGCCCGGAGCGTTGACCAAGTTCCAGGTATGGTGCTGCGCGGGTCGGCGTAGGTCAGCATCGACCAAAAGTACCTTTCGACCTAACTGAGCCAGCGTTGCTGCCAGATTAGCAGCAACTTCGGACTTGCCTTCTTGAGCGACAGAGCTAGTGATAACGAAGGAGCGCACAGCTTTGTCGGAACTCAAGAACTTGAGATTGGCTTGCAGCATTTGGTAAGACGCAGCAATAGGAGACTGGGGCATATCCTGAACCACAACGCGGGGTGCAGGGTGATCTAGGGCACCCAAAGCAGAACCAGATTTTCCTTTGGTAAAGACAGGAATCACACCTAGGAGGGTATAGCCAAGCGCTTCTCTTGCCTCCTTGACAGTCTTGATGGAGCGATCAAACAGGTCGATGCCAAAGGCCGTCGCAGTGCCCAAGAGTATTCCTGAGAGCGCACCGGCAGCCAGGAAAAGCTTCTTTTTGGAGGGAAGTGGCTCGTCAGGCACCGTAGCGGATGACACAACGCGGACGTTGCCGACATTCTGGTTTTCTGCGACTTGGGTTTCTTGGAGTCTGACCAACAGGGCTTCGTAGGTTGTTTGAGCTGCGTTGAGGCGGCGCTCTAGCTCGCGCTGCTGCTGCTCTAGGCGAGGCAGCGATCCTGCCCGTTGCCGATAAGCATTGCTGGCTTGTGCCAGAGTTTCTAGGCGCAGCACAATCCCTTGGCGCTGCACTTCTAGTCTGACCAGTTCACCAATCAGGTCTTGCTGGAGTGCCCCTGCTTGGAGATCATTTCGGATGTTGTTCCAATCGGAGCGAGCAACGCTGACGGCCCGACTTCTTAGCAGATCTTCTAGGGACTGAACCCGGCGCTGGAGGTTGGCGATCGCCGGATGGTCTTCAGTATAGCGAGTCCGTTCGACGGCCAATTCCTGCTGGGCTGCCTGCAACTGAGTCAATGCTTCCTGAACGCCAGGGGATTGGCTCAAAGCGGCAATCACTGTGGCTCGGCGGGGATCAGCACCGATTCGACCCTGCAACTGAGCAAGACGAGCAGACGTGTCCGATAGTTCGGCCCGTGCCTGAGTGACCTGATCCTCTAGCTTGGAAATAATATTGACGGCTTCCTGCGCCTCGCTTTCTAGCAAAACCACACCATTCTCTTCCTTGAAGCGCCGCAGATCAGAGTCTGCTGCCCTCACAGCGGCTTCAGTTTTGGGTAGCTCCTTGGCGATGAATTCTCGGGCAGCCGCAGCCTCAGCGCGATTCACCAGAACGTTATTTTTGGTGTAGACCTCAACCAAGCGGTTGATCACGGCTGCGGCTTCTTCAGGATCGTCTGAAGTATAGGTCACCCGCAACAGATCGGTCGCTGGAATTGAGCGAGCAGTCAGTTTGCTAGTCAGGTCTTTGACCAACATTGGGTTGCCATTTTCGTCTCGAAGGTCAAGCGATTGAATAACTTCAGAAACAATTGGAGCAGATTGGACGATTTGTGCCTGGCTATCGACCGGGTTACTCTGCTGAGTCAGTCTTTCAAGCTCTCCCAGCCCTTCACCTACCCCAGTCAGCCTTGAGGACGCGCTCGACCGGACTTGCAGCAGCGTCTCGGCCTCGTAGGAAGGTTTCTGGCGTAGGGCGATCGCCACAGACAGCGCAGTAAGCGTCAAGAACACCGAGGTCGCTGGCAGCCAGCGCCGCTTCATCACGTTCCAATACTTCTGAAAATCTATTTCTTCGTAATAGTCTTGGGAAGCTAGAGACATAAAAAAGTACCTTCTACAAAGACCGAAGTTCTGACTGGAAACCGTTCCATCTCTGAATACTCACTGAGCGCAAAGTTACCTACTGTCAGAGAGCATCTATTCCTCAAAAACCAGACATTAGCGTGTGAAACCTAACCCCTCAAACCTGCTGAAGTCTATTCAAAGCCCGTCTGTAGATGCGTAGAGGAAGGATGTTTGAAATATTGGGAATCATCCGCACCCGTCCTTCAATCACTTTTCCTAGAGAAAAGAAGAACTGTCTCCGGCGCTCTATTCTCAGAGCAAAAAAACGGAGTGAGAGGGCCTTGGGACACAACCTATATGTTTCAAACACCTTCTTAGGAGCCTGATCTAAACCAAACCTCATCCAAGCCATCCGGAAACTCTCACGTCACCTCTGAATATCCTCATAATTCATTGGCTTGTGGCAATTACGCTAGTGAAAATATCTATCTTTATGGCACCTTAACAGTGCTTCCGTAGTTTTCTGAACTTCCAATAAAGCTCCAGTGAAGGTGGAGAAAAAATAACTTGTGTCTTACGTCGAATTACAGAATCATCCAATCGGATATCCAGCCTAGATTCAATTCTTTAAACGCAATCTCTTTAAATAAATCTGATCTATCTTTAAGTTTGCTTTATTTCTCTTCCCACATTAATTTTGAAAGGGTCATGAGAGTCGCACCCCAAGGCAGTTCACTGCTCACAACCTGCTAATCTCACGAATCTCACCAATAGACTTCTTGCGTGAATGGTGGCGCGGCGGCACCACGACACCATTCACGCCCTCAAAACAGCATTCATGCAAGAGGTTTAATGTTTTGTCAGTCAACGAGGTTGCAGGAGTTTTGTCCGTCCATCAGCTCACAAGCCACGCCACGACGAGAGTTTTTCTGCCCAAATATTTTTACAAGCTGTATTCTTACGAGCTGCGCGGTGGGCTGCTTGCAAAATTGCGTCGGGTTTGTTTGAGAACGAAGCTGTGGAGCTAGTAAGCATCCATCGGCAGGCAGGAACAAACTAAATTGCGATCGCCATAGGCGTTATCAATTCGTCCAACCGCAGGCCAGAACTTGTTCTCACGAGTCCAGGCGGTGGGGTAGGCAGCCCGCGCCCGCGAGTAGGGGTAGCTCCACTCGTCGCTGAGCAAAATTGAGGCGGGATGGGGCGCGTTTTTTAGCAGGTTGTTATCCTTGGGAACCTTACCGTCTTCGATTTCGCGGATTTCATCTCGGATGGCAATCATCGCCTCACAGAAGCGATCGAGTTCCGCCAAGGACTCACTCTCGGTCGGCTCCACCATCATCGTCCCCGCTACAGGCCAGGACATTGTGGGCGGATGAAAACCATAGTCGATCAGCCGCTTAGCAATGTCTTCCACTTCTACACCCGCTGTTTTCTTAAACTGGCGCAGGTCGAGGATGCACTCATGGGCCACCAGCCCGTTTTCGCCCTTATACAGCACAGAATAGTGCCCCTCTAGTCGTTTGGCGATGTAGTTGGCACTGAGGATGGCGACCTGGGTGGCGCGGGTCAGCCCGGCCGTCCCCATGAGGCGGATGTAGACCCAGGAAATCGGCAGAATGCTGCTGCTGCCCCAGGGCGCGGCGGAGACAGAACCGACGCTTTTGGAACCGCCCATTGGCATGATTGGATGGCTCGGCAAAAAAGGAACCAGGTGCGCCGCTACGCCAATCGGGCCCATGCCGGGGCCGCCGCCGCCGTGGGGAATGCAAAACGTCTTGTGCAAGTTCAAATGGCACACGTCTGCGCCAAAGTCAGCCGGACGACACAGCCCCACCTGCGCGTTCATGTTGGCTCCGTCCATGTAGACTTGGCCACCGTGGGCATGAACAATATCGCAAATTTCCCGAATCGCCGCCTCAAAAACCCCGTGGGTCGAGGGGTACGTCACCATCAGCGCCGCCAGATCGGTCTGGTGCTTCTCTGCCTTTGTTCGCAGATCTGCGACATCGATGTTGCCTTCGCTGTCGCAGGCAACGGGTACAACCTTCATGCCAGACATGACGGCGCTGGCGGGGTTGGTGCCGTGGGCCGATTCGGGAATCAGGCAGACCGTGCGATGTGCTTCGCCCCGGCTGAGGTGATATTGGCGAATGACCAGCAGCCCTGCATATTCGCCTTGGGACCCAGCGTTGGGCTGGAGCGAGATGCCCGCAAAGCCTGTGATCTCCTTGAGCATATCTTCAAGCTGCTGGAACAGGACTTGATAGCCCTGGGCCTGATCCAGCGGCACAAAGGGATGAAGCTGGCTAAACTCCGCCCAGGTGATGGGCAACATTTCAGAGGTGGCGTTGAGCTTCATGGTGCAGGAGCCGAGGGGAATCATCGCCGTCGCCAAAGACAAGTCCTTGAGCTGGAGGCGATACATGTAGCGGAGGAGTTCGGTTTCGGAGTGGTAGCGGTGAAAGACGGGGTGAGTGAGGTAGGGGGTGGTGCGGCTAAGGGGAGCAGGTATGAACGTTTGAGGCTTGGATGGGGAAAGCGCCGTAGAGTCGGGGGCAAAGATTTGGAGGAGATCTTGGAGGTCGGCAGGGGTGGTGGTTTCGTCGAGGCTGATGCCGAGGGTGGTGGGGTTGATCAGGCGGAGATTGATCTGGTGGGCGATCGCCCTTTCCAAGATCACCCCAGCATCCGGCACCGTCACCCGCAGCGTGTCGAAAAAGGGTTCGCTGCCCAGTTCATAGCCCTGTGCTTTCAGACCTTCCGCGAGAGCGCAAGTGAACTGGTGAATGCGCGTGGCAATGCGCTTTAGCCCATCGGGGCCGTGGTAGACCGCGTACATGCTGGCAATGATGGCCAGCAGCACTTGAGCAGTGCAGATATTGCTGGTGGCTTTGTCGCGGCGGATGTGCTGTTCGCGGGTTTGCAGGGCCAGGCGCAGGGCGGGCTGACCGCTCGCATCTTTGGAGACACCGACGAGGCGGCCGGGAATTTGCCGCTTGAACGCCTCTTTGGTGGCGAAGTAGGCCGCGTGGGGGCCGCCATAGCCCAGAGGCACGCCGAAGCGCTGGGTGTTGCCCACAGCAATATCTGCGCCAAATTCTCCGGGCGGCTTGAGTAGCGTCAGGCTAAGCAGGTCGGCTGCGACTGTGGCGATCGCCCCTTGTTCATGCGCTTGTTTGATAAACGCCGTATAGTCATAGATTGCGCCGTCCGTTGCTGGATATTGCAGCAACACACCAAAGACGGGGGTAGAAAAATCAAACCTGCGGTGGTCGCCCACCAGCACCTCAATCCCCAGCGGGCGGGCGCGGGTCTGCACGACTTCGATCGTCTGCGGGTGGCAGGCTTCGGATACCCAAAAGGTTTTGCTCTTGCCCTTGTGCTGGGCATAGCTGAGGGTCATGGCTTCGGCAGCGGCAGTGCCCTCGTCTAGCAGCGAAGCATTGGCAATTTCCAGCCCCGTCAGGTCGATCACCATTGTCTGAAAGTTCAGCAGTGCCTCTAGCCGACCCTGCGCGATTTCTGGCTGATAGGGCGTGTATTGGGTGTACCAACCGGGATTTTCCAGAATATTGCGCTGAATTACTGGCGGCGTGATGGTGTTGGAGTAGCCCATGCCAATAAAAGAGCGAAAGAGCTTGTTTTGAGCGGCGATCGCCTTCAGTTCCTTTAGCAGCTCATACTCGCTCTGTCCCTCGCCCAAGCTCAGCGGCTGCTGTAAGCGGATGGCAGCAGGCACAGCCTGGTCAATTAGCGCCTCCAGCGACCCAAAGCCCAGCGTTGCCAGCATCGTCTGCACCTCTGCATCCGACGGCCCAATGTGCCGCTGCACAAAGTCATCCGCAGGCGAAAACCCCTCATCGCCCGCATTTCCACCCTGGTTGACCCACTGCCCGCTGTCTGCGGTTACCCTGGCTTCGCTGCCTGCGGCTGGCGTTTCGGGAACCTTGCCAGTCGCAATTGAGCCAGCATTATCCATCGACACTTGAGAATTGGTCAAAGTTTCAGGCGACATAGACAGCAGCAGAGGGTGAGTTTAAGGTTGGAAATCGAATGATGGAGCTTTTGGGGAACGAACTGGAGAGACAGACGTTTTCGATGAATTTTGACTGGTTTCAATTGATTGAGGATGATTCAGGAGTTTTGCTGGATCGATAGCTGCCTAAATAACCAAGGCATCGCTACTGTAACGCTGCTGCTCTTGAGTCCCTATTTCTCCAAGACATATTCTAGTAATCTTAAGGGATGTTAAGGGAATCGCCTATCGCTCCATCGGGTCGTGGCTTGGTTCATCTGAACCTACCGTCTTGACTCATCCGCTTGGATGATCTTTGGATGATCTGTTTTTCCTAGACTTGCCGATTAAATCGGTTTGGGTGAGGATAGGAAAAATTCACAACCGCAAGCTGAGGAAAGCCGAATCCTAAAGGGCCGATTCTAGCTAGATAGCTGATTCAGCGCTGGATCTAAGAGAGTGTTTGAAAAGGGTAAAGATGGTTAAAACCATCACTACGAACCTCAAGGAACCTAAATAAATTAGGGAGGTTTCTCGGTGTTTCTGCGCTTGTAGTAGCGACTTTAGTCGCCAAACTCACTCAAAGCAGGACTTTTCAAACAGCTTCTAAGCGCTAGATTCAAGCGCTAGATTCAAGCGCTAGATTCAAAGGATACGGGTGCGGCGGCGGTCAATGATTAGGTGCTGGGAGCAAACCGTGAAGATGGCAAACAGACAGGCAACTGGACGATTCCACTGGATCGGCATTGGGAGCGTAGGCCTGCTAGTGGGTCTGATGGGTGGGGCGATCGCCGCCCACGCTGCCCCACAATCCGACATGCCACAGTCCGACCTTCCTGCAACGCCTCATACCGCAACCGCAATCTCTGATGACATGACCCGCCTGCTGCTGAGCGAACCCCCCGATTTGTCGCTAGCGCAACCGGGTGCAGCTCTGCCCGATCCGGCGATAGTTACAGCCAACACGATTTCTCAGGAAGGGTTGACGCTGCCCAGCCTATGGTGGGTGCGCGACCAGTTTGGAGAACAGCTTTTGGAAACCTGGCTGGTCTACCCTGCCCGCGAAGACTCGCCCCAGCGGGTGGAGCTAGTCGTCAACCCGCAGGTGTGGAGCATCTACAACTACCTGGAGCGCTATACGTTTGTGAATCAGTTTGGCGTGTCTGCCAGCGCCTACGGCTATAGTACCCGTGTGTTCGACCGCCAGGGCAACTTGTTGGCGGCATATCTGTGCGATTTTTCGGGAGCGGCTTTGGGTCAGGCGGAGGGTCAGCGCAACTGCGATATTATGCTCCGTTCTGATGGGATTGCCGGGCTAACGGGTCGGCCTACGCCTGCCGCGACAACGCCGACCACGCCTGCCGAAATTGGGCAGCACTAGCGGGCGACAGCGGCAATAGAAATTCGCTTTTTTGCAGGATGGGTTCGGCAGGCAGTCTCAGGTCGCGGTTTCGCAAGTCCGCAGGCAGATCTGACGCATCTAGCGCAAAGATTGGCGATACAGCAGATGTTTGCAGCGACAGGCGGGTAGCGATTTCGGGTTGCCAGCAAAAGTCGATCCACTGTGCCAGGGCAGATTCGGCGATCGCCCCATTATCGGACTCTAGGGCGGGCGATCGCGCAGGACGCACCCACAGGTCGCTAAACAGCATTGTGCCCGACGCAGGAATCACTGCCCCGATGCGCGGGTCACCCTGCATCACCGGCAGAATGTCGGTCGTCCAGCCTACGGCAGCCCAGGTGTCGTCGATCAGCAGCGGCTGCAAATAGTCGGTGGAACTGTAGAACTTCACCTGGCGATCGAGAGCAGCCAGTTCTGCTGAAAAATTGGGCACTGCTTCCAGGTTCGCCTCGTTGACCGATCGCCCGAATTTCTTCAGCACCAGCCCCAGCACGGTGCGGGGGCTATCGGGCAGCGACAGCATTCCGGCTAGCTCTGGCCGCCACAGATCTGCCCAATCCTGCGGCTGCCAGCCCAAGGGTTCGAGCTTGTCTCTGCGAAAGGCGATCGCCACACTGCCCCATCGGTAGGGCGCACCCCACACCTGGCCCGCAGCACTCGGCGCACCCTGGCGATCGCGGATCACCAGGTCTTGCCAGGGTTTGGGCACTCGCTCCCAGCCGGGAATTGACGAGACTTCCAGCGGCTGAATCAGCTTTTGCTGAATCGCCTCCGTCAGCCACGCATCGCCCAGGGTCACTAGGTCGGCCGCACGAGGCGACTCAGCCGTTTGCCAGGTTTCCAACTGCTCAAAAATGCTGGCAATCTGGGGACGCGGCACGAAGCTCAGCGGCGGCGAGGTCAGGGCGTTGCGAAATGCCTTCAAAACCTGCGGCGGCACCGAATCTTCTAGAAACAGCACCCGCAACCCATTGTCGCGGCGGCTGCATCCGCCCAACAGAGCCGCAAGCGCCATACTGCCGGAGCCAATTAAGAGCGATCGCCGCTTCATGTTGATCAAAGTTAAAGGGTAGGAATTAGATGCAAAGGCCCGGTTACCGCATTTCTAGGTCGAGTGAGGGACGCAGAGGGCACAAAGTCCCCGTCTTGTCGGGCAGCGCACACCTCACCCCACAGGGCAACGCTGTATTCCAGGATGTTAGCAGAATGTCAGACATCCGTTGCTGCCCCACAAAACTGCCCCACAAAACTGCCCCATGAAGCTGTCCCATGAAGCTGTCCCATGAAGCTGCCTCACGAGTAGGAAAACGACCAAGGCAAGAAACATAACAAGGCAATTGACGATCAGGAGTCCTTATCGTTTCCTGACGGCAGCACCTTATGGCAAGATACGAGGGCACTAGGCGGTTGAAACCGCTGCTATATCAACGAAGTCAGCCTTCGCCAACTCTCTACCTTACCCAAGACCCGCGTAGGCGGGTTTCGCCTGTGTCGGCGCGACTTCCAGCCGCCAGCGGTAAATGTTTGGTCTGTCAACGAGGGTTTGTAGGGATGGTTTGAACCATCTTTCCCTTGTCAAACACCCTCTAAGTCAGCCGTGCAAGTCAGCCGTACAAGTCAGCCGTGCAAGTCAGCCGTACAAGTCAGCCGTACAAGTCAGCCGTGCAAGTCAGCCGTGTAAGCACCGAGCAGATAGCGTCTCTATGATTGATCCCACAACGATCTATACCACAACGCTAGCAACTGCCTGCACGGTTTGGTTGCGCCCCTGCTGCTTGGCCCGATAGAGTGCGCCATCGGCTTCGTTGAGCAGCGTTTCTGGCAATCCTTCTGGATGGGGAATGACGGTGGCGATGCCAATGCTGAGGGTCACCCGATCGCTAACGTCGGATTGGCTATGGGCGATGGCCAAATCGTGGACGGCAGTTTGGATGCTCTCTGCAATCTGAGCGCCCCCAGCAGTGGAGGTGTTGGGCAATAGCACTGCAAACTCTTCTCCCCCATAGCGGGCTACTAAGTCGGCGGGGCGCTTGGTCGCATGGGCGATCGCCCTAGCAATCTGCCGCAGACAGTCATCGCCAGCCAGATGCCCGTAAGCATCGTTATACCGCTTGAAATAGTCCACGTCACACAGCAGCAGAGACAGCGGCTGCTGCTCGCGGGCACAACGCCGCCACTCTTGCTCCAGACAGGCATCCCAGCGACGGCGATTGGCCAACTGCGTCAGCCCATCCAGATTCGCCAAGATTTCTAGCTTTTCATTCGCAGCTTGCAGTTCCAGCTCGATCTGCTTGCGGCTGGTGATGTCGCGCACCGTCACTGCAAATCCATCGCCCAGCTTGACGGCGATGTAGTGATACCAGCGATCGCCCTCCGGGGTGGAATAAGCCAGTTCGCTCTCTAGGGTTTCGCCCGTTTCCACCACGCTGACAAACTTTTGAAACAAACCTGGATTAATCTGCTGCACCAGCCGCCGCAGCACCAGATTACCGATCAGATCCTCGCGGGTCTTGCCCAACATCTTTGCCACCACCGGATTCACCACCAAACAGCGAAAATCGCCAATTGTGCCGTCCACATCGCGCACCGCCTGCATCGCTGCAATGCCATCGAGGGAACTGTTCAAAATGCTGGACAGCAGCGCCCGCGATTGATAAAGAATTTCCTCCGTCTGGCGGCGGGTATGGATTTCCTGCTGAAGCTGCTGCTTTTGCCGCTGAATTGTGAGCTGGCTTTCCAGGCGAGCGACGACTTCTTCCACCTGAAACGGCTTGGTAATGTAGTCTACACCCCCCACCTGAAACGCCTCGACCTTATCCAGTAGGTCATCGAGGGCGCTGATAAAGATGACCGGAATCTCCCGCGTGGTTTCATTCGCTTTGAGCGACTCGCAAACCTGATAACCATCCATGTCGGGCATTTTGATATCCAGCAAGATGACATCGGGCGGCTTGGCGACGGCCGTCCGCAGCGCCATCGCGCCACTGGTGACGCTCCGCACCTGATAGCCCTGCTGGGTCAGGATATCGGTCAGCAGCCGCAGATTTTCGGGAATGTCGTCTACAAGTAGGACACTGCCTTTAGGTTCGGCACTGGGATTTGGATTCATGGCTGCTCAACATCGGAAAGCTCGGAAAGATCGGAAAGGTTGGAAACAGAGGCGGTTGGAACGGAAAGCGCCTCGACCCATTCCAACATTTTGTCAAAGCGAAACTGGTGGTTCCACTGGCTCAGCTCTTGAGCAACAGCGGCATGGCTGGTGACAATTTCGGCAATCAGCCCATCCACTTGAGCGCTATCGGCCTCTAGGGCTGCGTTATAAAAAGACATTTTCCAGGCATCTGGCAAAAGCTGAGCATCTGGCGAATGCAGAGCGAGCGGCGGCTCCTGGGCTGGGTGGTCAGATTCACTTTCGTCGTAGAGAAAGACAACGCCCAAGTGCTTGGCGATCGCATCGAAAATCGTCTGTTCCTGGAACGGCTTGCGAAGAAAATCGTCGCAGCCTGCTGATAGAATCACCACTTTTTCTTCTTCTAAAACGCTGGCCGTCAGGGCGATCACGGCGGTTGCCTGGCCTTTGGTCGTGGCTTTGATTCGCTGGGTTGCCTCATAGCCATCCATCACAGGCATTCGCATATCCATCCAGATCAGGTGTGGCTCCCAAGTATCCCAGATTTCTACCCCCTCCAGGCCATTGCTCGCCTCGCGCACTTCAAACCCTAGCGGACTCAGCAGCTTGACCAGTAGGCGGCGGTTTACCTCTTTGTCATCCACGACCAGGATGCGGTAGGTGGGTTGTCCTGGGGCCAGCCCCAGGACGCGCCGCCGAGCGGGTTGCAGGTCGAGGGGAGCGGCTTCTGAGAGGCTGGCTTGGATGTAGAAGGCGATCGCCGTCCCCACGCCCAGTTCACTGCTGACGGCAATATCACCGCCCATCAGTTGGATAAACTTGCGGCTAATTGCCAGCCCCAGCCCTGTGCCTTCCTGCGAGTCTTTGCCTGCTTGGGTTTGGGTAAAGGCTTCAAATAGGTGGGGCAAGTCCTCTGGCGCAATGCCAATGCCCGTATCGCGCACTTCGAAGTAAATCGGCAGGGTAGCGGCGGGTAGGGTTTGAGCCGGAAGCGCCAGCGGTGGGTCGTTGGGTGGCTGGGTAGAGACATGCAGCGACACCGAACCCGCCTGCGTGAACTTAATGCTGTTGCTCAAAAGATTGATAAGCACCTGGCGCAGTTTCACCTCATCGGTCTGAATATATTGCGGCAGGTCGTCGCTGCGGGTGACCGTGAGCAGCAGATCTTTGCTCTCGGCCCGCAGGTAGAGCATGTCTTCCAGGTCGCTCAGCAGCCGATGCAGGTTGAAACTCTTGAGGTTGAGCGTGGTTTTGCCCGCTTCGATTTTGGAAATGTCCAGAATGTTGTTGATCAGCGTCAGCAGGTATTCGCCGCTGCGGTAGATAATGCCGATATTTTCGCGCTGGTCGGGCGACAGGTGACTGGAGCGCAGGGCCAGTTGCGAAAAGCCCAGCACCGCATTCAGGGGCGATCGCAACTCATGGCTCATATTGGCAATAAAGGTGCTTTTGGCTTCATTGGCCACTTCGGCTTTTTCTTTGGCCAATTCTAACTGTCGGTTCGACTCAGCCAGTTCTGCCGTGCGCTCCTGCACCCGCTGCTCCAGCATGTCAAAGGATTCGCGCAACTGGTGTCCCATCTGGTTGAAGGACTGGGCTAGGGTTTCCAGTTCGGCAATGGGATTCACCTCGACGGTTTGCTCTAAATCTCCTGCGGCGATCGCCCGGGCCGCCTGATTCAGCTTGAGAATGGGTTGGGCAATCCAGCGGCTCGTCAACACGCCAACGCCCGCGGCCAGGGCTAGCGCCCCCAGCGAGAGCCACTGCGTCAGGCGGTTGTTGGCGTTAATCTCGGCCATGAAATCGGATTCGGGCACAGCGACCACAATCAGCCAGTCCAGCCCGTACTCGTCGCGAAACGGCGACACTTGGGCAAACTGGCGATCGCCCCCCGGCAGGCGAAACTCAAGCTGCTGCACTTGGTTAATCTGCCGCAAATCATCAAACCGTTGCTCCAGATAATTAGCCGTCGCGCTGACCAGAGAATTTTGGCTATTGCGGGCAAGCAAAAGTTGGGCATCATTTCCACTGCCAAGCAGCAGACTCTCTTCGTCGGCAGTGGAGCTAGCAATCAGTTCTCCCGTGCGGGCAAGGATAAAGGTTTCGCCCGTTTTGCCGACCTTTAATCCACCCAGAAAGCGATTTAACTCGCGGGAGGGGATGAAGTCGGTCGCGCACACGCCCAACAGACGACCGTTGCGATTGCTATAGACCGGGGTGCTGGCCGTCAGCACAGGCACCTGATCGTCAAAATCCAGATAAATATCGCTCCAGCCTGGTTTTTGGCTCTGAGTTGCCTGCTGATACCACGGGCGAATGCGGGGGTCATAATCTCGATTAAAAACGCGAAACTGGTCGCTGCGATCGCCCGCCTCATCCAGATCGTAGTATCGGAAATAGCCACCAGGGCCCGTTTTGGTGAGCAGCAGTTCCAGGTTTTTGCCATCCTTTGTGCGGCCCACGCCCATAAAGGAACCGTCTTCGACACCACAGTAAATCAGGTTATTTGCAGGCAAACTCCGCGCCTGCTGCCAAAAGAGATACGCCCCTTCCTGGGCAGAGGGATCAAGGTCGCCACTCCGGAGGGCGATCGCATTTAGGTCGTTGATGACAAAAGGCGACTGGACATAGGTACTCACCTCTTGCTGAATGCGGGCGGTCAGCTCGCTGCGTAGCTCTAGCGCTAGGTGGTTGACGGCTTTTTGGCTATTGCGATAGGACAGGTAGCCGATGAGCGCAGTCGCTCCAGCAAGCTGTAGCAAAAAGGGCACGACCAAGAGTGCTTGGAGCGGCAGTTTGCGTCCAAGGCGTGAATTAAAAACACCCATAGAGTCTGAGGCGGCTGCGACGAGGCAACGGGGCTGGTGAGAGGGGGTGGATAAAGGGGGATCGGTCGAGGGACAGGGATTGCGATGGGCTACCAGTGAGTTGGGCGGATTGCGGAGATCAGATGCCGATGTTTGGATTGGAGGAAGCTAAATGAAAACGATAGAGTCATCAGTATATTTCCCAATACTTCCCACCAATACTTCCCAGATTTTGCGGTCGGCTAACACTGGGGATAGCGGCAAAAGCTAGCGGCAGCCAGCAACGTAAAATCCATGACTAGCAGACTAGCTGGTAGACTTTGCTGATCCGCCCGTCCAACGTGCTGTTTCCACGAATCACAAACACAAGCATAGTCACAAAGATATGCAGCCTAAACCCTGGCTGAAGGCACGGCACGGTATGATCTTGCTCTAATACAGAATTGGGATCTGCGCTGGATCAAACAAAGCCTATGCCATTTTCAATGCCGCTGGACAGGTTAGCACAAAACCTGGGCGCTCGGTTGCACCACTGGTCTGAGCCGATGAATCAAACGCCGATCGCCCAAGTGACGACCGACAGCCGCAGCTTAAGTCCAGGCGACCTATTTTTGGCGCTACGGGGCGATCGCTTCGATGGTCATGCCTTTGTTCGGCAGGCCTTGGCCCAAGGGGCGATCGCTGCTGTGGTGTCTGACCTACCTGCCGATGCAACGGGGCCGCTACTCCAGGTAGACGACACGCTGGCGGCCTATCAGCAGTTGGGTACGCTCTGGCGACGACAGTTTGCCGGCCCCGTTGTAGCGGTGACGGGTTCCGTTGGCAAGACAACCACCAAAGAGCTAATCGCCGCCGTGCTAGAAACCCAGGGCCCAGTCCTCAAAACCCGCGCCAATTATAACAACGAAATTGGTGTCCCCAAAACCCTGCTAGAACTGGGGCCAGAACATCAATTTGCCGTGATTGAAATGGGAATGCGGGCAGCGGGCGAAATTGCGCTGCTGGCGCAGATTGCAGAACCCGATATTGCAGTGATTACCAACGTCGGCACGGCCCACATCGGGCGGCTGGGGTCTGAGCAGGCGATCGCCCAGGCCAAGTGCGAACTCCTCCAAGAGCTAGATTCCGCAGGCGCAGCCATCCTAAACCACGACAATTGCCGATTAATCGACACCGCAGCCCGCGTCTGGCGCGGCAAAACCCTGACCTACGGGCTAGAAGGCGGCGACCTGCGGGGCGAACTGGTGGATGCCCACACGCTGCGGGTAGACGGAACCCTGCTGCCCCTGCCGCTGCCCGGCCGCCACAACGCGCTGAACTATCTGGCGGCGCTGGCCGTTGCAAAACTGCTGGGCCTTAGCTGGCAGCCGCTCACCCCTGGGCTGACGGTGGAACTGCCCCAGGGTCGGGCGCGGCGGCTGGACTTGCCCAACGACGTGGTGATTCTGGATGAAACCTACAACGCGGGGCTGGAGTCGATGCTGGCGGCGCTGCGGCTGCTGGCCGACACGCCCGGTTCTCGCCGCATTGCCGTGTTGGGCACGATGAAAGAATTGGGCGATCGCTCTCTCGAATTTCACCAGCAGGTCGGCGCGGCTGTGCGCGACTTGGGACTCGATGCACTGCTGATTCTCGCTGACCCCGCCGAAGCCGAAGCCCTCGCCACCGGAGCCAGTGGCATTCCTACCGAGCGCTTTGCCACCCATGCCGAAGTGGTGGACTGGCTAGGGCAGAACGTGAACGCGGGCGATCGCCTCCTGTTTAAGGCCTCCCGCGCCGTTGGGCTAGATCAGGTGGTGAGCCGATTCTTGGATCTGCAATGAAGGCGATCGCAGGTAGGACGCCTCCCCGGCGGATCGCCATCCCCCCACGGCTGCTAAAGCTGTTTCTTCAATAGCAGCGACTCGGCCATCGCCCGATCCACAGGAGACGAAAACAAATAGCCCTGGCCATACTCACAGCCCATCGCCATCAGTTGCACTAGTTGTTCCAGCGTTTCCACGCCTTCGGCAATGACGCTCATCCGCAGCGTTTCTGCCAGACTCACGATCGTTTTCACAATCGCCTGACTTTCCACGCTAATGCCCGCCCGGTGAATAAAGGAGCGGTCGATCTTGACGCTGTGGATGGGCAAACTGTGGAGTTGGCTGAGAGACAAAAAGCCCGTGCCAAAGTCGTCAATGCAAAGCTGCACGCCCAGATCGGTCAGCCCGCGAAGGTTTTGGGCGATCGCCTCTCGATCAGTTTGCAGCAGCGCCTCCGCAAACTCCAGCCGCAGACAGCTTGGCCCCAGCCCTGTTTCTGCCAGAATTCGCCCCACTTGCCCAATCAGCTTTGGCTGGACAAACTGCTTTTCCGTCAGGTTGACGCTGATCGTCATTGACCCATCTGCCAATCCCTGCGTCTGCCACCGCTGCATCTGCTCACAAGCCTGACGCAGCACCCATTCCTCCAGCATCAAAATCAGCCCCGTTTCGGTAGCAATGTCGATAAACTTTCCTGGTGGCACAAGTCCTTGGGTGGGATGCTGCCACCGCATCAGCACCTCAAACCCCCGCACCCGGCGGCTTTGCAGCGCCACAATCGGCTGATAGTGCAACGTTAGTTCTTGCTGTTCTAGGGCACGCCGCAAATCTGCTTCGAGCTGTTTCTGGGTAAACGCTTGGGCCTGGCGCGTACCGTCAAATAATTCGTGGCAGGCCTTGCCCCGGTGCTTGGCGCGATACATGGCAATGTCGGCATCCCGCAGCAAGTCTTCCAAATTTTGATAGGGCTGGCGAGTCGCCTGGTGATGGCTGACCGCAATGCCCACGCTGGCGCTGATGTGAACCTGATGTCCCTGGAGGCAAAAGGCCCAGCTCAGTTGCTCCTGAATCCGTTCTGCAACGTGAATGGCATCTTCGGCACTTTGAATATCCTCCAGCAAAATGGCAAACTCATCGCCGCCCAACCGCGCCACGGTGTCGCCGCCGCGCACACAGTCTTGTAGCCGCTGACTCACTTGAATCAGCAGTTGGTCGCCCAGCAGATGGCCAAGGCTGTCGTTGACTTGCTTGAATCGATCCAAATCCACAAACAGCACGGCAAACTGATGCCCCGGACGACGCGGCAGCGCGTTGAGCGCCGTTTTCAGCCGATTCATAAATAGGGCCCGGTTGGGCAGGCTAGTCAGCGAATCATGAAAGGCGTTGAGAAAAAGCTGTTCTTCGGACTGTTTGCGGGTGGTGATGTCTTCGACTGTGCCTTCGTAATACAGCAGGTCGCCGCGACTGTTGTAAACACAGTGGGCATTTTCCGAAATCCAGATGGGCGTGCCGTCGCGCCGATAGATGAGCGATTCAAAGTTAGACACGCGCCCCTGTTCCTGCATCAGCCGGATGAATTCGCTGCGGCGGTTTGGATCGACGTAGATCTGATGCTGAATGCTGTGGATGTTGGCGATTAGGTCTTCTGGCGACTTGAAGCCGTAGATTCGCGCCAGTGCTGGGTTGACGTTGAGATAGCGCCCTTCCGGTGTGGTTTGAAAGATGCCTTCGATGGCGTTTTCAAAAATGCTGCGGTAGCGGGCTTCGGCTTCTCGTAGGGCGGTTTCGGCCCGCTTGCGATCGCTGATGTCTCGACAGGTGCAGACCAGATGGCTGTCGGCGATGCGCGTCAGGCTCACTTCTTGGGGAAAGGTGGTGCCGTCTTGCCGCAGGGCGATCGCCTCTCCGCGCCACTGGGACTGTCGGCTCAGGCTGGGCCAGATCTCAAGCTGAAATCGCTTTACCTCGCTGGGAATGTAGAACTGCTGCCAGGTCTGGCTGCTGAGCGGCTCATCGGGCGAATAGCCAAACTGGTGCAGATAGGCTGGGTTGGCATAGCGAAACGCGCCTTTTGCGTCGAATATGGCTATTCCGTCGGCGGCGGCCTCAATCGCCGCTCGCTGCCACCACAAATCCGCCAGGTTATCCAGTGTGGCATTGGTGCGGAGGAGTTCCTGCTGATTGTGGAGCAGGGCGATCGCCTCAGACACCTGTCCCAAAATGGAGGAGAGGTCTTGCGCCAGCGCATCTGCCGGTTTCTGGACTTGAAAGCAGCTTGCGGGTAGCCAGGTATCGCGGAACTGGAACTCGTCTGGCTCTGGTGCAGAGGATCTTGGCGATCGCCCTGAAGAATTCGATTGCCCAAATTGCATCTCAACTAGCCTCGATCCTGGGGAAGGGAGGAATCACAACTGCCTCATTTTGTTGAGGTTTGAGCTTTTCTAGAAGCGCCTTGCATCCTTTACAGTTAATCATGAAAAACATGATTGGCTCTAAGAACGGTTTCTAGAGACTCGGGATCTCAAAAACGGCAGTTTTTTAAGAAAATCTACAAGGGATCGACACAATCATGCGGACAAGTCCAAATAGTGCCTTCCTTCTTCAGTTCTAGAAATAAAAGCTCCCCTTTTCCGTCCGTTTGAAAGCTCATATCCATCAGCAACTTAACGTAGCTTATCCTCCGTGTTGATGCCTACGTAGCCAGATTCTTGGTTCTTTCAAAGGGTTAGAATCTTGATTAATTGGTTTTCTTACTTTTGGAAGATTGTCTTTTGGAGGGTTGTTTTAAGGCAGTGCTTGCTGCGCTTAAACAATCAACTCCCAGGCGTTTAAATCGTCCAGTTCTCAAGAAGATTTCATGCTGGACGCAAACTGGGGCGATCGCCCTCAACCTGATCAATCAGGAGTATTCATATTATTCATATCTTTAAATAAAGGTAAAGAGCAAAATGGACATCCTAGAAATCCTCAGACAGGACTACCGTAATTTCCCCAAATCACAGACCTACAGCGCCTATGCAGAAGACGTTTATTTTCGCGATCCAATGACAGAATTTCGCGGGCGCGATCGCTACGAACGCATGATCGGCTTTATTCAGACCTGGTTCCTCGACCCCCGCCTCGACCTGCACCAAATTCAACAAACGGACGCAACCATCCGCACCGACTGGACCCTGAGTTGGACAACCCCCCTGCCCTGGAAGCCCCGCATCACCATCACAGGCTGGAGCGAAATGACCGTCAATGAACAGGGGCTAATCACGTCCCACATCGACTACTGGCACTGTTCGCGGCTTGACGTGCTGCGGCAGCATTTCAGCGTTCGCAAGCCGTCTTCCTGACCCATCTAGACGGGGGCCTTGCGGATCAATAGGCAGTTTGACAAGGGGCGATCGCCCCACTCACCCACTCGCCCCAATCCCGCGCCAAACACCCCATCTGCCTGCAAAACCCGATACATTAGAGAGACGTAACCATTCTTCACGAAATCGCTGGGCACTCATGCGCGTAATCTTAATGACCGGAAAGGGCGGCGTTGGTAAAACATCCGTGGCCGCTGCCACAGGCCTGCGGTGTGCGGAACTCGGCTACCGCACCCTAGTGCTCAGCACTGATCCTGCCCATTCCCTGGCCGACAGTTTTGATATGGAACTAGGGCACGACCCGCGCCCGGTCAAGCCCAACCTCTGGGGCGCAGAGCTAGACGCGCTGATGGAGCTAGAGGGCAACTGGGGAGCCGTAAAACGCTACATTACGCAGGTTCTCCAAGCGCGGGGATTGGAGGGTGTAGAGGCGGAGGAACTGGCAATTCTTCCCGGCATGGATGAGATTTTTAGCCTGGTGCGGATGAAGCGTCACTACGACGAAGGCGATTTTGATGTCCTGATTATTGACTCTGCGCCCACAGGCACGGCGCTGCGGCTGCTGAGCCTGCCGGAGGTGGCGGGCTGGTATATGCGCCGATTCTACAAACCCCTGCAAGCGGTGTCTGCGGCGCTGCGGCCGCTGGTGGAGCCACTATTTCGCCCGGTGGCGGGCTTTTCCCTGCCCAACCAGGAAGTGATGGATGCACCCTACGAGTTTTATCAGCAGATCGAAGCCCTAGAAAAGGTGCTGACCGACAACACTCAGACCTCGGTGCGCCTAGTGACGAATCCTGAAAAGATGGTGATTAAAGAATCGCTGCGGGCCCATGCGTACCTCAGCCTGTATAACGTGGCAACTGACATGGTGGTGGCAAACCGCATCATCCCCAACGAGGTGAGCGATCCCTTCTTTCAGCGCTGGAAGGAAAACCAGCAGCAATATCGCCAGGAAATTCACGAAAACTTTCACCCGCTGCCCGTAAAAGAAGTGCCGCTCTATTCTGAGGAACTGTGCGGACTGGCGGCGCTGGAGCGGCTGAAGGAAACGCTTTATGCCGACGAAGATCCGGCTCAGGTCTATTACAAAGAGACGACAATGCGCGTGGTGCAGGAGCAAAACCAGTACAGCCTGGAGCTTTACTTACCCGGCATTCCCAAAGACAAAATTGAACTTAGCAAGTCGGCCGACGAGCTAAACGTCCGCATTGGCAACCATCGCCGCAATCTGGTGCTGCCTCAGGCACTCGCTGCGCTGCAACCTGCTGGAGCCAAGATGGAAGAGGATTACTTAAAGATCCGGTTTGCCAATTAGCCATCCCCAAAACCCCTGATAGACAGACAAAATTCCTGCAATCTTGCTCCCTCGTTGACTGACAAAACATTGACCGCTGGCGGCTAGAAGCCGCGCCTACACAGGCGAAACCCGCCTACGCGGGTTTTGGGTAAGGGTGGAGAGTCGGCGAAGGCCGACCTCGTTGATATAGCAGCGGTTTCAACCGCCTAGTGCCCAGGTTTTGTCAGTCAATCAGGTGAGAGACACACTCT
>JBDNCP010000220.1:0-6990 GCA_046719575.1 Cyanobacteriota bacterium
ATCAAATTGCTTGGAGACTTTGCCATCACCGATGAGCAGCAGGTTTCTCTGGGCATTGGCAACGATCGCCAGCAGGCTCTCCTGGCGTATCTGCTGCTCCATCGCCACACACCACAACCTCGCCAGCGCCTCGCCTTTCACCTCTGGCCCGACTCCGCCGAGTCTCAGTCTCGCTCTAACCTGCGAAAAGCCCTGTCTTATCTACGGCAAGCCTTGCCAGAGTCAGATACAGTCTTGCTGGCGGATGCCAAAACGCTGCAATGGTCACCCAATGCCTCAATGGTTCTGGACGTGGCGGAATTTGAAAACGCGGTGAAGCTCGCTGCCCAGTCTGCCGAACCCGACGTAGCGCGATCGCACTTAGAAGCCGCCCTATCTCTATACCAGGGCGATTTGCTGCCCAGTTGCACCGACGAGTGGATCGAGCCAGAGCGCGATCGCCTCCAGCAAGTTCGGATGCGGGCCTTGCACCAGGGCATTGCGCTGTTCAAGGCGCAGCAGGATTACCATACGGCGATCGCCTATGCTCAGCAGGTGTTGCGAAGCGATCCGCTGAATGAAGCTGCCCACGGGACGCTGATGCATCTGCACTGGCTGAATGGCGATCGCGCCAACGCACTCCAGGCCTATCACCACTGTATGACACTGCTGCGCGAGGAATTGGGCGTTGACCCCGGCCCCGCCCTCCGCAAGCTCTATGACCAGATCCTCCAGGCAGACGATGAGCCAGTCGGCAGAGTCGCCCTTGCGTCTGGGGGCGATCGCCCATTGGCCAGCGCCGCGCTCCTGTCTCCTGGGTCTACGCCGCCGCAGCCTCGCCCGCTGATTGGGCGAACCCATGAATGGGCTACTATCCAGCAGTGGATGGGAACCGAAAATTCGCCAGATAAGGAGTCTTTGGCTCGGCTACTCGATCGCCCGGTGCTGCTGCTGACGGGAGAACCGGGTATTGGCAAAACACGCCTGCTGCAAGCGATTCAGGAGCAATTTCAACAGCAGAATCACTGTGTCCTCTGGGGGCGTGGCTTTGAAGCAGAGATTGTGCGTCCCTATGGCCTGTGGATTGATGCGCTGAGGTCCTTTATAACGAATGCCAACGTGCAAGTGCCTGATGATTTAAACTGCCTGATTCGTGAATCAAGCTATTCAACGCCAGATGCCGATCACAGTCCTGCGGATCGCAGCTACCTGTTCGATAGTGTGGTTCAGTTTATTTCTCAGATCTGTTCTAGCCAGCGTTCCGTTTTGGTTGTTCTAGATGATATCCAGTGGATTGATGAAGCGTCTTCTTCCCTTTTGCATTATGCCATTCGGCTGCTGAGTCAGCATCCTGTCTTTTTTGCCTGCACTGCCCGCCCCAAAGAGTTAGACGACAATGCAGCAATGCTGCGGGGATTGCAGGCCCTGCGGCGAGAACGGCGGCTGTTAACCTTGCCGCTGCAACCGCTAGAGCCAGATCAAACGGCTGCGCTGATTCGCAGTGTTTACGGGTCTCTAGAGCAAGAGTGGTCGTCCGAGATGGCGCAGCAGGTGTTTGTCGAAAGTGGCGGCAATCCCTTGTTTGCGCTGGAGATTGCGCGGGCGATGTCTGCGGGGGAGGCGGCCCACGCCGACAGTTTGGAACTGCTGATTGGCGATCGCCTGCAACGACTAGATGAGTATGCCCGCGAGCTGATTCCCTGGGCGGCTGCGCTAGGTCGAACCTTTGACCCCATCACGCTGTCTGATATTGCTGATGTGCCGTTGTCTAAACTGCTGACGGGCATCGAGCAGCTAGAGCGAGAAAGCCTGATTCGGGTGAGCGCATCCCACGGGCAGGAAACGCGCTATGACTTTGCCCATGACATTGTGCGGCAGGTGGCTTATCGGCAACTGTCGGAACCCCGTCGTCGCTTGCTGCATCTCCAGATTTCCCAAAAGCTGCACCAGCAAGCGGGTTATGACTCGCCTCTGGCGGCAGAAATCGCGCATCACGCTGCATTGGGGGGCGATCGCGCTTTGGCGGCGGCGGCCTGTTTGGCAGCGGCCAATGATTCGCTCAAGCTGTTTGCCTATGCCGAAGCCGCAGAACTTGCTCTACGCGGGATTCAGCATTGTCAGGTGCTTGATCAGCGAACCCGCGTTCAGCGGCATATCGAACTGCTGCAAGTGCTGGTGTTTGCCGGAGTTTCTGCCGAGCAGGTGGCTCCGCTGGAGGCAGAAGCGCAGGACGTGGTGCAAGAAGCGCATCGGCTGGGGCTATCGGAAGCGGAGATGACTGGACTAGAAGTGCTGATGATTCTAAACTTTCAGTACAGCAATCTTGCCCATATGCAGCAACATTCTGAGCGAATCGTGGAGATTGGGCGGACAGCCAATCCCAGGATGATGGCGCACGCCCTCGCGTCGAGTGGCTCCTGTTTGGCAGAAGTGGGTCGAGAGATGGCGCGGGCAGAGGCGCTGTTGGAAGAAGCGCGATCGCTGGCAGCGCGAGTGGGCTATGAGTCGGCAGATTTGTACGGCGGGCTGGGTCGCGTGCGGCTGCATACAGGCGACTATGACGAAGGGCGGGCACTGCTGCAACGGGCCTACGAGATGGCGCAGCAGGAACAGGATCACTGGCGCGAATGTTTGGTGCTGAGCTATCTGGCTATGGCAGAACTGGAAGCGGGAAACCCGTTAGCGGCCCTGGCCTACAGTCAGGCGATCGCCACCGTTGCCTCCCAGATTCGGGGACAGGGCAGCGAGTCCGCCGTGGCGGATGCTCTCACCGCGCTGGCCCGATATCATTTGCAAGAACCCGATGCAGCGGCAGCACTCGATCGGGCGATCGCCGTCCTGCGGCAGCTAGACAATCGCCGAATGCTGTCGTATCTGCTGAGCAGTGCGGCTGAAGTCGATCTGGCGGGCGATCGCCCCACCCAGGCCATTGAAAAAGCCACCGCCGCCCTGTCCGAAGCCCAAGCGATTGATCAGCTTATCGACCTGGCCCAAGCTTGGGCGCTGTTGCTACAAAGCTGGCTCCGAGTCGCCGAGAGCGCTGGCGATCGCAACGCCGCCGTCGCGGCCCGGCAGCAGGCAACTGACCTGTTTCAGCAGTTTTATCCCCAGATCAGCGCTGCCGACCTCAGCCGCCGTGTCCGCGCTGCCGTTGCCCAAGCCCATCAATTGATATTCCCCAATTGATATTCCCCTAATTTATGGCAATCCCGTTTCTCCCCAAAAAGCACCATGACCCTCATCATTGTTGAAACCGATCGCTCAGATCCCATCACGCCGGAGGTTCTGGCAGACGAAGGAAACCGCGCCTTTCCCTGTCTGGCAGCCCGAAATGTGACGTGGCGATATTCCTTGCTATCGAGCGATCGCCGCCGGATGATTTGCAGCTTTGACGCACCCGATGCCGAAGCGGTCCGCATGTCCTACCGCACGGCTCGTGTCCCCTTTGAGAAAATGTGGGTTGACGACCTTCTGGAGCCAAGTAGCACGCCTGCCGAATGGAACGAGTCTGCGCTGATCCTGTCCGAAATGGTCTATCCAGGCGGACTCTCTCAATCAGAGTGGCAGGCACAGTGGAAAATCATCACGCAACACCTGCTACCCCGTCTTGCAGAGCGCGGCGTGGAATGGGTGCGATCGCACGTTTCGCCAAACCAAACGCTGATCCTGTCGGAACTTAATGCTCCCGACCCAGCATTGATCGACGAGGCCTATCGCCAGTGCGGTCTGCCCCTTGCCCGTTTGTGGCCGGCCATGCTGCTGAAGCCCTAGATCCTGGTTGCTGTGGGGGCGATCGCCCCGTGCGCTAAAAAAGCACGAATCCCCGCAAGGTCAGACCCAGCAGGGATTCCGTGAAACGAGTTGGCGGACGGATCAGGAGGCGAGGCGCTGCTGCTGCCACACCGTATTGGGCACGCGGGAAAAGCGGGGCTGCTGCTTTTGCGCGGGCTGTTCTGCCTTCAGATGCTCCATCTGAGCCATCACTTGCTTCAGGTGTCTCAGCAAATCGTCAATCTGGGCAGGGTTTTCTACGCCCTTCAGCGCTTGAGACATACTCTCAACGGTTGCCTCGAGGGTAGCGGTCGGAGCCACTTCGACAGGAGCCACAGGACGCTTAATTGGCTCAACACTGAGCAACTCAACCTGCTTGCCAACCGAAACCGTAGCCCGTTGCTCAGCCTCAATCTGCGCCAGCGAGTGCTGAAGTAGCTCGGTCGCAGGAGAAACGGTTTCCACGTCATCCAGGAAAGACTCTAGACCCGCCGAAGCCAGCCGCGTGTCCGAAAATCGCAGGCTTTCCAATTCGTTTTCCTTATCTTTTAGCTGTTGGCGCAGGTCAGACACTTCATCTTCTACTTTGCTTAGCTTCCGAGCAGCGTGGCTCCAGTTCAGCAATGCCAGAGCCGTCACGCCAGCACCCAAACTGACCGCCGTTGCCAGACCCAGATAGGGCCCGGACAGTTCCTTAACCTGCCCTGCGAAGACGGGCTGATTCTCCAGATGAATCGTCAAGGGCTGAGACCCCATTGCAGCCATAGGAAGCGTAGCTGCCGAAAACACAACACCCGCGAGTAGTGACGAAGACAACAAAGTGCGTGGAAAGCTCATAGTTCAGGAACCTAAAAACAACAGAAATAATATAAGAGCGGCTAACTACGTGAAATCGTCATCCCTGTTAGATATACCCACTTTCAAGCAGTCGGATAACCTGCGTTGCGTCACAATACCCTGGTGGTTGAAGTACGGGAAGACATTCGCTTACTTACAAAACTACCCCGTAGATCCAATGATTTGGGTATGCCTTTCGTAAAGAGCGCCGTTTTGCGTTTAAAGCTCAAGTAAACTTTCACATCACGCTCTATATAAACACTCAATCCGTCATCCAAGGCAGATCCAAACCAAGGGAAAAATTCAGTTGCTTGAGAGGTTCTGCATCTGGGTCTCGCACCTAGTCTTGTATCCAGTTTTGCATCGAGACTTGCATCAGTATGATTTTCATCGAAGATAGAAGTTTCTGTAGAGTTGTCTCCCAGTTGACTAGGAGAATCGGCAGCCTTGAAGCAAGTTATAGTCATTGGAAAAGATGGATGCCTCAAGAAAAACTGGACGGCTTTAGACGAAAACATTAAATAAAAGAACTAGAAACGCAAAAGTCATAAAAGATTGACAAATTGGGCGATCGCCCATTGAAAAAATACTCTTCTTGAAAATTCTGTCTCTAAATCTTGATACCCCCAATTCTGTGGAAGCATTCCAGATTCTTTTCAAATACTTTTCGAAAGCTTTATCAAATACCCGGAACACAAAGCAAGTGTAAAGTTCTGACTTTTCTTTTAGCGAAGCCTTTAGAGAACTCTTCAGTTCACCTGGAGTATTTAAATTTGAGTTGGGTTAATTGAGTTGAGTTTTTCAGATAAATACACACTACAGAGAGGATTTTTCTGAAACCTCCTGAGTATTTTCTATGATGAAGCCAACCGCAGAATCACTGAATTAGATTTCTTTATCAAAACTTGAATCTTGCTTTAGGAAGAATTCAAGCTTCCCGGAGTTTTGCGGAAACCTATGTAGAGGAAAGAGGTCATTTTTGAATCAGGCGGTACATCTTCTGAGTGTCCTGCACTCTCCAATACGTCTTTCTATGGAGGACTAAATAACCATGAGCATAAAACTCACGCAGATTTTTCGAGGTGGGTTTGTCAATCGGGGAGAACGACGCCAGAGGGGACATCAAGACGCAGATGGTTTTTTGACCAAACGGCAATGGAGACTTGGCAGAGGCTTGAAAGGACTCCTGCTGTTCGGACTATCGCTCTTACTCACCGTTGGCTTTACACTCCGCCTATTGCCGTCGGGTTTGTCGGGTGCCCCCGTGATCGCCTCTACAGTTGTGCAGACTCCGCTTTCAACCCGTGGCTCACAAATTATCGACGCGTCGGGCAAAACGATCCTGCTGCGCGGCGTGAATTGGTTCGGCATCGAGACAGACCTGCACGCGCCGCACGGGCTTTGGGCCCGCGACTATAAGCAAATGCTGGCGCAGATCCGCAGCCTGGGCTACAACGTGATTCGCCTGCCGTTTTCGATTCAATCGCTGCGATCGCAAACGATTAGCGGCGTGGATTTTTCTATCGGCAGCAACCGCGAATTGCAGGGCAAAACGCCCCTCCAGGTCATGGATCTGGTGATTCAAGAAGCCCAGCGCCAGGGCTTGATGATTGTGTTAGATTGTCACCGCCTGAACGACCAGCGCATTCCTGAACTATGGTATGGCGATGGCTTTACTGAGCAAGACTGGATTAGCACCTGGACGATGCTAGCCAATCGCTATAAGAACCAGGCCAACGTCGTCGGAGCCGACCTCAAGAACGAACCACATGGTCGAGCAAGCTGGGGGACAGGTGACCAGGCCACTGACTGGCGATTGGCCGCTGAACGAGCCGGAAATAGCATTTTGAACGTGAATCCCAACTGGCTGATTGTGGTCGAAGGCGTGGAAAAAAACGTGCCCGGTCAGCGGCTTGCGGTTCACTGGTGGGGCGGCAACCTGGAGGGTGTGCGAAACTATCCCGTGCGCCTGACCCGTCCTAACAAGCTGGTGTATTCTCCCCACGAATATGGCGCGGGGGTTTATAACCAGAGTTGGTTTAATGAACCCAGCTTTCCTCAAAATCTTTATAACCGCTGGGAAATTGGGTTCAACTACATTGCTCGCGAAGGCATCGCGCCAATTTTTGTGGGCGAGTTTGGCGGCAGACAGGTCGATACTCGCTCCAAAGAGGGGATTTGGCAGCGCCAGTTTGTAGACTTTATCAAACAAAACCAGCTTCATTTTGCGTATTGGAGTTGGAACCCAAATAGCGGCGACACGGGCGGCATTTTGCAAGACAACTGGCAGACGATTCATGCAGACAAGCAGCAGCTTTTGAACCAACTGCTGCCTGTGCCAGGGGTTGCGCCTGGGACGAGTCCATCGCCCAGCCCATCCCCCAGCCCATCACCTAGCCCATC
>JBDNCP010000221.1:0-6890 GCA_046719575.1 Cyanobacteriota bacterium
TTGAAAAGGGAAAAATGATTAAAACCATCCTTACGAACCTCAAGGAACCTCAAAAAATTCTCAAAAAATTAGGGAGGTTTCTCGGTGTTTCTGCGCTTGCAGTGGCTGCGCTTGTAGTGGTGACTTTAGTCACCAAACTCGCTTACAGCAGAACTTTTCAAGTATCCTCTAAGTGAAGGAAGTAAGTGAAGCAAATTAAAGAAGCAAATTAAAGCACTGGGCAGCGGGAATCTTGCCCCCCTGCCCATCAGCTTCAAAACGATAGTCTCAGACTTATTGAGTCTCAGACTTATTGAGTCTCAGACTTATTGAGTCTCAGACTTATTGCTCTAGGAATCTGCCAGCGATCTAGTGTCTGCTCCCCTCTGGCAATGGCCCTAAGACAGCGCTTCTAGATAGTCGCGGACGCGGTTGCGGCGCTTGGGCTGACGCAGCTTTTGCAGCGCCTTCGCCTCGATTTGGCGGACGCGCTCACGCGACAGATCCAGCGCCCGACCAATTTCCGCCAGAGAGTAGGGCTGCCCGTCGCCCAGCCCAAAGCGCATCTGAATCACATCGCGCTCGCGGCTGGTGAGGTCGGTGAGGAGCTGCTGCAAGTCGCGGATCAGGGATTCCCGCATCAGCAGTTCTTCGGGTGATGCGCCTTCGGTTTCTAGCAGGTCGCCCAGTTCGGTATCGCGCTCTTTGCCCACTTTGGTTTCCAGCGATACGGCACGGGGCACCCGCTGCAACACCTCGCGCACCTGGGGCGCGGTCATGTCTAGCTCGGCGGCGATGTCTTCGTAGGTGGCGGTGCGCCCTTTTTCCTGGGAGACTTTGCGCTGTGCTTTCTTAATCTTGTTGAGCTTTTCGGTAATGTGAACGGGCAAGCGGATGATGCGGCTCTGAGTGGCGATCGCCCGCGTGATGCCTTGGCGAATCCACCAGTAGGCATAGGTGCTAAAGCGATAGCCCTTAGTCGGGTCAAACTTCTCCACCGCCCGCTCCAGACCCAGCGTGCCCTCCTGGATTAGATCCAGCAGTTCCAGCCCACGATTCTGATACTTCTTGGCCACCGACACCACTAGGCGCAGGTTGGCTTTGATCATGTGATCTTTGGCAGCCAGCCCCTCCAATTGCACCAGATCCAGTTCTTCTACCGAACGCTGCACCAGCTCAGCCCAGCGGCGCTTGCCCTGGGCCAGCAGGGGTTTTAATTCGGTTACGGCAATTCCGGCTGCTTCGGCCCAGCGCTCCAGGGAGGGGCGATGTCCCAACATCGATGCCAGCCGATCTTGGGTTTCCATAATTTGCAGATAGCGCTGAAGCATTTCATCGCCCTGCTCGGCGGCCTTGTGGCAAGCCTCTAGCAAAGACATATAGCGCTGCACCTTTTGAGCTTCCGAGACTTCTTCATCGCGCCCCAGTAGCCGCACCCGACCAATTTCCTGGAGATAGAGCCGCACTAGGTCTGTTGTGCGCCGTGCAGCGGCATTTTTGCCCATTGCGCCTGCCCCATACTCCAGTTCTAGGCTTGCCAAATCCTCGCTCAGTTGCACTTCAAAGTCGTCGTCTTGAGCGTTGATATCGCCAGTTTGAAGTTCAAAGCCATTTGAGGAGTCGTTGTAGTCCGCTTCAGCGGAGAAAGATCTTGCTGGCATAGTACTCGTCTCAGTTGCTCCAGGTAACAAGGGGCTTCTTTCACTGCTTACCGATAGTGTTCCCGGTAGTCAGGACTAATCCATCAGGACTGAAAAAGAATATTCAGGTTCCATCCGACCGTATTCTTGAGCGTCTTAGCTGGCGACGATTTCCAGCCCTCAGCACAAAACAGCGCCGATTGACCCTGCGACAAGAGTCGAGTGCCACATCCGGAAGGGGGGGACTTGCGGAGGAGTGGTGGCACTTTTCAGGTCGTGGCAGGCTTGTGAAGCTAAGGAGATGGAGGAACCGTCAACAGCCGCACTAGAATTCGGTGTTGGTAAACAGCTTCTCAATGCAAATCCAGTGCTGAGCCAGCCCTGAGAATTGGGTCTTTAAGTCTCTATCGGCTTTGGTCAATTGATTTACGCAGATGATTTGTGCAGATTCCACGCAGGTTCTATGACGCAGTGTTGATGCTAATGGTCTAGACACACCCGATTTTGGCTGCAAACTGCTTAATGCCTGTTACCTTGACGCCGCCTTGGTGCAAGACGCAGACTCAAGCGAGCCACCAACAGGTCGATAGAAGCAATTTGCACAAAGCTCTTACATAAAGTTCTACAGGTTGCCCTCCGAAAATTCCTGAGGGAACCTCTGAAGTTCATACTTCCTACATCAAAGGCATCCGTAGTCGTCGGATATTTTGTCCGCAAAAAGGCGGAATCTGGTTGCAAAGAATACAAATTTGAATCCATTATTCCAGCGGTATGTGGAATTTGGATGGGCGATCGCCGCTTTTCCTTTTTCAGCTTATATTTCTGTCAGCCCTACGGCGGTAGGACGGGCATTCCCGCGGAGGTTTCACAATCCGCTGCCTTCAAGCGCATCCCGGTGTTTTAGACGGTCGATGCAAAAGCATGATGAATCACTCGTGTGACCGTAGAGCGAATGATCAAGCGGCGATCGCCCTGCTGTGTAATCTGCTTTGTTAATAGTTTGTATAGATATCGGCCGGGGGCTTGCAAAATTTTGAGTCTTCATTTTTGGGCGGCGTAATGCCAGCCTGCTAGTTTGCACAGGAGCAAGGGGTGTTTCGGAAGCCAGCGCTGCCGAGGGACTGCCGGAGTTGTTGCTTCAGGTCTTCTTCGATAGCGTGGCGGACACTGGCTGTAGCAACGCCCGTCACAGGCAGCTTGCGTTGCGCCTGAAATTGCTGAACAGCACTGACGGTGCGCGTCCCATAAAACTCGCTGATGGACAGATTGGGACTCACGGTTTGCTTGAGTCCGTGGTGCAGATTGCGGACAAGCTGGCGTGCCTTTTCCTGGGTAGGCTGGTCTGCCTCGCCCGTGGGCGGCAACCCATAGTGTGCCTGAAAGGTGCGAATTGCCAGTTTCAGGTCATCACTCGGCAGATCGCCGCACTCTTTGCTGTGTTCTAGGGGCGGGTTGTGTTGCACGCCAGCCGGGTCTGCAAAATATCCCAGCCCCGATAGCACTGAGATGAATTGCTGCAAAGAATAAACTGTTTTCATAGTCACGAATCCTGAAGTTGGGTCGGGGATGAAGCACCGGGTCTGCTGCAAGGGCTTAACCATCTCCCCGCAAGGGAACCTTTCTGGATAGCTGTTAATGGTTGAATCTTGGTCGGCTAGTGTTGGAAGCTTGCACTGGAGAACCGTCTGGAAGGAAGGGCGGGGGTGCAATGGGAACACCCCCACTTGCAGAAGGTTCGTTCACCAAGTCGAGATACAACCTGAATCGCTCTCTAATATCAAGATAGAAAGAAGCCCCAAATTACTCTTCATGCTGCGGTGTAGACCTCGATCACCCGCTCCGATCACCCGCTAGCATGAACCTTTGGGTTGGATGCAAAAAGGGCAATCGCAAATTCCGTCCTTCTTCATCAAAAAAGGTACGGATTGTGCGATCGCCCCTGACTGACGGACAAAACTCCCTCGTTGACTGACAAAACATTTACCGCTGGCGGCTAGAAGCCGCGCCGACACAGGCGAAACCCGCCTACGCGGGTTTTGGGTCAGGGTGGAGAGTCGGCGAAGGCCGACTGCGTTGATGGAGCAGCGGTTTCAATCGCCTAGTGCCCAAGTGCTGCCCAGGTTTTGTCAGTCAATCAGGCGATCGCCCTTAACGTTCTGACAGTTCTTGAACAGTTTCCTAAGAGTTTCGTTCTAGGGATTCGAGGAATCAGAGCCTTCTTCAGCAGGGCTGGAGGCAGGTGGCTCGTTGGGCTGAAGGCGCTGGGTTGCATTGGCGATCGCCCCCTGAGCCTGTTCCGAAAGCTGCTGCGCTCTGTCCTGCGCCTGAGCCGTAAGATTGACCACAGACTCTTTGGCTTTTTCGCCGGTCGCCTGCACTTGGGTCGTCGCGTCAGCTAGTTTCTCTTGTGCTTGGGCTGCGGCGTTCTCAACGGTTTGCTGAAGCTGTCCGGCTGTCTCCGCAAGGGATTCCTTTGCTTTTTCAGTCGTCTGCTGAAGTTGTTCAGCTTTGTCCGCAAGGGTGGCTTTAGCCTGCTCGGTCAGCGATTGGGCGCTGCTTTGCACCTGCCCGACCAGCCCCGTCAGCTTTTGCTTGAGGTTGCTGACATCTGCTTTGGTTTGAGAATAATCATTCTTCAGAAATTCCCTAGCCTGCTGCACTTTCTGCACCACGCCGGGGCTTTCCAACTCTGCGGACTCGACCGAAGACACCGTGCAGACCAAGCGGCGATCGCTCATGCCAATCACGCCCGCCGGATGCAGCCGATACAAACCGCTTGTCAGCCCGCCCCAGCCATCGGTCGTAAACAGATAATCCAGCACGCGCCCAGTCGTCGGGTCGAGGCGATAATCCACCACTAGCCCAGCGCGGCTGCCACCATCTGTCCACACCTCATCGCCCAGCACAAACACCACCGTATCGGGCTTGGTCGGTTCTGGGCCGATATGGGCCTTGAGAATAACCCCTTCGGAGCCGATGCTGGCAATTTGCAGCCAATTGTAGGCATGGCGCTTAATTCCCATAACCCCTGCGGTGCATTCTAGCCCCACTATTTGGTGTGCTTTGGGGTCGAGCCAGAGCCGACTGACGCGCCCAACTTCCTCGGCCGTATCAGGCTTGATGACAACTTTGCCGATCACTTCGCTTTGCAACATGACAGGATTTGCCGCAGCAGTGGAATCAGTAGTCATAGGGGAGGGGGGTTAAAGGTTGGCAAGACGAGATGGTGGAGGGGGTGCAGAAGGGTAGGAATTGGAAGCAATAGCGCCGCCGGATTCCGGATCTCAGCACCAAACCCTGGCTACCTGCGTCCTTCTAAAGGATAGATGCTGTTTTTTGATTCCTGGGCATTCTAAACAAAGAATTCTGTCTGATTACGCTGTAATTCTGATTACGCTGTAATTTCGTCTAACAGGTTCCTGATTGACGGCGATCGCCCAGTTTTAGAGGCTTTTCCTGCCAGGGTTGGCTCAGTCTGTCTGCTGATAGGGCTGTTTTCTGGTTTATGGATAACGGGTTCATGATATCGAGTGACTTCCCGAGAAATTGTCCCGCAGAATCTCCTCCCACGGAGGCACTGACGGAGGGCTTTTTGGTTCCCCGACTGCGCGAGGCAAGTATTCAGGTGCTGAGATCAGAGTCCACCTTGGAGGAACTGCCGCTGCATGACTTTCAGGCAGATTGTGGACAGACCGGCCTGCAAGTCGCGGCGGTGTTTGAGCAGCATCTGGCGCTGCCAGGGGTGGTGCTGTGGGATGGGGCGCGGTTTGTGGGAATGCTGTCACGCCAGCGTTTGCTGGAATATTTGCTGCGGCCGCATGGGGCAGAATTGTTTCTCAGCCGCCCGCTGAAGGTGTTGCACAGCTATGCTCGCCAGCCACCGCTGGTGTTGCCAGGGCACACGCCGATTTTGGCAGCCGCGCAGCAGGTCTTGCGGCGATCGCCCGATCAGTTCAACGAGCCGATTGTGGTGCAGGCAGACGGGGGATATTATCTGCTCAGCCCCCACGAGCTAAACCTGGCCCACTGGCAGATTCGTGGCATCGAAACCCAGGTGCGCTATGAGCGAACCCAGGTGCAACTAATTCAGAGCGAAAAAATGGCCGGGCTGGGGCGACTGGTGGACGGCGTGGCGCATGAAATTCTCGACCCGGTGGGCTTTATTTGGGGAAACCTCAGCCATGTGTCCAGTTATGCTGCCGACCTGCTGGATCTGGTCGCCGCCTATGAAGCCAGCCTGCCGTCGGTGCCACCTGCGGTGCAGCAGCTTCAGCAAGCCATTGAGCTAGAGTATGTGAAACGCGACCTGCCCCAGGCGATCGCCAGCATTCGCGCCGGAGCCAAGCGGCTCAAGCACCTAGCCACCAGCCTGCAAAACTTTTGCCATGTGGATGAGGTGTATCCCAAGCCCGCCAACCTGCATGAATGCCTCGACAGTATAGTGCTGCTGCTAAAAAGCCGCCTGACTGGAGAGATTGACATCGTGTGCGAATATGGGCACCTGCCGCCTGTGCCCTGTTTTATTGGGCAACTGAGCCAGGTGTTTATGAATATTTTGATCAATGCTGTCGAGGCGCTGCTAGACTCGGCCACTTACCAGAGTTGGGTTGCAGCAATGGGCGATCGCCCTACCTATCTAGCTACCTGTTCTCTCCGCAAACCCCAGATTTTCATCACCACAGCCATTCGGAGCTTGCCCGACCAGTCACCCAGCCGCGAGACACCAGCAGACGACCAACCGGGGGCGATCGCCCTCGACAGTTCAAAACCTGCTAAAACCGTTGAAGCAGTTCAGTTACCCGCAGACTCAGCAGGACAAGACTCAGCAGGGGACAGCGAACGCCGCTGGGTGTCCGTCCGCATTAGCGACAATGGCCCCGGCCTCTCGCCCGAAGCCCAGCAGCGCATTCGAGACTCGTTTACGATCGAACGCCGCGCCGCCAAGGAAACCAGTCTGTCCGTCAGCTATCAAATTGTCACTGCCAAGCACGGCGGCCAGTTTCATCTTAAGTCCCCTGCGCTGTTTCCGGTCGATGCGCCCGCTGGCATCGGTACAGAGTTTGAGATTCTTCTGCCTCTTTCATAAGGGCGCGAAGTTGTAGGGGCACAAATATACTTCATGCGCAATCTCAGCCCTTACCCTAAGCTCGACTTTATCCATTTGTAGAGGAGGAAAGGTAGCAAGATCAGGAAAGTGTTGTTTGATTGCTCCTGATGAACTTGCTACCGAAAGAATTTCTGCCTTTGATCCTATCGTTTGCTTCGCTGTTT
>JBDNCP010000222.1:0-6864 GCA_046719575.1 Cyanobacteriota bacterium
GTTTCGGTAAAAATCATGACTAGCTCCAGAAGAAATCTTTGTCGATTTGCTGCGTGCGAATCAGGTATTCGAGCTGCTTCAGGCGGGTGAAGCCACGAGACTCAAACACCTCTTTGGTCATGTCAATCTGGCTGAACACTTTGCGAAGTTGCTCAGCACCCCGACGTGCATCCCACTCGCATTTGAAGCCAGGAAGTTGAGTGTTGATCTTTTCAAACGACACGCGATAGCTACGATTGTCTGAACCGTTGTCGCCAAAGCTCAGCGCACAACCAGGGAACGTTTCTGCAACGATTTCGGCAATCTCTTTAACCTGATAGTTGTTTGCCGTATCGCCCACGTTGAACACTTGGTTATGAACAATGTCGCGCGGTGCTTCTAGCACACAAATGATAGATTTAGCGATGTCAAGCGCATGGACGAGGGGCCGCCAAGGCGTACCGTCGCTGGTCATCTTGATTTCTTTGGTCGTCCAGGCTAGGCCCGACAGATTGTTTAGCACAATGTCAAATCGCATCCGGGGCGATGCACCAAACGCCGTCGCGTTTCGCATAAAGGTGGGCGAGAAGTTGTCGTCTGCCATCGGCTTGACATCACGCTCCACCAGCGTTTTGCATTCGGCATAAGCCGTTTGGGGATTGACCGGGGTCTCCTCCGTTACAATATCTGTAGAGGCGATCCCGTATACGCTGCAAGAAGACATATACACAAAGCGACGCACGCCTGCTCGCTTGGCCAGTTCTGCCAAACGGACAGACCCTTTATGGTTGATGTCGTAGGTGATATTGGGAGAAAGCTGGCCCGTTGGGTCGTTTGACAGTTCTGCCATATGGACTACGGCTTCTACACCCTCTAGGTCTTCTAGCGTAATGTGGCGGATATCTTTATTGAGGGTTTTCGCAGTTTTATCCGTGCCGTTATAGAGCCAGCCGACCTTATAAAAACCCGTGTCTACGCCAATGACATCGAAGCCGCGATCTAGTAGCAGCGGCGCTAGTAGGCTGCCCAGATATCCTTCGGTTCCAGTGACCAATACTTTCATGTTGTGGATTCCTGTTTTGTGTATGCTGTAAACGCTGACATGCCAGACATTCCGAAGCTGGCTTGGGCTGCTCAGAAGGACTAAACCAGGCGTGAATAAATTAGGAAGGGGGCGATCGCCCTTAGACCGCTTGCATGGGGGAGGTTGCAGGGGAAAACTGTTCGGCGATTTGCTCAGTGACGGCCTTGCCAATCTCCAGCGAGGAAGTCGCCGCCGGAGAGGGCGCGTTGCAGACGTGGATCGAGTTTTGTCCCTTCACGATCAAAAAGTCGTCCACCAGCTTGCCGTCGTTCATCAGCGCCTGGGCCCGCACGCCCGCGTGGGTCGGCACTAGATCCTCAGACTGCACCTCAGGAATCAGCCGCTGCAAGCTGCGAACAAATGCCGCTTTGCTAAAGGAGCGGATAATTTCCTGGATACCCTCGTCGGCGTGTTTTGCCGCCAGCTTCCAGAAGCCGGGATAGGTCATCACTTCGGCAAAGTCTTTGAGGTCAAAGTCGGTCTTTTTGTAGCCCTCGCGCTTGAGGCTGAGGACGGCATTGGGCCCGGCGTGGACGCTGCCGTCGATCATGCGAGTAAAGTGAACCCCCAAAAAGGGAAAGTCGGGATTGGGCACGGGATAAATCAGCCCTTTCACCAGATAGCGCTTTTCGGGCGTGAGTTCGTAATATTCACCCCGGAACGGCACAATCTTGGCTTCAGGATCAACCCCGCCCATCTTGGCGACGCGATCGCTGTGCAGTCCTGCACAGTTCACCACCAGCCGCGCCTCAAAGGTGCCATTGTTGGTTTCTACTGCTTTGCCATTGGGCAGGTCAACAATGCGCTCTACCTTGGTGTTGAGATATAGCTCACCGCCCTGCGATCGCACGATTTCTGCATACTTCTGGCAGACCTGCTTATAGTCAGCAATGCCTGTTGAAAATACGCGCACCCCAGCCAGGCAACTGACGTGCGGCTCGATTTCTCGAACCTCTTCAGCGGTGATTCGCGCCACTTGGATACCGTTTTGCAGACCCCGCTGATAGAGATTTTCCAGCAGCGGTAGCTCATGCTCCTCGGTCGCCACAATGACCTTGCCGCAGACCTCGTGAGGAATATCATGCTCGCGGCAAAACGCCACCATCGACTGGCAGCCGTCGCGACAAAACTTTGCCTTGAAACTGCCCGGTTTGTAGTAAACGCCAGAGTGAATTACGCCGCTATTGTTACCCGTTTGATGAAAGGCCCAGCGGCTCTCTTTTTCAAACAAGACAATTTTGGCATCGGGATAGCGGCGACCCAGCGCCATTGCGGTTGAAAGACCTACAATGCCTCCACCAATAATTGCAAAATCGTACATGAACCTTTGTCCTCAGGATAGGTCTTCAGTTATTCCAGAAGTTGTTGCAGGTACTCAACTCCAGCCCCAATTTCAATCGGTCTGGCGACAAGGGAAACCCCCGGTAAAATCTAGGCAATGAGACCTGAGCTACCAGGTTTTCCAGGGTGCTTTTCCCTGTTTCCAGAGCTCTTCCAGATAGTTTTTATCTTTGAGCGTGTCCATGGGCTGCCAAAAGCCCTCATGCTTGTAAGCAGAGAGTTGGCCCATGTGCGCCAGCTTTTGCAGCGGCTCTTGCTCCCATACAGTCAAGTCGTCTTCAACATAGTCGATGACCTCTGGCTCTAGCACAAAATAGCCGCCGTTGATCCAGGCTCCGTCGCCAACAGGCTTTTCGTGAAACTGGGTGATTTTGGTCTGTTCTTCACCGAGGGCGATCGCCCCAAAGCGTCCCTGCGGCTGCACGGCTGTTAGCGTTGCCAGAGTCGCTTGCTGCTTGTGGAATTCCAGCAATTCTGTAATGTTGACATCACTCACGCCGTCGCCGTAAGTAAAGCAAAAGGTTTCGTTGCCAATATGCTCTCGAACGCGCCGCAGGCGACCACCCGTCATCGAGTTTTCACCCGTGTCTACGAGCGTGACGCGCCAGGGTTCGGCATAGCCAGAGTGAATATTCATCTGGTTAAATCGCATGTCAAACGTGACATCCGACATTCGCAAAAAATAATTGGCAAAGTATTCTTTAATGACGTAACCCTTATAACCGCAACAGATAATAAAGTCGTTGATGCCGTGGGCAGAATAGATCTTCATGATGTGCCAGAGAATTGGCTGTCCGCCAATTTCCACCATCGGCTTTGGCTTGATGGTCGTTTCCTCGCTTAAGCGAGTCCCCAATCCTCCAGCTAAGATGACTGCCTTCATAGGGTTACCCTGTGTAAACTCTCTAAGCTTATTGTTAAGCAGGACTTCCAGGTATGCTCGTAAAATTTCGAGGATTTGAGATAAAGATCAAGTAAAGTAGTGAGCCGCCAGGACATTCACTGAGAATTTTCTGTGAGAGTCTCGATGAATTTACAGAGACGAGTTCATGATTCTCTTATTCTTTCAAAAAGATTAATTCGTAAAATTACTTAGGTTTTGAAAGCGGCCGACACAGTCATAGACGTAAGAGACTGGCTTGGAGGCTCCGGGTTGCGTAAATTCGCGCGAGGAGGGTTTAAACTTTCGGCAGGAGCCAGCAGAATGCAGCTACAAATTTGATTTGGTTGATTTTGCAAACTTAGAGATTGGCGATCGCCACTGTTTCTATCTGCTCCGCCAGCGGAAACCCAAACACCCGCGCATAGAAGTAGAGTTCACTATCCAGCGCTCGCTTGATGTTTTCTGCTTTACTAAAGCCGTGCTGTTCGCCCTGAAACAGCACATAGGCGACGGGCAGCCCCTTTTCTTGCAATGCGTTGACCATCATTTCGGCCTGATTGGGTGGCACGATTTTGTCTTCGTCGCCCTGGAAAAAGATGAGCGGACAGTTAAGCCGATCGATGGCGTGGATGGGCGATCGCGCCACGTACAAATCACGCCGAGCAGGGTAGGGGCCGATCAGCCCATCGAGATAGCGCGATTCAAACTTGTGGGTATCCTTTGCCAGCGCTTCTAGATCGCTCACGCCGTAATAGCTTGCCCCAGCCTTGAATACGTCACGAAACGCCAGCGCCGCCAGCGTCGTGTAGCCGCCTGCGCTGCCCCCGTCGATGCAGAGGCGATCGCCATCCACCAGCCCTTGTTCGGCAAGATACTTCGCGCCGTTTACGCAGTCGTCTACGTCCACGATGCCCCAGTTGCCCTTCAGCCGTTCGCGATACTCGCGCCCATAGCCCGTGCTGCCGCCATAGTTCACGTCCAAAATGGCAATGCCCCGGCTCGTCCAGTATTGAATGCTGGGGCTGAAGGTGGCGCTGGTGGCGGCGGTGGGGCCACCGTGAATTTTTACCAACAGGGGCGGCTTTTCGCCTGGGGGCGCAGTGAAGTCCTGATTTTGCGGCGGATAGAAAAAGCCATAGGCAGTCAGACCGTTTGTTGTTGGAAATTCTATTGCCTGTGGCACAGAAATGTAGCCAGGGTCGATCTCCAGGGTGCTAGAGCGGCGCAGTTCCATAATTTGCCCGGTAGACAGGTCGAGGTGGGCGATCGCCCCTGGTTGAGTCGGCGATCCGGCTCCGAAGACCACCGACGAACCAGATACCTGAATGCCGCCAATGCTGGTGTAGGGCGTAGGAATCTCGGTAAGTTCTAGCGTGCGAGTGTGCAGTCGCGCCAGTTTAGAAACGCCATCTTCGCTGTAGGTGCAAATCAGCGATTCTGCCGACTCAAAGCCGTAGGTAGACATGCCAAACACCCACAGCGGCAGACCAAACTCGGCAGCCTTGGGGCAGAGCGGCTCTGGCGCAGCAGTGGCAAAGTTCCAGCGATAAAGGTTCCACCAGTTCGTGCGATCGCTCACAAAGTACAACTCCCCATCGGGCGACCACTCCGGCTGAAAGATTGACTCTACCTCGCCACCGATAATGTTCCGAGGTTCTCCCAAACTGCCATCTGCATGGACCTCTGCAACCCACAGCGTCGTGCCGTCCCACGGCATATTGGGATGGTTCCACTCGATCCAGCACAGCCGCGATCCGTCAGGACTCAGCCGGGGAAAGGCGTAGAAGTCGCTGCCCGATACCATCACCGTCCCCGCATCCAGCGCTCCGTCTGGAGGTGAGAGGCTAATGGACACGATCGTATTCACGGGTTCGTGATCATTGGTGGAATGATCCTCGCGCACGCAGATGAGGCGATTTTGCAGGCGATCGCACACGGCATCGGCATAGCGAAATGCACCTTCGGGCGTAATTGGCTGCGGCGATTCACCCGGCTTTATTTGATACAAGCGCTGATCAGAAAAATTCGAGAAATACACAGTGCCATCCTGCACAATGTACGCGCCGCCGCCATACTCATGCACACGAGTCCGAACGTTAAATGGCAAAGGGGTAAGATCTGTCGTGGAAGGCTCTGAAGTATTTGAGGGCGATCGCCGCACCACCACATTCCGCCCGCCTTCCGTCGGTCGCCCCTCACTCCAATAAACATCGCCACCGTCCAGTCGCACCTCACCCAAGCGCAAGCTTCCCGCCACAATCAGGTCTGAGGTAATGGGAGATTTCCAGGAACCAAAGGGGGCAATCTGCAGCATATTCATAGAATTCTTGCTAAGGTCTACGGAGCAAGGAAGAGGGCAAATATCCGAAGTTTTGCATCAGGCTTGACCTGAATTCTGATTTGGTGCTTTACATTCGGTAAAACACCTGACTTCAAAACATCTAACCTAGCTACTCTATCTAGCTGCCAATGTATCGCAGAATAGCCCGGAGTTTGCCGATTTGCCGATATCATAAGCTTCAAAATTTAAGATATTGACTGTGCCTGCATCTCGCATAAACTTCAGCTTTTTGGAGAAACTGCATGAAGGTCGCTGTTTTTAGTACCGAACCTTACGATCGCAAGTTTTTGGACGCTGCCAACACAGCGGCTGGGTCGCCCCACGAACTCGTTTATTTTGATGTCCGCCTGGAATCCAAAACAGCCCTCCTGGCGGCTGGCTTCCCCGCAGTCTGTGTGTTTGTAAACGACGACGTAAATGCTGAGACGCTCCGCACCCTCGCAGACGGAGGCACACGCCTCATCGCCTTGCGCTGCACCGGATATAACAACGTTGATCTGGAAGTCGCCGCCGAGTTGGGCATGAAAGTCGTGCGGGTAGTTGCTTACTCCCCCTATTCTGTGGCAGAACATGCCGCTGGGTTGATTCAAATGCTCAACCGCAAGCTCTACCGCGCTTATAGCCGAGTGCGCGACGACAATTTTTCCCTGAACGGGCTGCTGGGCTTTGACCTGCACGGCAAAACGGTTGGCGTGGTGGGCACAGGTAAAATCGGCGTGATTTTTGCCCAAATCATGCACGGCTTTGGCTGTCACCTGCTGGGCTACGATCCCTACCCCAACCCCAAGTTTGAAGCGCTAGAAGATGCTCGCTATGTGGATCTGCCAGAGTTGCTGGCTCAGTCAGATATCATCTCGCTGCATTGTCCGTTAACCCCTGAAAATCATCACCTGATTAACCCCACAACAATCGCTCAAATGAAAGACGGTGTGATGCTAATCAACACTAGCCGGGGCAAGCTAATAGACACCAAAGCGGCGATCGCTGGCATCAAATCGGGCAAAATCGGCTACCTGGGCATCGATGTCTATGAAGAAGAGGAAGAGCTATTTTTCCGCGACCTCTCCGACACAGTCATTCAAGACGACACCTTCCAGCTTTTGCAGTCCTTCCCAAACGTGGTCGTCACGGCACACCAGGCCTTCTTTACCCGCGAAGCCCTAAACGACATCACCACCACCACCATCGCTAGCATCAGTGACTTTGAGCAAGGTAATCCCCTCAAGGATGAGGTGA
>JBDNCP010000223.1:0-6847 GCA_046719575.1 Cyanobacteriota bacterium
AATTAGATGCTCTGATTAGATGCCCTGATTGGGTGCATTTAGGCGCATGGAATAGGTTTTAGGAACATCAAATAGCCAATTCTGGCTCCGCCCTCTGCCAAAGCCAGTCGAGTCACCCGATTGGGCGATCGCCCAATCGGGTGATTTGCTCAAAAACAGACCCAAAAACTGGCTCAAAAAAGCCATCGCCCCTTGACAGAAAAATCTAAAACAGTAACAATAAATACAGAAATGAAATCGTTCATCTCCTCCAAGCGCCACTCATAACCCGCGTGAACGCTGGAAGGAGACGGAAGTAGGGAGCAATCCCGAAGGAACGCGCCTCACCCTGACCCTTCAACTCAAAGAGAGGCGACTCCTATGAAACTCACCTATCGTGGCGTAACCTACAACTACAATCCCCAACCCCTAAATCTGAACAATAGCCATCCGACGACCACTGAGCTAAAGTTCCGGGGCAACCTATATCAAACCAATCAACCGACCGAGCAACCCGTCGTGTCTAACGCGGCGGCTATTGCAACCGTACCTGCTGCTCAACCCGCGACCACCGTTTCTATCGACGAGAGAGCGCGGGAACTGATGATGAATCACCACAAGATGGTGAAGCGCCGCCAGCAAGCTATGCTGACCCGCTTGGCAGCCAGCGTCGGGCTGGATGCTGGAACCACCAGCCAATACTGGGGGCATATTCAAGGCAAGGTGCAGCCCGGTTTCTGGGAGAGCTACGACCGGAGCCACGCCAGCATCAGCTAGCGTCGGCAGGACATGAGTCGGTTGCGCGGGGGACTGGCTCCTAGCTTGTTTCTCCGCTTAGCTAGCCCGTTGCATCCTCTTTCACGCTTCCTATAAGTTAGCTGGTTGCAGGCACTCCCACCAAGGGGGTGCCTTTTCTTGTCGGAACTTACTTTATAAGTTACGGATAGAAGTTACAGAAGCGACTGCTAATATTTCCGTTCCTGGGGCTGAAACTGAGTAATGGTCACTGGGCGATAGCGTAGCTCAATACCTGCGGGCGAGTAGTAGGCCATCGTGTGCTGGAGGAAGTTCACATCGTCGCGATCGGGGTAGTCTTCGCGGCAATGGGAACCGCGACTTTCCTTACGATTCAACGCGCCCGTGAGGATGATTTCACCCACCGTGAGCAGGCTTTGTAGCTCCAGCGCTTCGATCAGTTCGGTGTTCCACAGTTTGCCCTTGTCGTCTAGGAAAATGTTGCTGGCCTGCTGACGAATGGTTTGCAGCTTTTGTAGCCCTTCTTGCATCACGGCTTCGGTGCGAAACACGCCGCAGTGGTCAGTCATGCAGTCTTGAAAGGCCTGCCGCACGGTGTTGATTCGGTGTTCGCCGCGCTGGTCGAGCAGGTCTTGAAGCCGCTGGCGGGCTTCGTTGAGGTAGCGCGTTTCGTTTACGTCGGGCAGTTTGCGGTTTTGCACATAGCGGGCGATCGCCGCTCCGGTTCGCCGCCCATACACCACACACTCCAGCAGCGAGTTACTTCCCAAACGGTTTGCCCCATGCACCGACACGCAGGCTGTTTCCCCCGCCGCAAAAAAGCCGTCCACCAGCGTTTCGTCCCCGCTCCGCACCTGCCCGTCAGTGTTGGTGGGAATGCCGCCCATTGAATAATGCACCGTGGGACGCACAGGAATCGGCTCATGCACCGCGTCTATGCCCAGCAGCCGATGCGCCTCTTCCCAGGCAAAGGGAATGCGGCTCATGATCTTCTCGCGGCCCAAGTGGCGCACATCGAGATGCACAAACGGGCCCCCTGCACTGCCGTCTCGGTGGATGCCGCGGCCGGCGCGAATTTCTTTCACAATTGCCCTCGAAGTGATGTCTCGCGGCGCTAGCTCCATGCGGCTGGGCGCGTAGGTCGCCATGAAGCGATCGCCCTCCGAATTCACCAGATAGGCCCCTTCGCCGCGCACCGCCTCCGAAATCAGCACGCCCACGCCATACACGCCCGTTGGGTGAAACTGCACAAACTCCATATCTTCCAGCGGCAGCCCAGCGGCGGCGGTCATCGCCAGCCCGTCGCCCGTCGAGGCAAAGTCGTTGGAGGTGGTGTTATACACGCGCCCATAGCCGCCCGTGGCAAACATCACCGCCTTGGCCCGCACCACTTCCAGATGCCCGTCGCGGATGCGGAACATCACCAGCCCCTTTGCCTGCTCCTCTTCCAAAATCAGGCGCATGACGTACCATTCGTCGTAGATGTGAACGCCATAGCGCCGCAGGTTGTTCACCAGTTCGTGCAAAATGGCGTGCCCCGTCTTGTCGGCGGCGTAGCAGGTGCGGTTGTGGGAATGGCCGCCAAAGGCTCGCTGGGCGATGCGCCCGTCGGGCAGGCGAGAAAACAACACGCCCATGTGTTCTAGGTCGATGACCACGTCGGGCGCTTCGCGGGTGAGGATTTCTACCGCGTCCTGGTCGGCAAGATAGTCGGAACCCTTCACCGTGTCGAAGGCGTGGGCTTCCCAGGAATCTTCGGTATCCACGTTTTTGAGCGAGGCCGCCATACCGCCCTGGGCCGCGACCGAGTGCGATCGGATGGGATGCGTTTTGGCAATCACTGCCACGCTGAGGGATGGATTCATGCGGGCAATTTCGACAGCGGCGCGGCATCCGGCCAGCCCGCCGCCCACAATCACAACGTCGTGATCAATCATGCTGAGGGGTTGTTTGAGTGTTCTCCTGCTTTCTATGGTGGCGCAAAACAAAAGTTCCCCGCCGATTCGCAGGGAACTTCTTTAGAAAGCAAATTTAGAAAGTAGAGATTTTCTGAGTCGGAGATGGGCAGCTAGCTCAGACTTTGGGCGGGGCGCTGTCCTGAAACGGTCACTTTTTTGCTGGTCGGCTCTGTGGCGGGATCGACCGACGAAAACTCAATGTGGTTGAGCAGCGTGGTGACAAAGGCGAACAGCAAGAACGGCAGCGACAGCACCAAAATCAGCCCCACGGTAACTAGAGCAAACAGCGGACGACTCGTGCCCATCAGCGCCAGCGCGCTGGCCAGGCTGAGGAAAATCACCACCAGCCAGACCACCACCTGACCGTAAATATCTCCAAAGGACAGCGTGCAAGTGACGCGATATTTTTCTAGATTCATGACCGTTAACCCATTTAGCCTTGAGTGGTTGGCAAACCTGCATTGCAGCGGCTTGGGCGATCGCCCGGTGAGGCACATCTCGCTTACCCCAAAAGGCAACGCAAGTTGAAGCGTATAAAACTAATGGACTAAGCGTAAAGCGTGAGTTGCGCGATCGCCCAAAGTCCTCAATCTCTCTTAAGGTTTCTGCAACATCTGCTTAATGAGAGGTTAGGGGTTGGGGGTTCGGTCAAGATGTGAAATTTTTCTGATGAGGGCTTGTCATTTGTGTGATATCAATTTAAGATATCACCAAGTTAGATATCAAAAAACGATATCTATAAAGTCGCATTTCTACCACTTCCTATGAAACTTCCAACGCTCGGTTCGCTTGGTTCCGCTCAGCCCCGCGCCGCGTTGATTGCTCAAGTCTCGTCTTGCTTGTGTATGAAGGGCGATCGCCCCCTCACGACACCCACCTTACCCATACTCAAGCTTTGGAGTTCTGCGCCCAAGGCGGCTCGGCAGTTCCGCTCAAAGGTGGTAATTGCAATGTTTTTTGCACTAGCAGAGCCGCTGCTGAAACTACAGACTTATAAGATTCAAACTCTCATCAACTCAAGCTGAAAAATTCGGATCGAGGATTTGTTCAAGCGTGTAGGGGCACTTGGCGGGGAATGTCTCTGCTGGCTTTTTCGTCTCTTTAACGGTCTCTCGGCAAGCCCGTCGATAATATTTTTCTAGCCACGCTGGGTCTTCAAGAAAACGTCGCAAACTGGGAGTATCTTCCAGGCAATCTTGAATCTTGTCTCGGCAGTTGGAAAGCGTATCCGCCCAGCTTTTGGTTCTGCGCTCAGGCTGATATTGACACTTCAACAGGTGCATCAAAAGAACCTGCAAGTAGCTGCCCAGTTCTCTCTGTTCACTGCGGCCCAAGGCTTCTAATTCCTCTACCAAGTTTTCAACATCCAACCCTGCCCAGTATCCTTTTCGCAAATACTCAGCTTGTTGTTGCGTCCATTCTAGAAAGTCTTCATCGTAAAGCGCTGCGTTTCTCATCAGCCGTTACTTCCTTAGTTGGCAACTTGTCTAAACTTGTCTAAATTTTAAACTGCCTCCGTAGTGATAGACAGCAAGCTCACTAACTCACCGAATCAAGCCTTCCATCGCCGCCTGCAAGTCTTGCGTTAGCTGCGAGACGGCCTCGCGGCGGTTAGCGCGATATTGCTCAGCGCGATCGCTCACCGACAGCGGCGTGCCGACGGTCATCACCACGCGGCGCGGGCCCAGGCGGAGGGGCGGCTTGGGTGCTTCGCCCTTGAGTCGGTTCACCATATTCCACAGCAGCAGCAGCGTTTCGGCAAAGCGCTCGGCAGTGGGCTTTTCCATCACATAGCGCCCGGTGACGCTGACGAAATTTTCCACCAAGCGCATGTGCCAGATCCGCAGGTCGGCTTCTTCGGCAATGCGGTCGGCCAGGCCGCGCTCGGCGGGCGATAGCGCCTCCAGGTTTAGGTCTTCGCGGAAGATGCGCTCCCACCCGGCCTGTTCTAGGCGGCGACAGCGGTCGGTGAGGTTGCCTTTGGGGGCGATCGCAAAAAATTCTTCTGCCACCTTTAGCGCTGTGTCGAGCAGCGACTTTAGGCGGGCGGCCAGGCGGGTGTTGGGGCCGGCATCGGCGGGCAGGTCGGGCATCACGAGCGATCGCCCATAATACTTGCCGTAATAGGCTTCCATCTGCGTCAGCAGGGTTTCGCCCAGACCCAGCAGCCGTTGATAGAGCTGAGTTTGCTGCTCTGGCGTAGGTTCGGCCCCATCTTGCAGCCCCAAGTATGCTGTCGGCGCGACGCTGGCGCGAATGCCCGTGTCCGATTCCAGATCGAGTAAGAGTTGTTCGAGCGATCGCCAGGGCGGCGTGATGTAGTGATATTGAATGCCGACGGGCAGCAGCGCAACCGATTCAGGGCGCTTGGCCTTTTGCAAATCCTCCACACACCAAAAGCCAAACTGGGCAATCCCCGGCTCCAGCGGGCTGACGATTTCATTGTGTCCATTCGTGCCGCCCTCCGGCGAAGCCGCCATCGGAAACTGCCCATTGGCAAACAGATCGCGCACCGCCTTCAGGCTCACCAGATCTGCCTTGCCCCGCTTCACAGGCACACAGCCCATCTTGGGCAATAGCCAGCCGACAAACTTGCCCGCCCAGAGGGGAATTCCCCGATCATAGATAAAGTGCGCGTGAACCGGCCGTTGCAGCGACACGCCTAACTGCCGCGCCGCCCGGGGAACCGACCGCGACAGCAGCCACAGCAGCGAAAACGGGTCATCCGGCGTGGGATGCCGAAACGCCAGCAAAAATCGCGTTTCTCCCGCCTGGAACTGCTGAAATAGCTCGACCAACTGCTTGACGTTTTCCACCTCCACATCGGCGATCGCCACCCGCAGTTTCATCCACAACGGCAGCGCCGCACACATCCCCCGGTAAACCAGCGGGTCAAAATTGGGCGGGATAAACTCTAGCGGCGGCTGCACTTGGGTAATGGGGGAGGGCATGGGGAAGAGGGAGGAGGGAAGAACGAAGAGAGAAAAGGGAAGAACGAAGAGGGAAGATTTAAACTAATTTTCGTATTTCCTTCTTCTCTGTTTTACTTCTTCTTTTTTCTTTTTTCCTTCTTCGTTCTGCTTTTTTCCCTTTCCCCTCGTTCATCGCATCGCTCGATTTACCAAGCTCATCACCTTGCCGGGGCAATTGGGCAGCGGTATCAACTTGCTCCAGGCTCCGGCCTCGACTATGCCGAGGGTGTGCAGCCGCAGGATGTGAAACTGGACGTGCGATCGCTCGCCAATCACCACCACCGTCAGCACGTCGGGGTCATCGTTGCAGAAGCGATCGAAGCTGAGGGGCGAGGAAACTGCCCCCGATGGGGGAGACTCCGCGCCAGAGGATTGAGGACCAGAGGGTTGGGCAGAAGCATCAGACGAAAAATTCATGGCAGCGTAACACTCCATTGGTAACAGGACGGGTTAACAAGACGGAAAAAACCGTCAACTCCCAAAACCAAAGCCACCCCCGCTCTTTTTGTCGCCGCAAAATGGCAACGCAAAGCTGAGGTGGCTAGCGGAGTGATACACTGCCTAACTAGCCCACCAGACTGGTCGCTCAGTTTGGGGGGTTAGTTCCTTGAGGGTGTTGGCGCACCTTCAGGGAACGCTTGAGAAATGGAAATTTTTAGTTGTTGAGATACGAGCGTACTTCAAGTCGGCCAATTGTGCAAGCAATTTTTTTCTCCTCTCCAGCCGCCGCCCCGCCCCCCGCCTGCAACCTTTGGGTTTTCTTCAGCTTTGTGAATTGACTTCCACTCCAAATCGGCATTAGATCAAATCGGCATTAGATAGAGTTCAAGGGTGGCTCGTCCCATCTCGCCCGATCCTTGAACACCGCATAACTTCGTTGACCAGCGTCGATACCTTATTCAGTAGGCATTTCAGACGCTAAAAAGTTAGCCTTTTGAAAGAGAAAAGCCGCTTTTGAGACTCGAAAATGACCACCGTCGATTTCCGCTCACGAGCCTTTGCCATGAGCGCGTTTCAGACGGCACTCTTTCACCCCCATTTCCCCGCAAGGGGACGGAAGGGGAAAAAAGAAGAACGAAAAAAGAAAAGAGAAAACTTGTCAGATATCTTCTAAGCCTCGCCAGAATCCCCTTCATTCTTCGTTCTTCGTTCTTCCCTCTTCGTTCTTCCCTCTTCGTTCTT
>JBDNCP010000224.1:0-6803 GCA_046719575.1 Cyanobacteriota bacterium
AGGCCAAAGCCCGTAACGAAAATGCCCATTGCGGGCAGCGTGTTGGTCAGCGGAATCGGGATCATCATGGAAATGGCCATGAGGGCGATCGCCACGCCAATCACCACGCGCCCCGGCAGGCTGGTGCAGACGGGCGTGAGCCGTGGCCGAGACAGCGCCTCAATCCGCCGCAGCCAGGGCAGTCCTGCTTTCAGCACGCCCTGTACCTGCTTTAAATCGAGCGCGTGCTGCTTAAACTTTTTGGGAAACCAGGGCGTTTCGCGTCCTGCAATGAGCTGCACCGCCAGCAAAAATAGCAGAATGCCAAATGGCACAGAATAGCCGGGAGCTGGAATCGGCAGCGCCGATGGCAGTGCCAGCAACACAAACAGAAATCCAAAAATTCGCTCGCCCGCCAGATTCAAAATATCAGCTAGCGTGACCTTTTCAGGTGGGTTTTCGTCGAAAAAATAGCGTTGCAGTTCTGTTGAAAGTCGAGCCACGTTGAAAGGAAATTAAAGGGACAGTAAGCGTTGAGGTTTCGGGCGCGATACGCTCGAAACCTCGACCAAGTGCCTTAGGTTCCCGAGGTCCAGGAGTTGATGTACTCGATCTGCTCAGGGGTGAGCGCGTCGATGGCGATGCCCATAGCTTGCAACTTCAGGCGGGCGATCTCTGCATCAATTTCCTGCGGAATCGAGTGCAATCCGGGCGAAAGCTTGCCTTTATTTTTCACCAGATATTCGCAGGCGAGGGCCTGGTTGGCAAAGCTCATGTCCATCACAGCGCTGGGGTGCCCTTCGGCGGCGGCCAAGTTTACCAGCCGACCTTGGCCCAGCACCACGACTGATTTGCCGCTGCTGAGCTTGTATTCTTCGGTGAAGGGGCGGACGGTTTTGATTTCGGCGGCGCGGTCTTTTAGCGCGACCAGATCGATTTCGATGTCGAAGTGGCCAGAGTTGCAGACGATCGCCCCGTCCTTCATGCGGTCAAAGTGTTCGCCACGAATGACGTGCTTGTTGCCCGTCACAGTGATAAACAGGTCGCCCTGGGGAGCGGCGATCGCCATCGGCACAACGCGGAAGCCATCCATCACGGCTTCCAGCGCCTTGATTGGGTCGATCTCGGTGACGATCACATTTGCGCCCATGCCCCGTGCCCGCAGTGCCGTACCCTTGCCACACCAGCCGTAGCCCGCGACGACGACCGTTTTGCCCGCCAGCAGAATGTTTGTGGCGCGGATAATACCGTCTAGGGTGGACTGGCCCGTGCCGTAGCGGTTGTCAAAGAAATGCTTGGTGTCGGCATCGTTGACGTTCATCGCTGGGAAGGTCAGCACGCCGTCGCGCAGCATCGCTTGCAGGCGCACAATGCCTGTGGTAGTTTCTTCGGTCGTGCCGATCAGGTCAGCGATTTGATCCTGGCGCTCCTGGATTAGCGTGGCCACCACATCGCTGCCGTCATCGATGATCAGGTTGGGACGGTGATCTAGCGCAGTCTGCACATGGCGATGGTAGGTGGCGTTGTCTTCGCCCTTGATGGCAAAAACGGGAATGCCGTAGTCGGCGACCAGGCTGGCGGCTACGTCGTCCTGCGTAGACAGCGGGTTGCTGGCGATCAGCAGGGCATCGGCCCCAGCGTTTTTAAGGGCGATCGCCAAATGCGCGGTTTCCGTCGTGACGTGGCAGCAGGCGACCAAGCGAATCCCCGCCAGGGGCTTTTCGGCCGCAAAGCGGTCTTGAATTTGGCGCAGCACGGGCATTTCCCGTCCGGCCCACTCAATGCGCTGTTTCCCCAGGCTGGCCAGGGATAAATCTTTGACTTCGTGTTTTACCTGAGTTGTCGTGGTCATTGAGGTTCGAGGTTGAGGGTTTGAATGTAGAAATTTATGCCAGGATGATCTTAACGCTCTTGACCCCAAACACCTAAAAAGTTGGCGTGGAAGTTGGCAGGGGCGGTTCTGTCCCTGGCGGTAGCGAGACCCCATCAAAGGCTACCGTCAGGAATCTGTATCTTTGTCCTTGTATTCACTAAATCCCTTGCATGAATGCTGTTTTGAGGGCGTGAATCGTAGCGCGGCGGTACTGCGCCACGATTCACGCAAGCAGTCTACTCAATGCGCTGTGCAGCACCGTGAAGCAGCATCGTGAAGCAGCATCGTGAAGCAGCATCGTGAAAATGAAAGCATAAAAGCAAACAGGTCATTTGCTTTTGGGACATTTTTAGCTGGCTTTTGGTTGGCTTCTGTGGGCAGATGCGCCCAAAAGAGGGCAGCAGATGCCAACAAGTGTTAATTGATCTAAGTGTTAATTGATTTAAGTAGCTTCAATAACTTTATCTTATGGAAGTTTCAGATATGATAGTAGTTAAGGACAGCGTGTTCATCCGCTCTTCCCCGTTACGCTGTGGAAGCATGAGAGAAACCCTTTGTTTTGCAATAGCAGAAAATATGGAGTTTCTTATCTGCGTCTCCAGCGTCAGCCCGGACCTATCTCAGAGTTCTGTAGCCTCAATTTTGCGGCTTAGAACTGTTTAGGGTTTCAGGCTGTTTGTCGAGTTCTAAATCATTAATTTATGGAACCTGGTAGTCGAAGCGACACCTCTCCTGAACCACTTCTTTACCGCGCTGCTGAGATTGCAGGCACCTTCATCGCCGTGATAACGCTGGTTGTTCCTGTGGCGGCGATCGCCTATTTTTCAACCCCTCTTGCACCACCGTCGTTGCCAACTCGAACAACCCAATCGCCAACTCAACCGCCAACCCTTGTGGCACCTGCGGTGACTGAGTCATCTATCTGGAACCGTCACCACCCCTTGCAGCCAAAATGAGTCACCGATCCGGCTGCTGGGGCGATTGCTAGCCGAGCCAGCAGGCGGCAGGAAATATCAAGTATTCCAAGAAAAAGAGCTTCCAGATGAATTGGTAAAACCGGGCGATCGCCCTGCGATCGTCCAAGTTGACGCGATGCTGCTGCCACCAGAGCGCCGCCAGCGCCAGGCCATGAGTCACGATGAGCCAGCCTGTGGAGGCGCGAGTCAGGGTGGGGGCAACGGCGATCACGCCCAGATAACAAGCACTGATCAGCCCCAGCACGATGTAAAACACGGGGCGCTTGCCCAGGCTAAGGGCAAAGGTGCGGATGTGGTAGCGGCGATCGCCCTCCAGATCGGGAATATCTTTGCAGAGGGCGATCGCGCCCGTAAAGCCGAGAATAAACAGCGTTAGCGCCCAGATCTCTGCTGGGATACCGCTAGGCAGATTGAGCGCTTGCCTGAAATGCAGAAACAGCCCCAGGTTTACAATGGCACCGCGCACCGTGAAGATACACAGCGAGGCCCACACCGGAAACCGCTTTAGCCGGATGGGGGGCAAGGAATACGCGGTGCCAATCAGCAGGCTGAGGCCCACTGTCGCCAGCAGCCAGGGCCCGCCCCCCGCCGCCAGCCCCAGCGCCAGCAGCCCACAGGTTCCCACAATTGCCCAGCCTTGGGGCCGCGAAAACTCGCCCGATGCCAGCGGCAGGTGGGGCTTATTCACCCGGTCAATGTCTACGTCTTCAAGCTGGTTTAGCCCGACGATGTAGACATTGCCATAAAGACAGGCAAGCAGGGCGATCGCCACGGCTCCCCAAGGGGTGTTGGAAATTTGGCTGACCCGAGAAAGGGCGATCGCAAAAATTCCCGCCACGCTGAGCGTTGTGCCGATAATCGTATGCGGTCGAGAAAATTTCCAAAAAGCGTAGAGCGTAGATGCAGTAGAAGCTGGCTTGGGCGAACGATGATCCATTAGAAATTCACTAGAAATTCACTAGAAATTCACTAGAAACTCACTAGAAACTCACTAAGCGTTGATGGGTCGATGGTTTACGGGGCTGGGGTCGATGGGTCACTAGTCTATAAACAGTAAACAGTGCAACCGCCTTGCAAAATCAGGTCTCCCGCTCCCTCCAAGCCGCTCCGCCGTCGGTAGCTCAGTGGAAATACGGGAAATCCTGTCAGGACTTAGGATAGTCCACTCGTCGGGCGATCGCGCGTTTCGCCTCAAAAATCCCATAGCCAGTCCGAAAAACTGACCCGCCCTTTCCCCACTCCTGAATTTGCTGCATAACCTGGGAATCGAGGGGTTAACAGGGGTCGAACAACTGAACGAGGCCTACAGAACGGAGTCATGAAGTTATCGAGGCGTTCACCCCCAAACCCTCTATATTTCCTCCTCTTCACACACCTCCACCCATGTCCACCTACGCCCACCACGCCAGTCAACACCTCACGCAACTGCTCCAGTCGCGCACCGTTCCCCAGCTTGAGCAAGCCCTCCAGCCTAAGCCCCAAAACGCGCCGCCCCAGTTTCCCGGTGGGTCGCGGATTACGCCGGCCGCTGTCGATCGCCGCTGGAAGTCTCTGGGCGCAGCGGAGAGCCTGAAAACGGCCCTGCTCGATCCGCAAACCGCCGAGCAAATGGAGGCGTATCGCAACAACATCGAGAATTTTATCGGCACAGTCAAGGTTCCTATCGGCATCGCCGGGCCGCTGCGGGTGAACGGCCTCTTTGCCCAAGGCGACTACTATGTGCCGCTGGCAACGACGGAAGCAGCACTGGTCGCCTCCTATAGCCGGGGGGCACACCTGCTGACGGCGGCGGGCGGCTGTACCACGCTGCTGCTGAGCGAGGGCATCGGTCGCGCTCCGGGCTTTGCCTTTGCGAACTTGATCGATGCAGGCAAGTTTGTCATGTGGGCGATCGCCCAGCAAGACACCTTCCGCCAAGTCGCCGAAGCCACCACCCGCCACGGTAAGCTAATCGACCTGCGGGTGACGGTGGAGGGCAATCACGTTTACCTCGACTTCCAATACACCACGGGCGACGCCTCTGGGCAAAATATGGTGACCATCGCCACCCAAGCGATTTGCGACTACATTCAGCAGCACGCGCCGATCCAGCCGCAATACGCCTTTGTAGAAGCCAACCTGTCGGGCGATAAGAAAGCCAGCGCCCAATCGTTTCTGTCGGTGCGCGGCAAAAAAGTAACCGCCGAGGTCACGCTGCCCGCCGATTTGGTGGCAAAATGCCTGCACGCCACGCCCACTCAAATGGTGGACTATTGGCGCATGTCGGCCTTGGCGGGCACGCTGACAGGCACGATTGGCGTGCAGGGCCACTATGCCAATGGCCTCGCCGCTCTCTATCTCGCCTGTGGGCAGGATGTCGCCTGCGTTGCCGAGTCTGCCGTTGGGGTCACCCGGTTTGAAGTCACGCCCGACGGTTCCCTCTATGCTGCTGTGACCCTGCCAAATCTCGTCGTGGGTACGGTCGGCGGCGGCACAGGGCTACCTAGCCAGCAGGCCTGTCTAAAGCTCTTGGGGATGGCGGGGAGTGGCCATGCCCGTGCCTTTGCCGAAGTTTGCGCCGGACTGCTGCTGGCGGGCGAACTCTCGATCATTGGCGCACTAACCTCTGGCGAATTTACTCGTGCCCACGAGCGGCGGGCCCGACGCAAAGGCAGCGGAGCAGGAGAAGAGGCCTGAGGGAACAGAGCGAGGGTTGACCTGCCTCTGCAACCATATAACCTTGAATCCTCACTCTCCCCAAACATGCACCACTAGCTCCCGCGTATGGCTATGGCGGCGATGCTCCCAGATGTAGATGCCCTGCCAAATGCCCAGCAAGAGTCGCCCCTGACTGACAGGGATTTGCTCGGAGGTATGAGTCAGCACAGTGCGGATGTGGGCGGGCATGTCGTCGGGGCCTTCGGCGCTGTGAATGTAGTGGTAGCCTTCGGGAACAAGCTTTGACAGAAACATTTCCAGATCCCGCAACACGTCAGGATCGGCGTTTTCCTGGATGATCAGGCTGGCGGAAGTGTGGCGCAGGAACAAGTTGCACAGTCCAGTCTGAATGCCCGACTCGGCCACGACCTGTGCCACTTGAGTCGTGACTTTTTGCAGCGTTTTGCCTTGGGTAGGGATGCGGAGAATTTGCTGGTGCTGCATGGCTGAGGAGGAGTCAGGGATCAGGAGTCGGCGTGGCGGGTGATTTGCGGGATTGCCAGGTGTGATGAAACTGCCAGACTAGGCGATAGAGTCTGTAAAGGATGGCAGTAAGCAAGACCAGACCTAGCATCAGAAAAACGAATTGCAGCAGGGCGCTGAGCAGAAACGCAGCGACAAGGGCGATCGCCATCAGGTTCACCACCCAGTCGAATGCAGTGCGGCGGCGAGGGGCGATCGCCTCTGGGCAAAACGGCTGGGGATACAGCACCTCTGACTCAGCAGACAGGTCTGAGCAGGGCAGCGACTCGGCAAAGAGAGACTGGACGACAGTCATGAATCGTCAAAGTTTGCTATGTATCGTCAACGCCAACTATTTTGACCTAACTGGGGAAGTTTGAGCAGTGTATGCGGTGACACGAATAGGGCTTCTGCCATTGACGAGACTTGCATTGACGAGACTTGCATTGACAAGACTTGCATTGACAAGACTTGCATTGACAAGACTTGCATTGACAAGACTTGCATTGACGAAACTTATCATTGACGAGACTTATATTGGATAAGACCTACGCACTTACAATCAGGACTTACGCACCTGCGATGAATTTTTTGGATTTCGGACTATTTCTCGCGGGCTGCGCCCGCGAGAAATAGTCCAACTGCGTAAGCCCTAACAATGAATTTTCTGGATTTTCGGACGAATGCGTACAGGCTGCGCCTGCGAAAATTTGCCCACCTGCGTAGAGCCTAAAATCCTTACCTTTTGAACAAATCCTCACCTTTTAGAGTTAAATCAGGACTTACGCAAAGACCCTAAATGAAAGACACCAAAT
>JBDNCP010000225.1:0-6728 GCA_046719575.1 Cyanobacteriota bacterium
TTGATATGCAACCTGGGAGGCATGGCATCCTCTGCTCAAGCGTGTCTTTCGGAACTCTCTTCTGGAAGCCCTTGATAGTCTGCATCTGCAAAGTCCGCGTCTATAAGTCCGCGTCTATAAGTCCGCGTCTATGGTTCGCGTCTATGGTTTGCGTCTGGACTCTTTGCATTTGGACGATTACAGAATCCTACCGTATGCCCCAAGTTTCTCACGGTTCTGTGCTAACGTTGCCGGGCGATCACCCAATTCTAAAACCCAGCCAGGAAACGTAAGCTCGCGCTGCGACTACGGCTGCACCGTCCCATCTGGCAAGATCGCGCCTTGAAAAACAGTCCCGTCTTGGGTTGCGCCGTCTAACTTGGCCCCGCTGAGGTCGCTGCCGCTCAAGTCGGCGTTGGTGAGATTGGCGTTGGTAAAGTCTGCATTTCTCAGAAAAGCATTCTTCAAGCTTGCGCCGGAAAGGTTCGCGCCGCTGAGGTTGGCGGAGGGCAGTGCAGCCCGGTTGAGATCTGCATTGCTCAAATTTGCGCCGCTGAGATTGGCAGTATCTAGCAGGGCTTCGCTCAGATTTGCACCGTTCAGGTCGGCATTGCTCAGGTTAGCGCGATTGAGCTTTGCGCCCTTGAGATCGGCATTGGCAAACGCCTTGCCCTGCAAATCGCACTCGATACATTCTTTAGTATCGACCAGGCGGGCTTGAGGATCGGGACTGGCGCAACTGCTGAGGAGTAAAAGCAGGAGGGCGATCGCCCCCAATTTCATCGCTGCTCTCTGGACCATCGCAAAGCTCCGCGGCCCCAGCCTGGGTAGACCAGAAATTCCGAAGGGGACGCTAGAACGACGGGTTTTCGCCACGAACCAACCCCAGTAGGTCTGCATAGATCGATGGATAGCCTTCAGCCTGATGACTTGCCTCTTCGATTCTCTATCACATCGATCTGCGGTACGATGCTGATCCAGAAATCTTCAGAAAAACGGTCATCTAAAAAACGGTCATCCTTAGTGAGTGCCCGCGCCAAAATCGCGCCAAACGCCAATCAGCATTCCCTGAATCTGAACATCCGAGGCGGGTCTTTCAATAGGGTCGTACTTCGAGTTGGCGGGCTTCAGCGTTACCTTATTACCTTGCCGATAGAAATATTTTAGCGTATTGCCCTCCCCTTCGACCCGCGCCGCAACAATCGTGCCGTTCTTCACCTTGTCCGGCTCCTTCACCGGACGCATAATCACCACGTCGCCGTCGGCAATCATGGCTTCGATCATGCTGTCGCCCGTCACCCGCAGCGCATAATCTTGCGGCTTTAGCTGCATTCCAGAAATGTCGAGAAACTCTGTATCGCCCGTTGCGGGTTCTAGCGCTCCCCCTGCGAATACCTCACCCCGAATCGGCACGCCTTGGGAAACCCCATGCAGCAGGCGCAGCGTCCGGGCTTTGCCCCGCGTCCAGTCGATGTATCCTTTGCTTTGCAGATGCTCCAGGCGGCTTTGGATGGGTGCGGGCGATCGCAGCCCCATTGCCTGCATCATCTGGCGGATAGAGGGGGCGTGCTGATTTTCGCGGATATATTCCACCAACCAGTCGTAGAGTTCCTGCTGGACTTCGGTTAAGGGTTCCATAGCGCTTTGGGAGAGGCAAATGAACGAGGAGTGATTTGGAGCTACACCCTCAAAGAACAGGTGTACCAAAACTTTTTCATTCTGTCTAGCCCTTCAGACGAAAAGACAGCAATATTCACAATTAAATTTGCTTATGATTCGCACTCTGCCAGATGAGCAGGCTGCCTGGCGCTGTCAGCAATGAGGGTCTGTAGACTGGAGAGAGCCGATGGTCGCTGTAGCTCACTAAACTTAACCAATGCGAACGCCCCTTGCCTGGTCGAACCTGACGTATGAACGCCGCCGACTGCTAACGGCGATCGCCGGAGTAACGTTCGCAGTGCTGCTGATGTTCATGTTTCGCGGATTTGAGAACGCGCTATATGACAGCCAAGTGCAGTTGCTCAAGGTGCTAAACGGCGAAATCATCGTGGTGAATCGGCTGAAATACACCATGTTTATTCCGGCGCAGTTTGCGCGGCGGCGGCTCTATCAGGCGCAGGCGTTTGACGGCGTGGAGGCGGCCTATCCGCTCTATGTCCGCGACGGAGCCGCTTGGAAAAATCCGGACACCAAGGCGGTGCGGCCGCTGCGGGTGCTGGCGTTTAACCCCAACGATCCGGTGCTGACGATTCCTGAGGTGCTGGCTAGCCAGTCGGCGCTGAAGCTGCCCTGGACGGCGATTGTAGACGAGAAATCGCGGGCGGAGGTGGGAACTGTGGCGGCGGGCGTGGTGACGGAGCTAGCAGAACAGCAGGTGCGTGTCGTAGGCACCTATTCTCTAGGGACAGATTTTGCTTCTGCCAATGGCAACGTGATTATGAGCGATCAGAACTTTCTGCGCTATTTTGCCAATTTGGGGCCAGAGGAGCAGAGTCGAGGCTTGAATACGGTCGATATTGGGCTGCTGAGGGTTCGTCCAGGGGCAGATGTAGAGGCGATCGCCCGCACCCTGCGCGACCAGCTTCCCAAAGATATCGCCGTGTTGACCAAGCCAGAGTTTGTAGACATGGAGCTAGACTATTGGCGCAACAACACCGCCATCGGTTTTGTGTTCACGCTGCTGACGATCATGAGCTTCGTCGTGGGCATTATCCTGGTTTACCAGATTCTCTATACCGATGTTGCCGACCACTGGACGCAATACGCCACGCTGAAGGCGATCGGCTATTCCAATCGTTATTTGTTGGGGGTGGTGTTTCAGCAGGCGCTTTTGTTGGGCGTGATGGGCTTTATTCCCGGCTATCTGATTGCGCTGGGGCTGTATCGGGTTACGGCCAATGCCACAGGTCTGCTGATGCAGATGACGCTGGGGCGCGGGCTGAATATCCTGCTGGCGACGGTGCTGATGTGCTTGATTTCCGGGGCGATCGCCATTCGCAAGGTGCAATCGGCTGACCCGGCGGAGGTTTTTGGGAATTAGGGATGATGATGATATTGATTCTGGATTTTGGATTTGCGATTTTGGATTGCCAGGCCGGGCACTTGTCAGGCTTCCGGTGGTTTCATCTGGTTTCATCCATAGCGCTGTTGGCGGGAGTGGATATTAAATTTCATATCAGCTCGCTTTTGCAAAATTCTAGGTTTCTAGCCGGACTCAGGCAGTCACCCTCAGCGCACAGCGGGGTTTGGTCCTGCTATGGCGCTCGGTTTTAGGAGCAATTCTCGAAAGTTGACAAGGGGGTAGATGCAAAAATCGCAATTTTGAAATGCATTTTTTGCATAATAGGTCTGGTAAATCCCTGCTATTTAAGCTAACTATGAGAAAGCAATCGCAAGTCACCTAACCGAGGCATTATCGGCTCGACTCATGAACAGCACTCAGCCCGACACAAAGAGCGTTGATACTCCGCCTACCGGAGTCAAGTTAGAGCAAAAGCCCGCCCCCGCTATCCGTCCAGTTGATGTTGATCCGGTTGATTTTGATCAGTGGGCGATCGCCGTTCGCCAGCAAATGCTGGACGCACTCCGCAAGCGCGGCACTCGCTACTAATTCGCCTGCTCATTCCCGGATTCCCAGACTCCTGGATTCCCGGACTCCAGGATGCGCTGCACCAGCTACCGAGCCTGCTGCAAAATTTCCTCATACTTTTGAATCGCGTGTTGGGCGATCGCCCCCCAGTCGTAATGTTTGCGGGCCCAGTGCTGGGCAGCGATGCCCCGCTGCGGTCGGTCGGCGGCTTGCAGGGCGATCGCCAGCGTGTTGGCCAAGGCATCGACTTCGCAGGGAACGACCCAGCCCGCCTGCGCCAGCGTCACGTCTTCATGCAGCGGCACCGCGTCGGATACCAGCACAGGCACACCCGCTGCCATTGCTTCCGCCACGGCAATCCCAAAGTTTTCATAATAAGACGGCAAGACAAACAAATCCGCCGCCAGCAGCAAATCACGCCTGGATAGCCCGACTACAAAGCCCGTTTGCGTGGTGCAGGCGCGGAGCGGAGAAGATTGCAGGCGATCGCTCACCCATGCTTCATAAACGGGGTCTTGCGGATTGCTGCCCGCCAAAATCCAGTGAAACGGAAGGCCCGCCGCCTGCACCTGCTCCAGCGCGGGCAGCAGCAGATCCAGCCCCTTTTTGGGATCGAGCCGCGACAAAAATAGCACCACTGGGCAATCGGGCGGAATCTTGAGGCGATCGCGCAGGGATTGGGCGATCGCCCGTCGCTCGGCAGGCGCAACGGCAAATTCCGCCAGATCCACCCCCAGCGGCAAAACCCAGTCTCGCAAGGTCAGCCCAAACCGCTCGGCAGTAGCCGCCTCCTGGCGACTAGTAAAGTGGATTGCCGCCGCCCCTGCCAGGTTTTGCCGCTCAATTAGCGTGGTGTAAAGCCGCTTCAGCCGTCGCTTTTTTTGCAAATCGATTGGGTCGAGAGTGCCCAGCGGCCGCAGGATATAGGGCAAGTGTCGTGTGCGGGCGATCGCCGCCGCCATCGAACTAACGGGCGAAAACAGCGCATGAACATGTGCCAGATCGAACGCCGCCGCATGGGCCGCCAGCCATCGCAGCAGCCCCGCCGAAAACTTATAGCGGGGCCAGCCCGTCCGCCGAAAGTAGCGAATCTCGTACCCATCCTGCGCCACCGGTACACCCAGCGGCACCGCAAGCGGCGCTTGCCCCGCATCCCCATTGGCATCCGTCGTCAGAATCGTCACCGCCACCCCCGCCATTGCCAGCGCCTTCGAGAAGCCCGTGATCATCTGGCTGGGGCCGCCATAGACGGGAGAGATGGCAGGAATAATGTGGACAAGGCGCATTTGGAAACCGGGGGAAGGAACTCACATCAACTGGGCATAGAACTCAAGCTGCTTTTCCGCTAAGACGCGATTGGTAAAGTGGGCGATCGCCCGCTGGTGTCCACGGGCGGCCAGTTCAGCGGCAAGGGCGGGGCGCTGCATAAGGGATCGGAGGCGATCGCGCAGCGCCAATACCTGACCTTCAGGAAAGATCAGCCCCCCATCGCCAATGACGTGGGGAATTTCGCCAGAGTCGGAACCGATCACCGGAACCCGGCAGGCCATCGCCTCGATCAGCACATGACCAAATTGTTCTTTCCACTGGGGCGTGGTTTCCGACGGCAGCACCAGCGCATTCATCACGTTGAGGTAGCGCGGAATATCGGCATGGGGCACCGCCTCGACCCATCGGAGGCGATCGCCCAAGCCCGCTTTCTGCATTTGTTCCGACAACTCTGCTTGCAGCGGGCCGCGCCCCACCAGCAGCCAGCGCCAGGGCAACTCAGGCAGCCCCGCCAGCGCCTCTGCCAGGGTCCGCAACCCCTTTTCGGGGACGAATCGGCCCACATAGCCCACCACAAATGCATCGGGCGCAATGCCCAACTCTGCGGCTAGCTCCGGCTGAGGGCGCGGGCAAAATTGCCGCTCATTCACCCCAAGCTGAGGCAACACGATGATCGGGCCGCCATAGCCGCGCTGTCGCAGAATCGCCGCCGCATCCCGATTTCCGGCGATCGCCCCGTCGGTGTGATGCAGGTTATAACGCTCTAGCCAGGCCAGCGGCGGCCGCAGCCTGTAGGGCAGGTTCCACCAGGTAAACAGCACTTGCTTTGCGCCCAGCCCCAGCAGCCGATTCAGGGCAATTAGTTGGGCATGGGCCAGGGACTTTGCGCCCTGCTCAACCTGAATCACGTCCGGCGGATGCTGCCGCATCAAGGACACCAGTCCGGGGCGAAAGCAAAGCAAGCCCTGATGCGTCTGGCTAAAATTGCCCACAGGCACCACGCGAAAGTTGCCCTGGTCATAGCTCTGGGAACGAACCGTGCCGCCGACCACGCCGCCCGGTTTCCAGGTGCGCGGCACGACCACTGTAATATCCAACTTTCTGCCGCCATCGGCTGCCAGCGCCGCCATCGCCTTCAGCTTGTCGCAGTTCAAATCCACGATGTAGGTATGGCTGACGACCCAAAGGCGCATCTAGGGCGAAACCTGGCAGTAGGTGTTGACCTCATCCACCAGCGGGCTTTCCTGGTTGGCAGCGGTGAGAAATTCTTGGTGGGCGGTTCTGGCTGCATCAAAGTTTTCCTGCTCAAGCGCGGTGGAAACTTTGCGGGCAGCAGTGATGATCTGGTCATATAGGGTCAGCAGTTGTGCCTTGTAATCATTGAGCTGAGCATCGCTGATCTCCACGGCGGATACAGCGGCTTTGCCCTGCTCAAAGCGGTCGGCGACGGCCGAAAATGCTTTGTCGTTGGGCTGGCTATTGGCCTGCACCACTGCCTGCACCTCGGCAACCGTATTGTTGACCACCTGCGACAGCCGATTACACTGAGCCAGCTTGCTCTCGCTACAGCCTGCGACAAGCGTGGCGATCGCCAATCCACTGGCCCAAATGCCGCGACGAGCATGGCTTAACCGAAATAGAGGGCGATCGCCCCAAGCCGCCGCCTGTCTTGCACCCAGTTTTACAGTCCGCAATTTTGAAATCACCATGAAATGGCTCCAGAAAAATCGGCTCTGGAAAAGCAGCCCGGCCCGATGATAGCAAGCTCTAATTGCCCCCGCTACTGCAAGCCACGGACGAAATCTATGATCTTCAAGTCTCAATCTCCAAGTCTCAATCTCTAAGTCTCAATCTCTAAGTCTCTTGTGTGGCACTACCCATGAAATTGCGG
>JBDNCP010000226.1:0-6719 GCA_046719575.1 Cyanobacteriota bacterium
CCGCCATGCCCGACGCGCTTCATCTTGAGCGATCGCCGCACCTGCACCACGCAGTCGTGGGAGGTCAGCCCAGCAGGCTTATGCAGGTTCAAAAAACCGTCCATCAGGGAATTCGCTCACGTCAGAGTGCTTTCGGAGAAGGGCAGAGAATCGCGAAGCCATAGTCATAAGACTATCGTTATATTCAAAATCATAAGTTTATATATATGCTTCTCGCGAAAACAGAGTACACTCAATTCAACATCGAAAGTTGCACAGGCGCTACTGGTTTCGATCAGAAGTCGTATGCCAGAGTTGCATGACGGTACCGATGTGGGTTCGATTCTTACTTGTCTTACTTATTTTCGACTAGCGTTCTGTAACCTTGCTCATGCAGCGTCATACTTGCAGTTTTACAAAGATGACCGCTCCTGATCGCCAGGAAGACTGAGCTAAGAGACAGCGCTGACTTTCGCTATCGCTCGATCCATCACCCAGGCGATCGCCCAATCTCCCTACTCTGAACCCAGAGTGGCCTAGATTGCGCTATCTCCGTTCGGCTAAGCCTTTAGCCCAAGGTTCAACTCAATGTTCACAAAGCGACGATCTTCACCATCGTCTTAGGAGGATCTATGTCTTATCTGTCTGGCTTGTCTCGTCGGAAGTTTCTGCTCACCGCTGGTGCGTCGGCGGCTGGCGCCGTCTTACTCAAAGGCTGCACATCCCCCTCGCCTTCCGGTTCTGGCACATCGCCAGCCGCCAGCCCGGTTGCAGCCAACGATACACCCGAAACCACCAAAGCCGTCCTGGGCTATCTCCCAATTGTGGAATCTGCCCCGCTGATCATCGCCAAGCAAAAGGGCTTTTTTGACAAGTACGGCATGACCGAAGTGACCGTCGCCAAACAGGCCAACTGGGCTGGTGCGCGGGATAACGTCACCATTGGCTCCGAAGCAGGCGGCATCGACGGTGGTCAGTGGCAAATGCCCATGCCCCATCTGATCCACGAAGGAATCATTACGCTAAACAATCAAAAAGTGCCGATGGCGGTGCTGTGCCAGCTCAACACCCAAGGGAACGGCATTGCCGTTGCCGGTCTGCACCAGGGTAAAGGCATGGGTCTCAAGATCAATGACCTGGATTACGTCAAGAGCTTTCAAGCTAAGAACGGGCGTAAGTTCAAAGCTGCCTACACCTTCCCCAATGCCAACCAGGATTTCTGGATTCGCTATTGGTTTGCTGCGAGCGGCGTAGACCCGGATAAAGATATTGAGCTACTGGCCGTGCCCCCAGCAGAAACCGTGCAAGGAATGCGGAACGGCACGATGGATGCCTTTAGCACGGGCGACCCCTGGCCCTATCGCATTGTCAACGATGGAATCGGCTTTATGTCAACGCTGACCCACGAAATGTGGAAGTATCACCCAGAAGAATACCTGGCGATGCGGGCTGATTGGGTCGAAAGCAACCCGAAGGCGACCAAGGCGATTCTCAAAGCAATCATGGAAGCGCAGCAGTGGTGCGACGATCCTGCAAACCGCGAAGAACTAGTGACGATCTGCGCTGGACGCGAGTTCTTCAACACAACAGCCGAGATCCTCACGCCACCCTACAAAGGGGCGTATAAGATGGGCGACAACAAGCCCGACTTCAACGACATCAACGTTGGCCCACTCTACTGGAAAGATCCCAACGGCAACAGCATTTCTTACCCCTACAAGAGCCACGACCTTTGGTTCCTGACGGAATCGCTGCGCTGGGGCTTCCACAAGAATTCGCTGACAGATCTGGATGTTGCTCAGCGCATCATCGACGAGGTAAACCGCGAAGACCTGTGGCGCGAAGCTGCTAAGGAAGCAGGATTTGCGGCAGACGTGCCCAGCAGCACAAGCCGGGGGGTAGAAACCTTCTTTGACGGCGTGAAGTTTGATCCGGCGAATCCTGAAGCTTACCTCAAGAGCCTCAAGATCAAAGCTGCTTAGGAAGCAGGGGTTGGGGGGCTAGGGTGGATGAACTGGACAAGAATGAAGAGCGAAAAGCAAAAAATGAAGCCCTGACCCCTGACCCGCATTGCCCTGTTTTATCTGTTTATCTATTTCTGTACCAGTACTATTTCTGTACCAGTATTCGTTTGAGCATTCCAATCAAGTATTCTCTCGGCTCAAGTATTCTCTCAGCTTTGGATTGGCGATACATTCGGGGCCACGTCTGTTAATCTAGCGTTTCGATCAGGAGGTTCTATGGCAGTTGGTATTCATTCTCGTTCTCGTGCTGCGGGTTGGCAAAGAACAGTGCAGTCTTTCATGGATGGGTCTGCGTCGAATTTTATCTTACCTATTTTGGGCATCCTGGCGTTTCTGATTGTTTGGCAGATTTTCTCTAGCGCTGGATTGATTTCGCTGCCAGGGCCGCTTCAGGTCATTACGGATGAGCGTAGTCGATATTTAATCACGCATCCGTTCTATTACAACAGTGATCTGGATCAGGGTTTGTTTCGGCAGACGATGATCAGCTTGGGTCGTGTGGCAAGAGGATATATCGCAGCGGCAATTGTCGGCATTACGCTGGGAATCATCGTAGGCAGTAACAAGGTGATTGATAAATCGCTTGATCCCCTCTTTCAGTTTTTGCGAATGGTTGCGCCCTTGGCCTGGGTTCCCATTGCTCTGGCTGCGTTGCGACAAAACGAGCCTGCTGCGTTGTTTGTGATTTTCATTACGGCAATTTGGCCGATTTTGATTAATACCGCTGTGGGCGTGCGCGAGATTCCCCAAGACTACAAAAATGTGGCTCGCGTGTTGCAAATTTCCAAGCAAAAGTATTTCTTTAAGGTGCTGCTGCCGTCAGCACTGCCCTACATTTTTACCGGGCTGAGGATTGCGATTGGTCTGGCATGGCTGGCGATTATTGCGGCAGAAATTGTGATGTCAGGTGTGGCAGGCATCGGTTTCTTTATCTGGGATGCGTATCAGCAGAACTATGTAACTGAAATCATTGTGGCGGTGATTTACATCGGCGCAGTCGGTTTGGCGCTCGATCGCTTCATGGCCTTTATCCAGCGCAAGATTGTGCCGAATGCCTAAACGTTTTAGGTTCTAGGTTCTAGGTTTCAGGGCGGGAGGGACGGAGTGAGCTATGCGGTTTCACCCAGTCATCCCAACCCCCATTGCCCCAGTTCCCAAATACTCATTTCTTATCACGTCCTATGTCTCTCTTCGTTGCGGTTGATCAGGTCGAAAAGGTCTTTTCGCTGTCCGGCGGCGGGCAATATGTCGCGCTCAAGGGCATTGATTTGGAAATCAGAAAAGGTGAGTTTGTTTCGCTGATTGGTCACTCTGGTTGTGGCAAGTCTACGCTGCTGAATATGATTGCGGGGCTGGATTTGCCGACGGATGGCGTGGTGACGCTGGAGGGGCAGAGGGTGTCGCGGCCCGGGCCCGATCGCATGGTGGTATTTCAGAATTATTCGCTGTTGCCTTGGCTGACGGTGCGTGAAAATGTTGCGCTGGCGGTGGATGAGGTGCTGACGGATTTGCCCAAAGCGGAGCGGCGGGAGATTGTTGAGCAGCATATTAATTTAGTAGGGTTGCAGCACGCAGCCGATAAGCCGCCGGCACAACTTTCGGGTGGGATGAAGCAGCGGGTGGCGATCGCCCGTGCGCTGGCCATTCGTCCCAAGCTGCTGCTGCTGGATGAACCCTTTGGGGCGCTGGATGCGCTGACTCGTGGAAACCTGCAACAGCAGTTGATGAAGATCTGCGAGGAAAACCAGGTAACGGCGGTGATGGTGACGCATGTCGTAGATGAGGCGGTACTGCTGAGCGATCGCATTGTCATGTTGACCAATGGCCCCGCGTCGAAGATTGGCGGCATCTTGGATGTGGATATTCCCCGCCCGCGCCGCCGGATGGACGTGGTGAATCATCCCAGCTATTACAGCCTGCGCTCGGAGATTATCTACTTTTTGAACCAGCAGAAGCGCATTAAGAAACTGCGGGCTAAGAAAACGACGGCGATCGCCCGTCATGGCTTGGAAAAGGTCAACCTGGAAGTTGGCTTTGTACCGCTGACGGCCTGTGCGCCGCTCGTGGTGGCCAAAGAAAAGGGCTTCTTTGCCAAGCATGGTCTAGACGACGTATCGCTGGTGCGCGAAAGTAGCTGGCGTGGCATCGTAGACGGCATCGTGGGTGGCTATCTGGATGCGGCTCAGATGCCTGCGGGGATGCCCGTCTGGTTGACGGTCGGTGGACACCAGGATACTCCGTTGCCCATTGTGTCATCCCTCACGATGACCCGCAATGGCAACGCCGTCACCCTCGCCAAAAAGTTCTATGAGCAGGGTGTCTATACTGCAACAGACTTTAAGCGGATGCTGCTAGAATCGACCGAGCAGCAGCACACACTGGGTATGGTACATCCGTCGTCGATGCACAATCTCTTGCTGCGCTATTGGCTTGCGTCTGGCGGCATCGACCCCGATCGGGACGTATCGCTCAAGACGATTCCCCCAGCGCAGATGATTGCCGACCTAAAAGCGGGCACCATCGACGGCTACTGCGTGGGCGAACCCTGGAACCTGCGGGCCGCGATGGAAGACGCGGGTTTCACCGTGGCGACTGACCTAGAAATTTGGCAGGGACATCCAGGTAAGGTGCTGGGCGTACGCGAAGACTGGGCGAACGCGCATCCGAATACGCACATTGCATTGGCGAAGGCTCTTTTGGAAGCCTGTCGGTATTGTGCTGATCCAGAGCATGAATCCGAGGTGCGATCGCTTTTGTCCCGCCGAGAGTACATTAGCACGAACGTCGATTATATCCATCTGGGCGACCCCAACGAATTTGTTTGCAACCTAGAGCGGCCCATGCGCGAATATGCTCATCACCTGTTTTTTGGCGACGGCGTGAATCGCCCTAGCCGGACTGAACACCTGTGGATGATGACGCAAATGGCTCGCTGGGGCAATATTCCCTTCCCACGCAACTGGATGGAAATTTTGGAGCGGGTTTGTCGGGTGAGTGTGTTCAGCACGGCTGCGAGGGAATTGGGCATATTGGATATCAAATATCATCGCGGGCCGATCACGCTGTTTGATGGCATGACGTTTGATGCTGAAGATCCCATTGCTTACCTAAACAGTCTGGACATTAAGCGTGACTTTAGCGTTGCTGAAGTGGCGATCGACTCTCGCCCGCTCGTTGCGGCTTAGCGGCCGGGCAGACATTCCCAGGGCTTACGCAGTTGGACTATTTCTCGCGGGCTGCACCCGCGAGAAATAGTCCGAAATCCAAAAAATTCATCGCAGGCGCGTAAGTCCTGATTCCTAGATATCGATTCTCGATTTTGGATTCTCGATTTTGGATTTGCGATTTTGGGTTGCCCGTCAAGCGTTTGCAGGGCTTCCAGCAATTTCAGTCGGAATGCCACAAATAGAGAATGCCACAAGTGGAGATAGGTATTAGTCCCTGGCTGACACGCTGCTTTGTTAGAGGTTGAGCGAGACTTTTAAGCCGGTTCTCTCCCGATCCCTGAGTATCCTTTTAGCATTCCTAACAGGTTCCCTATGCAAGTCATCACTAGTGCTTCACCGATTCCCAGAGTTCATTCCATCGATCATTCCATTGATAGAGATATGCCGATTCTATCCCTTGAAAATATTAGCAAGGTTTATCCAACGCCTAGCGGGTTCTATACGGTTCTCGAAGACGTGAATCTGTCGATTCAGTCTGGTGAATTTATCTGTGTCATTGGGCATTCTGGCTGCGGGAAATCGACTTTGCTCAATATGGTTTCAGGATTTAGCACACCCACGACGGGCAGGGTGTTGCTGAAGGGGGTGCCAATTGTCAAACCCGGGCCTGACCGAATGGTGGTGTTTCAAAACTATTCCCTACTGCCTTGGCTGACAGCATTTGAAAATGTGTATCTGGCGGTGGATGCCGTCTATCCTGAGAAGCCGGAGGCTCAGAAACGGGCGATCGCCCGTGACCATCTAGCAATGGTGGGCCTAGCCGACGCGATGGATAAGAAACCGCCCCAGCTTTCCGGGGGCATGAAGCAGCGAGTGGCGATCGCCCGCGCCCTTGCCACGCGCCCCGAAGTGCTAATTCTCGATGAACCTTTTGGCGCACTGGATGCAATCACCAAAGAAGAATTGCAGGAAGAACTGCTGACCATCTGGAATGAACATCGCTGCACCGTGTTGATGATCACCCACGACATCGACGAAGCACTGTTCCTAGCCGATCGCCTGGTGATGATGACCAACGGCCCCGCAGCGAATATCGGCGAAATCCTGACGATTCCCTTTGTGCGCCCCAGAGATCGCGACCTGATTATGGAAGATCCAGAGTATTACAAACTGCGGAACTACGCGCTTGATTTCCTTTACAACCGCTTTGCTCACGACGAAGTATAAACATTAGCCAGAAGGTAAGAAATTAGCGCGGGCAAAGAGCCAGAATAGGACAGATAGCCGCTTACGCTGTGGCAGTTTCCATTGGGTCTGTTCCATTGGGTCTGTTTGGGTTGCGGTTGTCCCCTGTTGAGCAGGTGGGGTATGCTGCGACTAGGTTTCTGACCCACATCTGGGTGAGAACTTTGGAAAGTTGGCTTTCCTGGTCTGCTAGCACCATCCATCCTAAACTGACCGCTATGCGTGCTTTATTGCTCTATCCACTCTTTCCCAAATCTTTCTGGTCCTATGACAAAGCGCTGGAACTGATTGGGCGCAAGGTGTC
>JBDNCP010000227.1:0-6682 GCA_046719575.1 Cyanobacteriota bacterium
CGTTCTTCCCTCTTCGTTCTTCCCTCTTCGTTCTTCCCTCTTCGTTCTTCCCTCTTCGTTCTTCCCTCTTCGTTCTTCCCTCTTCGTTCTTCCCTCTTCGTTCTTCCCTCTTCGTTCTTCCCTCTTCTTCCCATGACAGCACAACACTGCTTTTCTGCACTTCGGGCGATTGGCACGGTCAAAGGGCCGGGCGAGGCATCGACGCAATACGTGTTCATCACTGCCGACAATCGCCATGTAAAAGTGGGCGAGTTTGTGTTTTATGAGGCGATCGCCGATGACGGCGCGACGCTGCAAATTTTGGGCAAAATTTCCGATCGCTGCCTGATTGACCACCTGCCCGACCGCATCTTTGCCGATACCGAGATCAGCCCAGAGGCGATCGCCGCCCTCATTGGATTTTCCTACGCCAACCCTGAAATTTACGAAGTCACCGTTGAGGTGATTGGCTATTTTCACAAAGCGCTGGGTTTCATCAACCCGCGACAGGCTCCTGACCCCGGCGCAAAGGTCTATCTCGCCAGCGACGAGTGTCTGCGGCAAGTGTTGAACAAAAAGCAGCTTGGCGATATTGGCGCGGCGCATCTGGGGTCGCTGCTGCTGCGCGAGTCGGGCGCGGTGCCTGTGGTGGTGGATGTGAAAGAGTTGGTCAGCACCCACATGGCGATTTTGGCGGGCACAGGGTCGGGCAAGTCTTACCTGGCGGGGGTGCTGGTAGAGGAGCTGCTGTCGGCGCAAAATCGGGCGGCGGTGCTGATCTTCGACCCGCATGGCGAATACAGCACCCTGGCAGAAATGCAAGGCCATGCGACCTTTGCAGGCGAAGACGGCTATGCGCCCAAGGTGCGCGTGCTGACTCCAGACGATGTGCGGATTCGCGTGTCGTCGCTAGATTATTACGACGTGCTGGCGCTGCTGCCGGAGATGAGCGATCGCCAGCAGGCGATTCTCAGCAAGGCGTTTTCGCTGCTGCACAGCCATCGCAAGGGCGACTATCGCTGGACAATCAACGACCTCTATGCCGCTGTGGAGCAGGCTGACACCGCCACCGACGAAGACGGCAACACAAAAATCGGCAGTTCTGCCGGAGCGCTGCAATGGAAGCTGGAGAAACTGGCGCGATCGCCCTATTTCCACACCTACGAGCATCTGTCGCCCCGTGACCTGTTTCAGCCGGGCCAGGTGACGGTGCTGCAAATGAACGAAATCAGCCAGGAAGAACAGCAGGTGATCTGCGCCGCCGTGCTGCGGCAGGCAAACCACGCCCGCATGAACACCCAAAAGGGCAACCTCACACCCGACGACGAAAATTATCTGCCCTACCCGGTGTTCATCCTGCTGGAAGAGGCCCACCGCTTTGCGCCCGCCCACGAACCCTCGCGCTGCAAGACCATCTTGCGGACGATCCTCAGCGAAGGGCGCAAGTTTGGGCTGGGCGTGGGGCTGATCACGCAGCGGCCGGGCAAGCTGGATTCGGATGTGCTGTCGCAGTGCATGAGCCAGTTCATCATGCGAATTGTCAACCCGGTGGATCAGGACAGCCTGAAATATGGCGTGGAAGCGGCGGGGCGCGACCTGCTGAAGGAGTTGCCCGCCCTGACAAAAGGCCAGGTGATCGTGTCGGGAGCCTGCGTGAATACGCCCGTGCTGTGTCGCGTGCGATCGCGCCACACGACGCACGGCGGCGAAACCCTGGACGCGCCCGCCCTCTGGCAGCAGCACTTCCAGGCGCACCAAATCCGCACCCGCGAAATCGAGCAAGCACCGCTGGCCGCCCGCGCCCGCCCCAAGACCGCGCGCGGCTTGAGCATTGATTAACCTTGGTCTGGATTTAGGGCGATGCCTTTGGAAAGCTTCGATAACGCCCCTTCACGCTTCTCCGCCAATCGTTTCGCCAAAATGGCTGGCGAGATAGTGGGTTATCAAGCACTTGGTTTCGGCAATCAGGCGAGCGCGAAGCGGCGCATCGGCCTTGAGCGAGAGCCACAGCAAATTGCCCACCGACTCCACCACCACCAGGGCGATCGCCCTCGGCTGGGAACTGGGAGAACAGGCGAAGCCCCTGGTTGCTCAGCGCTGGGAAGAGGCATGGGAAAAGCCCGTGCGCCAGTGGCGGGCGGAGTTGGGGTTGCCGTTGGAGGGGGTGAGGGGGTGAGGGTTGAGCGGAGGTTTTTGGCGTGTGGGGAGATGAGGATGAAACCGGCATCGTGCGGTTTAGCGGTGTGGATGCTGCGGAGTACGTATCCGTGGGGTGGACTGCTGTGGCAATTGACCCGGCTGGTGTGGGTGGGGGGTGAGCGGCGATCGCGGGAACGGCTGCGCCTGTGGCGGCTATGGCTGCGGGTTGATTTTGCAAACTTACTGGCGATCGCCATCGAGCTAGCCCAGCCTGAGTTTTGGGTGAGCCTTTTCAGATGCGTCGGGGGAAATGGCTCACGCCCGCAGGCTCCAGTCAGGGGCGATCGCATTCGGGGGCTAACCAATTTCCAACCAATTTCCATTGGTGGTCGGATGCGGCTACTTCACTGTGGGTGATCAGCCAGATTTGACATGAAACCTTGAAACCAATTGGCCGACAGGGTAGACGCATGATCTTGCAGGCATATCGCGGCCAAGCCCCCTTAACCTTCCAGCATTTGCAGCCGATACAGACTGGCATAGAGTCCATTTTGCGCCAGCAGTTCCTCATGGCTGCCCGACTCCACCAGTTGTCCCCGCTTTAGCACCAAAATCCGATCCACACTGCGAATGGTAGAAAGACGGTGGGCAATGATAATGGCGGTGCGCCCCTCCAGCAGGGTTTCCAGCGCTTCTTGAATCAGGGACTCTGTACCCACGTCCAGGTTTGCAGTGGCTTCGTCTAGCACCAAAATCGGCGGATTGCGGATGGCGGCCCGCGCAAAGGCGAGAAGCTGTTTCTGTCCACCCGACAGATTTGTGCCGCGCTGCCGCAGTTCTGTGTTGTAGCCCTGGGGCAGTTGCTCGATGAATTTTGCCACATTCGTCTGCTCCGCCGCCCGCTGGATTTCCGCCATCGAGTAAGTTTCGCCCAGCGCAATGTTGCTCTTCACATCGCCCGCAAATAAAAACCCGTCCTGCAAAATTACCGCCATCCGCCGCCGCAGTTCTGCCTGGGGCATTTCGCGAATGTCTACGCCATCCAGCAAAATGCGCCCGCTCGTCACCTCATATAGCCGACACAGCAGGCGAATAATCGAGCTTTTGCCCGCGCCCGTTGGCCCCACCAGTGCCACTTTTTCGCCAGGCGCAATCGTGAAGTCGAGGTCGCGCAGCACCAGTTCGTCAGGCTTGTAGCCGAAGGAGACCTGCTCGAAGCGGATTTCGCCAGGGGCTTGGGCGGTGGAATGATGAACCGCAGGAACCCCTCGATCCCTGACCTCCGGATCGCGGATTTCGATGGGTTCGACGAGAATATCGCTGACCCGCTCCAAAGCAGTGAAGCCCGCCTGGATAGCGGTAAATTGTTCGGCAAATTCGCGCAGGGGGTCAAAGAGGCGCTGAGCAAAGAGAATGAAAGACGCTAATGTGCCAAAGAGCAGCGCTTCTTGTAGGACGAGTACGCCGCCGAGCCAGAGGACAGCGGCGATCGCCACTAGCGAAATCCATTCCAGCGTGGCCGACACCAGCGAGTCAAATACGATCGTGCGATCGACTTCCTTGATGTAGCGCTGGTTAATGGTGCGGAATAGTTCAGCATTAAACGCCTCCCGCCGAAACAACTGCACCACGTTGATGCCGACAATGTTCTCTTGCAGCGTGGCGTTGAGCGACGACAGTTCTTCGCGGGCCCGATAGTTGGCCTGTCGATATTTCCGCTGAAAGTAAATCGTGAGGATAGTAATCGGAATCAGCATGGCAATCAGCAGAGATGCCAGCCGCCATTCCAGCGTGAACATCGTCAGCGCAATCACGATGATGGAAAAAAGATTGCCAATGATGCCGATCGCGCCTGTGGAAAACACGTCACCGAGTGCATCCACATCACTGGTTAGGCGCGTGATCAGTTTACCAACGGGCGTGCGATCGAAAAATCGCGTGGCCAGCGATGTGACGTGTAAAAACAAGTCATTGCGAATGTCGGCGGTAATGCGCTGACCCACCTTTTGCACCAGAAAACTCTGCAGTCCATCAAACGTCAGCCGCATCACAATGGTAATCAGCAGCAACACCACCAGCAGATTCAGCCCTTGCGCCAAGGTGCGCCCCTGCAAAAAGCCCAGCACTGGCTCATTGCGAATCAGCGAAATGGCCTGCCCCACCAAAATCGGCTGCACCGCATCCCCGATCGCCGTTGGAATCAGCATTAGCAGCGAAATCAGCAGCAGCCGCTGATGCCGCAGGGCGTAGGGCAGGAGCATTTTGAGCAGTCGCCAGTCCGTCGGGCGCTGGGGGCGACGAGTCGGGTTGCGCTCCCATTCGGAGGAGTCTGCGGGGGATGAGGTCATAGACTGGGGCAAGATGGAGAATGCACAAGCTTAACTGTAGCGTAGTGTGGGGAGAGGAGATGACGGGTTGGTGGAGTCGAGAATGGAGGGGATGCTAGAGGTAGCAGTCCACCATCCGATTCCCCTTATTCCTCTCCTTATTCCTCTATCGCCAGTCTGGATTCTTAATTCCCAATCTCTCATCGCTAATCCCTTTTCTGGGCTGCTTAATCTCTATGCTGCTTAAACATCTCTATGCTGCTTAAACGGTTTCCTGCACTGGTGCTGCTGGTCTTTGTTCCGATTTCACTGTTGGCGCATGGGCAGGGCTGGGGCGATGCGGCGGTGTTTGTGACATCGGCGCTGGCGATCGCCCCGCTGGCTATTTTCCTTGGCCGAGCCACCGAAGAACTGGCGCTGGCCCTAGGGCCAACAGTAGGCGGACTGATGAACGCGATCTTTGGTAATGCAACAGAGTTGATTATCTCGCTGGCAGCGCTGCGGCGAGGTCTGGTGGATCTGGTGAAGGCCAGCATCACGGGCAGTATTTTGGGCGATTTGCTGCTGGTGCTGGGGCTAGCAATGCTGCTGGGCGGGCTGAAGTACAAAGAGCAGTCGTTTGAGCCGATTGTGGTGCGGGTGAATGGCTCGTCGATGACGCTGGCAGTCACGGCGATCGCCCTGCCTACAATCGTCATTAACACGTCCAATTTTGTAGACGCGCAGGACATAGCCAAACTGTCGATTATTGTGGCCGTCGTACTGATTTTGGTGTACGGGCTGACGCTGTTGTTTTCGCTGAAGACCCACAGCTATCTCTATGACGTGTGCAAAGCCAAGCAAGACCCACTGCTGGAGGAAAGCGGGCGATCGCCGCTGTGGCCGTGGGTGGTGGTGCTGCTGTTGGCGACAGTCGGGATTGCTGTCGAGTCGGAACTATTTGTGGGCGTGGTGGAAGACGTGATTGCTGATTGGGCACTGACCCCGCTATTTACAGGCGTGGTGCTGTTGCCGCTGTTGGGCGATGTGTCGGGCTATGTGACGGCTGTGCGCGTGGCCCTGAAAAATAATATGGATTTGCCCGTGTCGGTGGCGATGGGGTCGAGTCTGCTGGTGGCGCTGTTTGTGGCTCCGGTGCTGGTGCTGGTGGGGCAGGCGATGGGCCAGCCGATGGATCTGGACTTCAACCCGTTTGAGGCGATTACGGTGGCGATCGCCGTATTTATCGTCAACTTGATTAGCCTGAACGGGCGGTCGAACTGGCTAGACGGAACGCTACTGCTGGCAACCTACGCGATTCTGGCGGCGGCGTTTTACTACCACCCAGCGTAGCGCCATCCAACCCGGCCTTTGATGAGGCTATCCTCAGTCGCCAAGCATTCCTTCATTCACCTTCATGAGTCACCCTCACTCGTTAGACCATTGCTTCGGGATCGACGCACCCGGCATGAACTCGGATAATTCTTGCTGCACAATGATGCCAATGCTCAGCCCCTCAGTCAAAAACTGTCCGTATTCGTTCGCAGTTGCGTTCTCTTGAAGCGTTTGTAGCATGGCCAGGTTTTGGGCGATCGCCTCTGCCAATTCTGCTCGTTTGGCAATCATCTTCTGATGCTTTCGCACGATCCTTTCGGTGGTCAAGGCACAGATCAAGCTAGAGCGAGTGGCATCCAGAGCTTGAAAAATCTCCTGTCGATCCACAGGCTCGCTGCTGTTCGCACGCACGGAATCTAACTCTTCCATCAGGGCGATCGCCTCGATGATCTCGTTGTGTCGATCGACCTGATCCAGCAGATGCGAAAGCTGAGTCAATTTCTTTCCCTGCTGCCAGATGTAGCCGTTCCAAAGTGCGAACAATCCGACGGAAATTCCTAACGATATGCCGAGGAATTTTGCAATGTCGTCTCCTGTGAAACCGGGAAGATTGCGAGCAATCACCAAGCTGGCAGGCAAACAAAAAATGATGAACAGGCCCAGTGTCAGCACTTCGCTCAACAAGAGCGATCGCAGCCGACGCGGCGACCGCAGGACTGACGGACGAATCGCCCGACCCATAAAGGTGTCGCTAATATCCAGCCCTGTCAGGCGATCCAGTTCGTCTTCGGTAATGCGGAGTTCTGTCAGAGAAGGCATACTGCCAGGGGTCGAGGGTTACAGCAAACATCTAGAAGCCACATGCCAGAAGCCACGCGCTAGAAGCCGAGAAACTAGAAGCCGAGAAACTAGAAGCCGAGAAA
>JBDNCP010000228.1:0-6562 GCA_046719575.1 Cyanobacteriota bacterium
ATGAGTTTAGAAACAGAATGAGCTTGGAAACAGAAATAGCCTAGAAACAAAATGAGTTTAGAAACAGAAAAACTGCTGGATGACACCAGTTGGGCGCTGCTGCGATCGCTCCAGGAAGATGCGCGGCTGTCCTATAGCGAACTGGGGCGGCGCGTGGGTCTGTCGGCTCCGGCGGTGGTCGATCGGATTCGCCGCATGGAAGAGTTGGGCATCATTACGGGCTATCGCGTCGAACTGGATTTGTCTAAACTGGGCTATAGCATCATCGCGTTCATGCGAATCGAGTCGTTTCCGGGCGAGTTTGCCCGCCTGAGCGATCGCCTCCAGGCGATGCCCGAAGTGCTGGAGTGTCACCGAGTCACCGGCAGCGACGATTACATTGCCAAAGTCGCCGTTGCCTCCGTCGCCCACCTGGAATCCCTGATCGACCAGTTCACCCATAGCCAGGTGACGACGCTCATTGTGCTTTCGTCCCCCGTGACCCGCCGCACGATTGACCGCGGCCCCACTCATTCCTGACGGCTTGTTCCGTCTGAGCAGCCTGCATCATTCTTGGATTCCTCATCCTGACTCATTTCTGCCTGTTCCTGCGCGAAGATAAGAACAGACCAAAGCTCATTTCAATTGATCGGGTTAACTAGATGATCTGGTTAACTAACCTGTGATTGGGTTAGCTAGCCTGGTGAGTTCTTTTCTGGTGAATTTTTTTAGGACATATTCATGGCTAAAGGAGAGTTTATCGACTCAGCAAGGGTCCAATCGACCGTCAGGCTAGGATTGCCCACGATGTTTCGCCTGGGGCTGTTTCAGATGGGTCTGGGCATCATGTCGCTGCTGACGCTGGGCGTGTTGAACCGCGTCATGATTAAAGAACTGGCGCTGCCTGCGACACTTGTGGCGGCGACCATCGCCATGAATCAGTTTGTGGCTCCGTCGCGGGTGTGGTTCGGGCAAATGTCTGATTCCAAGCCCATCGGCAGTAGCCACCGCACGGGCTATGTCTGGCTGGGGGCGGCGCTGTTTACGACGGCTTCGTTTTTGGCAGTGCAGGTGGTGTGGCGGCTCAACGATAGCATCCAGGCATCGGGCTGGGGCTTTTCGACCTACGGCTGGATTGCGCTGTTGGCACTAATGTTTGCGCTGTATGGGCTGGCCATTAGCGCTAGTTCTACGCCCTTTACGGCGCTGCTGGTGGATGTGTCGGATGAAGACAATCGCCCGAAGTTGGTGGGCATTGTCTGGTCGATGCTGATGGTGGGCATTATCGTGGGGGCGATCGCCTCTAGCGGGCTGCTGCGGCAGATCGAGTCCGACGCGCCACTGGAACTGGTGCGGGCTTCGATTAACCGAATTTTTCTGATTATTCCGGCGATCGTGTTTGGGCTAACGCTGATCGCCACTTGGGGCGTGGAAAAGACCTTTTCGCGCTATCGATCGCGCTCGATGATTGCCGACCGCGAAGATAGCATTACCCTGGGGCGATCGCTCAAGGTGCTGACCGCCAGCCGCCAGACGGGCCTGTTCTTCAGCTTTTTGATGATGATGACCCTCAGCCTGTTTTTGCAAGAGTCGGTGCTGGAACCCTACGGCGGCGAGGTGTTTGGCATGTCGATCGCCGAATCAACCCGGCTCAATGCCTTTTGGGGACTGGGCACGCTGATTGGCATTGCCACGACGGGCTTTCTGATCGTGCCGCGCATTGGCAAACACCGCACCGCCAAGCTGGGCTGCTATGCCGTTGCCGCCAGCTTTTTGCTGATTATCTTGGCGGGCTTTTCGGCTAATCCCAGAATGCTAAACCTGGCGATGCTGATTTTTGGGCTGGCCTCCGGCGTGACAACCAACGGCGCAATCAGCCTGATGCTAGACCTTACCGCAGCAGAAACGGCAGGCACCTTCGTTGGCGCGTGGGGGCTGGCGCAGGCCATGTCGCGGGCGGTGGCGGCGGTGCTGGGCGGCGCGGCGCTGGATGCGGGGCGGGTGCTGTTTGGGTCGCCGCTGCTGGCCTACAGCTTTGTGTTTGCCCTGCCCATTTTCGGAATGCTGTTCGCTGTGCGCCTGCTGGATCGGGTGAATGTGCAGGAGTTTCAACTCAAAGCAAAAGAGGCGATCGCCGCTGTGCTGCAACAAGAACTGGACTAGAGTTGGGATGGTTTGTTAGAGGAAGAGAGAAGAAGAAAGAACGAAGAACGAAGAACGAAGAACGAAGAACGAAGAACGAAGAGTGAAGAGTGAAGAGTGAAGAACGAAGAGCGAAGAGTGAAGAGTGAAGAGCGAAGGACGAAAAGGTTCCGTTTTTCCTTTTTCGTTTTTCGTTCTTCCTTTTTCCTTTTTTCACCCCATCCCTCCCTTTCCCTATGCCCCCCTCCCCGATTGTTTGGCTCATTATGGGCGTAGCAGGTTCTGGCAAGACCGTCATCGGGCGGCGGCTGGCGCAGTGGCTAGAGTGCGATTTTCTGGAGGGCGATCGCCGCCATTCTCCTGCCAACATCGCCAAAATGCAGGCCCAAATTCCGCTCGACGAGGGCGATCGCCGTCAATGGCTGCTGGATATGCAGGACGACATCCAGCGGGCGATCGCCCATCGCCGTGAAACCGTGATCACCTGCTCTGCCCTCAAACGTGCCTATCGAAGCCAACTCGCCGCGTCGGGCGGGGTGCAGTTTGTTTGGCTGGATGTGCCCCCAGCGGAGCTAGAGCGACGGCTATCCAACCGCCTAAACCACTACATGAAGCTGGAAATGCTGAAAAGCCAGCTTGCCACCTTTGAATCGATCGATGCGGAAGAAAACGTCATCCGAATCGACGGCAGTTTGCCACCCGATCTCATTCTGGCGGACTGGCTCCGTCAGGCGACCCAGCGATTTCCCGCCGTCAATCTCCCCTGGTGGCAGCGCCTAAACCCAGAGATTCTCAAAAGCGATCCATAGAGAGTCCCCAAGAGATTCCCTATGAACCGAAAAAGTCTGCGAGAATCGAAGTATTAAAAATTCACACTGCCGCCAGCCGCCACTGCCAGGATGTTAACCGGATCAATTTTGCAAAAGTTGAGGGAGGCCCATCTCAATGGGCAGACCGAGGGCAAGCGCCCGCTCAACTTTGGGGTTTATTACAAAAACACGCTCGTCGCTTTGTGCCACGCGCTGGAAGACTCGATTTTGGAGCATGACCACTCGCCGCTGATGATTACGGCATTTCAGCGGGGCAAGTGGTATCTGCAAGAGGCCGACCGCTACGGGCAAATTGCTGAAAAGTCTCCGCAGATCGTCATCCTGGCGGCAGACGACGCGGGTTTTGCCGAACATCCCACCAGCCAGCGCGACAATGTGGCGCTGGTTAACCTAGATGAAGCCGACCCGGTGGCGCAGGAGTGGCACCTGATTATCGTCTCGCCAGACTATACGGCGATGGTGCTGTGCCAGGAGCTAGCCGAAGCAGACTATCTCAAGGCGGGCTTTCCGACGCATGACCTAGAGCGCAAATTCTACGGACTGTGGACGTTTGAGCCGTCGCTGGTGCTGGAAACGGCAGAACTGGCGATCGCCCATATCGGCCGCTATAACCCCACGCTTCAGCAGCAGTTGACCCAGCGACTCAGCGCGATCGCCGCTCAAGTGCAGCAAGCCGGCGCGCTCTGCGGTTCTCCTACGGCGGACAATCTGGGCGACATCGTGACGCGGGTGGTGGACTATCTGCAAACGCACCACGCCAACGACCCCCAGGCAGACTTTCGCGATCGCTTTGCCATCAACGACAACCTGACTTCCAACGAACTGCAAGCCTATCTGCGGATTGCCCAACTGATCGACCTCACCGACCTCAGCAATCCGATGGCCGCTGCCGAGGTGGCCACCCTCACCGAAGCAATGGGCAACTTGCTCGATCTCCCCGCTTGGCAGCTTCATCGGCTCCAGTTGGCCAGCCTGCTGCATCGCATCGCGCAGATCGAGTCGGGCAGCACGGTGTTGAGTCCGGGCACATCGTCCCGGTTTGACGATGAGGCGGCCGTGCCCCTGTCGTGCCCGCTGATTCCCGGTACACAACTATTGCGCCGGATGAGCCGCCTAAAGGCGATCGCCACTATCCTCACCCACCACACCGAACGCTGGGACGGGCGCGGCTATCCCGCTGGGCTGCGTGGCGACGAAATTCCCCTAGAGTCGCGCATTCTGGGACTGGCGATCGCCTTTCAAGCCCGCGTTACCCAGCTAAACGCCCAGCCCAACGCCGACCCCATCCAAAACCTGACAACCGTTCTAAATCAGTGCAAAGCCGAACAGGGCAAACAGTGGGACCCCAAGCTCGTGGAAACGCTGTCACTGGTGATTGTCGGAATCCAGCAGGGCCTCAGCCTCCCCGCCGTGCTGCCCAAGATCGCCTCTGGCCTATGGCTACTCGATTCCCACTCCGAAGAAGATTTGCTGGGATTGTCGCGGGCTGCCAGTCCTGCCGAAGCGTCTTAGTCTCTCAGTGTTAAAGCCCTGAAGCGCCTATGAGCATCAAAGAAATTCACGCCGGAACCCCAAAGCAGCTTGCTGGAGCTGATCTGCAAGACGAAGATCTGGCCGGCGCAGACCTCTCGCGGGCAAACCTCGCCGGAGCAAACCTCGCCGGAGCCAGCCTTGTCGCAGCCAAGCTGAGCGGGGCCCGACTCGATGGCGCAAACCTGATGGGCAGCGACCTCAGCCGCGCCGACCTGCGGGCAAACTGCCTGGGCGCAAACTTGATGCAGAGCAACCTCAGCGAAGCCGACCTGCGCGGCAGCAACCTGCGCGGCGCAAACCTGATGCAAGCAAACCTCACCCGCGCCGTGTTTACGGGCGCATTCCTCAGCGGCGCAAACCTGATGGGCGTTAACCTGAGCGGTGTCGATCTGCGGGGGGCCGACCTGCGCGGCGCAAACCTTAGCAACGCCAACTTGCAAAACGCCAACCTGCGACAGGCCAATTTGCAAGGCGCAGTGCTAACCGAAGCGAATCTAGAATCTGCCGACCTCCAGGACGCAAACCTGGCCGGAGCCAACGCGGTCGGCGCAAACCTGCTCTGCGCCGAGATGGAGGGCGCAAATCTGGACGGGGCGAATTTGTCGGGGGCCTGTGTGCGGGGGACGAAGATTGATGCAGGGTGATGGGGGGGTGGGGGAAAGAACGAAGAACGAAGAACGAAGAGGGAAGAAGGAAGAGGGAAGAGGGAGGAGGGAAGAGGGAAGAGGGAGGAGGGAAGAGGGAAGAACGAAGAGGGAAGAACGAAGAGGGAAGAATGAAAGATGACTGTGCTTCATCCGTCTCGTGAAGCTAAGCTGCGGGGGTTGCTGCAAAAGCTGGGGTTGCCTGCGATGGCTCCGGTAGATTTGGGGCTGCTGGATCAGGCGTTGACCCATGCGACGGCTTCGGCTGCCAAAAATTACGAGCGGCTGGAGTTTGTGGGCGATGCGGTGGTGAAGCTGGCGGCGGCGGAGTTGCTGTATGAGCTATATCCCAAGTTGCCGGAGGGGGAACTGTCGGCGTTTCGGGGCATTATGGTGAGCGATCGCACGTTGGCGACCATTGCCGATCAGTACAACCTGGAGCGCTATTTACTGATGGGAGCCGCTGCCCACGCAAATCCCGTCGGCAGAGAAACCCGTCTGGCCGATGCGCTGGAGGCGATGGTGGCTGCGTTTTACCTCAGCACCCAAGACCTCAGTCTGATTCGCCCGTGGCTGGACGATCACTTTCGGGCGATCGCCGCCGACATAGCCCAAGACCCCACCCGACAAAACCACAAAGGCGCATTGCAAGAAATTACCCAAAGTCGCTATCGCGCCCTGCCGGAGTATCGCGTCACAGAAGTTGGGCAGGACTATGGCGATCCGGAGCGCTTTGTTGCAGAAGTCTGGATTCAAAATCAGTGCATCGGCATGGGTAAGGGCCAGTCCAAAAAAGCAGCGGAGCAAGCCGCGGCTCAGCAGGCCTACCTCAAGCTGAGCGAGTTGCCGCCGCTCTAGCCGGATGAGTCTAAACTGCTCAGCCGACTCCCTCCCTGTTGCAGGCGATTCACCTGATATCGATTCTCGATACTAGAGTTGCGATTTTGGATTGCCAAGTCAAGCGATATCGATTTTCAGGTTTCAGGACTCCACTCATGGCAGCTAGGGTTAACAACTCCCTATGCATAGCAACCTTTTGGAGATTCGATATCAGATCCCAAGTTGGGGAGATAGGCAAACAGCAATCTGCATAATACCCCTGATTCCGGGAATTAGGCAGACTGCTTCAGCATAATACCCCTGATTCCGGGAATTAGGCAGACTGCTTCAGCAGGTCTTCAGATAAGAAAAAGTTAAGAAAAGGTGATGGAATGTGGTTGAGCGTTGGCGAGGTCTTTGGGAGCAAAATCGCTCCTCTATAGGCGTAAAAGGGCGATCGCCCTCCTCTTCATCAGAAGAGCGATCGCCCCCTTTCTTACTCAGCCTTACTCATTCCCGGCGGCCGTTGGGCGCGAGTCGCGGTGGAGGCAGCGCAGCACTTCGCCCGGTTGTTCGGCATTGAGGACGATGCCGTGGGGCGGGAACTGGAGGGCG
>JBDNCP010000229.1:0-6464 GCA_046719575.1 Cyanobacteriota bacterium
GAAGTTTATTGAGTTCGTTACTATTCAGTACAACAGGACACAAATTCCAAAGAAATGATTAACAAACAGGAGGATTGCTCTAAATTCCTGGCACGATTAAAGCAGCTTAAATGGGGTCAGCTTAATAAAGACCTTAACCATAAACTGCTGTTATCAATAGCGATAAGCAGTGATAAGCGCCAATTGCCACGTCTGGCAATTTGGCGCTTTAATCTTTTTTGCGGAGTAGAAGTTCGCTGAGAAGGCCCTGAGAAAGGCTAGAAAAAATTTAGTAGGCTAGCGTTTCTAAGGTTTCTCGCAGGTAGCGACGCACGCGCTGATCTAGGGGTAGGGTGCTGAGTTCACCTGCTGCGAGTGGGTCGTCCACTGCGGATTCGGCCGCCGACAGTTCGCCGCTGCGCTCGAGTTGCCAGCGCTGGAAGCCAGAGCTAGAGGCGATCGCTTGCTTTAGGCTTTCCCAAATGGTTTCGTCGTTCGGCAGTGAGTTAGAAGACGGGGATGAACAGGTCATAGGATCTCAGTAATACCTCTCAGTAATGCCTCGAACGTCATAATCAGCAATCAATCAAGCCGAGCAGAACACAGCGAACTGTTGAGGGATTCAAGCTAAAGGGTCAAGTTAAAGATATAAAACTCAAAAGAAAAACTCAAAAGAAAAACTCAAAAGACAAAGCTGAACGATCTGCAATGCAAAAGCAAAAGCAATGCAAGGGTTCAGGGTTAAACCTGTTCCCTTCTTCACCATAGCGCACTCCTTGGAGCGAGTTGTGCTTTGAGGCACGGTCGGCGAGGAGATCGAACCTTGACTCGCGCAAATTTTTAAGTCTTTACTCAAGCTTTGCAGCACACGCCTGCCTTTTACAGGTCCTCGGCGGGCGGGCGCTCTGGGAAATCGACGGCGGCTTCTGCGTCGTCTGTCAGGGTGATATCCGTCAACGGATCGGGCATCTCGCGCAAAAGTTCAGCATCTACTGCCTCCAGCGCCTCTGCGACCAGCGCTTCTACGTCCACATTGGGCAAGTCTGCGGAGGGAGATGAGTCTGTCGCTGGGCTGGGGTCTAAGGGTTCGGCCAGAAAATCTTGCTCAAGGGCGATCGCCCCATCGGGGGGTTCATCTGCTGACTGATTTTCGGGTTGATTTGCGGGCTGATTTGCAGGCTGATTTGCAGGCTGATTTGCCAACAGAGCGCTGGCATCAATAATTTCCAGGATTTGGGGATCTGAGGAATCGCGGGTCAATTCGGTTGCGCTGGCATCCATGAGTGTCAGGGTAGAGTCTGGCGAGTCCAGCGAATCCAGAGCGGCCAACCCAGCAGCGATGCCGCCCCCAAAATCGTCTCCACTGTCCAGTCCAGTGTCTAGTCCACTGTCTAAGCCAACGGCCGGAGTTGTGGCTTCCGTTGTGGGGGGCGGCTCAGGAGTCTGGGCGATCGCCCCTTCCAAACCCGAATTCGTGGGCTGGAAATTCTCAAGCTGGGCTGCTTCCTGGACTGCTTCCTGGGGAACTTCCTGGGATGCTTCCTGGGGCGCTTCCTGGGACGTTTCGGAAAACGGCAGTTCTGGGGTTACAGGTTCCGGGTTTGCAGGTTCTGGCGTTGCAGGTTCCAGGTTTGCAGGTTCTGGCGTTGAAAGCTCTGGGGTTGAAAGCTCCGGGGTGACAGGTTCCGACCCAGAAGGCTCAGACTCATCCCAGGGCGAATCGTCCAGCGTTTCGTCAACGGCCACCGGGGCGGGCTGGGGCTGCGGGCGATTCTCGTAGGAATCGCTTCGCGAATCGCGCTTGATGCCCGGCCTGACGCGGGGTGACTCTGCCACTAGCTCTGGCAAGATTTGCTTAACTCGAAAGCCAGGAATCGTGAAGGATTTTGCTACCTCAGCGGGCGTATAGGGCGCAAACTGGGCGATCGCCCCATCGCTCGACAGCAGCACCCGAATCACGCTCAGCGGCACCTGCACAAACAGGTTGCACAGCAAAAAGGCAACAGCGGCAATTAGTAAACCCAGGGCCCGGTTTTGGGGCAGGGTGGCGGCGGCTTCTGTGGCCACCGGGGCAAACCGAAACAGTTGCCAGAGCAAGATAAACAGGGCGATCGCCGCCGACCCCGCCAGCGCCCGCACTTCAGTTCCCGTAAACAGATGCAGCATCCGCCGCCGATCGTCCGACAGGACATCCGGGCGCAGCGCCAGCGGGGTCAGGCTAAAAATGCAAAACGGGCGCTGCCACTGCATCCACAGCACAGGCGCAATGCCCGCCGCCCCGACCAGCAGCACCTCCAGCCACACGGGCAGCCACGGATCGCCCACCGCCAATCCCACCAAGCACACCTCCGCCAGCAGGGGAACCGCTGCCAGACCTGCAAGATGAACCCAGAGATAAGGATCAGACCAGAAAGATCGCATAGGGCTTACCGGAGTATCCGCCGCGATAGCAGCGAGCGTTACAGCAAAAATTAGAGCTTGGGACTATTTTCCCTGAGCTACTTTTGTGATCCTAATCCAACCCATGTGCGATCGCGCCGTTTCTATGACACAACGCCTTCTACAAAGCTCATTGCGCCACTCCGCGATCTGCCGTAGCGCCGACCCTGCGATAGATCCAGAGGATTACCCCAGACTTTTTCAATCCCCAACATCCCGCTTACATCCCTTAACATGGTCAGTAAGCAACAGGGCAGGGAGTTGATTTCTTTGAGGCAAGACTGTCGCACTGGCAGATTCCAACCCTGATTCCCCCCGACCTGATTAACAACCCCATTCACCGAAGGGGAATGCTGGAAGGACTATTTTTCAGGATTTTGGATGGCGCTGGATCGCTTTGGTCGCAACATTAACTACCTCCGCATCTCCCTCACCGATCGGTGCAATCTGCGCTGCGTCTACTGTATGCCCGTCAATATGACGTTTCGCCCACGGGCAGACCTGCTGCAAGATACAGAGCTATATCAACTACTGCCGATTTTTGCCAAGCTGCTGGGGTTCCACAAGTTTCGGCTGACGGGCGGTGAACCCACCCTGCGAGAAAACATCGTCGAAATCGTCCGCTTTATTGCCGACTTGCCCGATGCGCCAGAGGTCGCCATGACCACGAACGGCGTGCTGCTGGGGCAACTGGCCGCGCCCCTTGCTGCGGCTGGTCTGCGCCGCGTCAACATCAGCATCGACACGCTCAATCCAGAGAAATTTCAGCAAATCACGCGCTGGGGAAAGCTGGATGACGTGTGGCGCGGAATGCAAGCGGCGGCTGATGCGGGGCTGCGTGTCAAGCTGAATGCGGTGGTGGTGCGCGGCTTCAACGACCAGCAGGACGTGGTAGACCTGGCGCGGCTCACCTATGAATTTCCCTGGCAGGTACGGTTTATCGAGATGATGCCCTTTGGGGAAGTGTCGGACTTTCAGCAGCAAAACACTGTGAGCGAAGACGAGCTGCTGGGCGTGATTGGGCAACACTTACAGCCGCCGGAACTGCTGAACCAGGGAGAACTGGATGGCGAAGCAAGGCTCTATCAACTGCCGGGGGCGCTGGGCACGCTGGGCTTTATTAGCTCCGTCACCAAGCCCTTTTGTGCAGGCTGCAACCGGGCGCGGCTGACCGCAGACGGACGACTGCGGCTCTGTCTGCTGCGCGAAAAAGAGTTGGATTTGCTCACGCCCTTGCGCCAGGGAGCCAGCGTGGATGACTTGAGAGCGCTGATCGAAGAAAGCATTTGGTGGAAACCGTGGGGACATGGGCTGGCAGATCAGGACGTGCCGATGAATCGGGTGATGTCGGAGATTGGGGGTTAGTTTCCGGTTTTCGGGTTGATCTGGAAGCGAAAGCCGCCCTGTCTCATCCTCCTCAGCCTAATCCTCTTCAGCACTGATGCTGCCGTTCAAGTCTGGGCGCGATCGCCCCCGCGACAACTGGGCGATCGCCCAGCGTGCCGTTGCCTGCACCTCCGGATCGGGGTCATTCACCGCATGGCTGAGCAGGTCGCTCATCTGCGTCACCACGTCACACATGCGCGTCACATCGCGGATGGCATTTTTGCGAACATCGGCGTTGCTGTCGCGCAGAGAGGTCAGCAGCGCTTGCTTCATCGGCTTGAGCGTCCGCAGCGTAATTTCCGATAACGTCGCCAAAATCAGGCTGCACTGCTGCGAATCAGCATCCACCAGCAGATCCACTAGCGGCTGCACTGCCCGCGAATCGCCCGCCTGCCCCAATTCCCAAATCGCCTTGCGGCGGGTTGCTGGGTCGGGGCTGTGCAGTTCCTCCAGCAGCTTGTCTACGATGCTGATGCGCTGGAGCCGCGTGGTTTCTGTAAATGCCGTTTCCCCGTCTGGGTCGGCGGCTGAGTGGTCGCGCAGGTTTGCAGACTGGGGCGATCGCGCGGGTGCAGGAATCAACGCCTGGGAGGAACGGGTCGCCGCTGCCAGACCCGTCTTTTCCTGCAACGCATCGGCCTTTGGATCGGGAGATGGAGCAGGTTCAGCCCCCGTCGCACTCGTCGTTGCCTCAGACGGGGCTGGCAGACTGGGCGGGGGTATATCGCCATTGCCTATAGCAGCACCACCTGTAGCTGCCCGCGACCAGCCAGGATTGAGCGGTGGTTCAGACGGCACGCCCATCCCAGAGCCACCCGCCCCATCCAGCGCGGGCACACTATCCAACTCCAGCAGCCCCAACCGACTCTGGCGAACCTGGCTATAGATCACGCCGAGGGCGATCGCCAGTCCCGCCAGCAGCCCTGCCCAGCCAATCCAGTCTGCGGAGTCATCGGAGTCAGGCGATGCTGGCTCCGGCTCCACTGGCATACTCTGCGGCGCTGGCGCAATTTGCCCGGATGCATCCCCGGTCAGATCTGAGGTCAAATCTGACGGTTCTCCCCCCGTCCTGTCGGCTTCTACATCCCCAGCCGAGGGCAATTCCGCCCCGCCAAACAGCGGCGTTTCATCGCCCAACAGTTCCGCTCTGGCTCGCCGCAGACTAGCGCGGGTGGGGTCGTCTAGCTCACCTGTGGCTACTAGCCCCGATTCTTTTTGAAATGTCAGCAGCGCCGTCTGCGTCTCATTGCCAAACTCGCCATTGATCGCGCCGTAGTAATAGCCCAGTCGATTGAGCGTGGTTTGCAACTCTTGCACGGCTGCCCCCCGACTGCCCAATCCCAATAGCTCTGGCGGCGAGGGTGACGGAGCGCTAGATGGGTCAGCAGGCTGGCCAGCCTGGGCAATGGGGAATGCAGGGGCGATCGCCCAATCCGTCTGTACTGCCTCCTGGCTGGTTTGGGCTGCTGTGTCAGAACCCCGCCGCACGCTAGCAGAAACTCCCCGCAAATCGGCGGCGAGTCCTACAGAAGAAATCACAGTCAGCAGCAGAACCGCAGAGCAGCGCATGAAACTCCAGGTCAAGATTGCAGACTGAGGCACCGTCGCTCAGGAGAGACTCCCATCACGCCCGGTTTCACCTCAGCGACTCCAGGTTATGAATCCCCATCCAATACCCATCTCATTTACCCACTTCATCTAGTAGTCAGGGTTTTAGAGTGAATTTACGCTAGCAGATGCGCGGCGCGTCCTCACCCGTAAGATGACTGTTTTTCTAATTCTAGGCAGCTTGAGCAATCCCGTATGCAGGCGCAAGGGGCAACACCCCCCCATTAGCTTAGTTCTAAATCAATGTCACAGAATGTTCGGACGGCCTGCCAAATGGCATCCTGTTGATCGGTCAAGGCATGATCACTATCACATTCCAATAGCGTTACCCAAGGACGGGTTGCGGCGTAATCTCGACTTGCCTGCACTGGAATCACGTCATCTCGAACCCCGTGCAAGATTAGCGTGGGCACTGGCCGCTTCAGCGTGTGGTGATCGTACCTTGCTGCATCCAAGACAAATCCATAATCCAGCGGCTGCATTGCCTGAGCGCCGTAATGATAAACCGACAAAACGCCCGTCGCTTTCCACTGCTCTAGCTGCGCTGGGCCCAGGCGGGGCAGCCAGTGATCGAGAAACCCAAATGCTGGAGCCAGCAGCACCAGTTTTTGCACCTGGGGATGGCGATCGCCCAACCAGGCCGCCGTTAGCCCGCCAAAGCTAGACCCAATCAGCACCACAGGCTCCGGTGGCGGCGGCAGCAGCGCCTCGACCTGGGCAATTTGGCGGCTCAGCGTCAGGTGAGCAAAGTCATTTTGGTTCAAATCTGGGATAACGAGAGACAGGTGTGCCGCAGAAAAGCGATCGCCCAGACTCCGCGCCTTCGCAGAATTTGGACTCGACGCAAACCCATGCAAGTAGCAGTAGAACACCATTGCTCAGCCATTTTCTGGTCTATATTAAGATCTCTCTTTAATTGAGAAATTGAGATCCTGAATTGAGAGCCTGAATTGAAATCTTGCTTTCAACCTTCTCCGAGATTACGCGATTGTCGGTTTGAGGAGGAGTAACGAAACACTAGAGTCTTGACCAATTCGAGCAATCCACCCCGC
>JBDNCP010000023.1:0-41295 GCA_046719575.1 Cyanobacteriota bacterium
GTTTTCGCGCTGCTGAGTTTGCTGGTGCTGCTATATGTGGGGCTTCAGGGGTGCAGCGAGATGACGGGGTGAGAGGTGGAAAAAACGAAAAACGAAGAATGAAGAACGAAAAACGAAGAATGAAGAATGAAAAACGAAGAACGGAACCTCTTCGCTCTTCGTTCTTTGTTCTTCTCTCTTTCCTCACTCCAACCCCCAACACTCCCTCACGCCCTGCCCAGATAGCCCCATTGCCCGCCTTGTTTGACCGCAGCGCGATCGCCATGAAAGGAGCCAGCGTCGGCAAACTGCGGCTCGACGACAAAATTTCCCTGCGTGTCGATAAAGCCCCAGAGTCCGCCTAGTTTTACGGCAGCAAGCCCTTCAGAGAAGGGGTAGGCATCCTCAAACTTGAGCGGAATCACGACTTTGCCTTCGGGAGAGATATAGCCATAGCGGTCTTCGTGGCGCACCAGCGCAAATCCATCGGTAAAGCTGAAGGTATCGTCGAACTGGGCGGGGATGACGAGTTCGCCTTTGGAATTGATGTAGCCGTAGCGGCCGTCAATGCGGACTCGCGCTAGTCCGTTTTGAAACGTATGGGCCACATCGAACTCGGCGGGTATCACTAGCGTGCCGGTTTTGTCGATAAAGCCGTATTTGCCCTGGAGTGTGACGCGGGCCAGCCCTTCGGAAAACTCGTCGGCGCTGTCAAACTGGGGGGGAATCACTACCTTACCTGCCGGGTTGATGTAGCCGTAGCGGTGGTCAATTTCCACCCCTGCTAGCTTTTCGCGAAAGGCGGGCGCGGCGCTTTCAAACTGGGGCTTGATGAGCCACTGACCGCGGGTGTCGATGTAGCCATAGCGCTGGTTTTGCTCGACCCGCGCCAGCCCTTCTGAAAAGTTTTCGGCGCTGTCAAACTGGGGGGCGATCGCCAGTTTTCCTAAATCGTTAATATAGCCCCAGCGCTGCCCAACAGAGATTCGCGCCAGCCCTTCAGAAAACTCGTAGGCTCCTTCGCGGTAGATGCCGATGGGATCGACTTCGAGTTTGAGTGGAATGGCAATTTCGCCAGACTTGCTGATGTAGCCGAGGCGGTTTTTGAGGACGACGGCTGCCAGCCCTTCAGAAAAATTTCGCGCTAGGTCAAACTGAGGGGCGATCGCCAGTTCGTAGCGCGGCGGTTCCGGCTCACCCAAAAAGTTCGCTAATTCTTCGGGAGACAGGGTTTTCGCAGACCGCAGGGCAGGCAGCGCTGCCAGCACCTCCGCCACAGACTGGAAGCGCTGCTCGACCGACTGCCGCACCATGCCATCTAGCACATCGGCAAGCTGGGCGCTGACCCGTGCCTCGTCCCGCCATGCGATTTCGCCTGTCGCCGGATTGCGGGGAAGTTGTTTGGGCGAATAGCCAGTCAAGGCCTGAATGGCCAGCATCCCCAGCGCGTAGAGATCGCTGGCAGGGGTTGGCTGTCCAGCGGCCTGTTCGGGTGGCACGTAGCCCGGTGTGCCCACGGGCTGCGTAAAGTGGGGCTGGCCGTCGGCATTTACCATCAGGTAGCGAATTGCCTTGACATTGCCAAAGTCAATCAGCACCAGCTTTTTGTCTGTCCAGCGGCGCAGCAGGTTTTGCGGCTTCAGGTCTTGATGCACCACATTTTGATCGTGTGCAACAGCGAGAATTTCCAGCACTTCATACAAAAAGCCCAGCACTTCTTTTTCATCGCGGCGATCGCCCAAAAAGAGCGACTGCCGCAGGTCGTGCCCATCAATCAGTTCTTGCACCAGATAAAACTCACCGCCCTGCTCCAAATGGTCGTAAAGTTTGGGAATCTGGCTGTGCTTGCCAATCAAATAGAGCTTTTCGACCTCGGCTTCAAAGAGCGATCGCGCTGGAGCCAGCACTGATGGCAGCTTTGACTGGGGCTGAATTTTTTTAACCACACACTTGGGGCTATTGCGACGATAGGTGTCTTCGGCTAAATATGTCTTGCCAAAGCCTCCCCGCCCTAATTCTCGAATCGTTTCATACCGCCCACCGATTAACATAGCTCTGCTCTATCGCGCACCCCGGCGCTCGCCGGTATCTTATAGTGGCAAAATTGAATGGCAAATCCCGAAATGAATGGCAAATCCCGAAATTTATAGATGCCCTGTTTCAGAATGCCCCGTTTCAGAATGCCCAATTCAACAGACAATTTCTCAGCAATTTCTCAAGAGTGAATCTGTTAAACTGCCGCAACTCACCGATTGTCTATTGTTTTAAGGGAAATTAATTAAGGGAAATTAATGGAAACCGTATTGTACCGGGTGGGAAGCCCGATCCTGGCGATCGCCCCTCTCTCCGTAGAATGAGTTTATATACCGAGTCAAGCACACAATCCAACGCATCCAAATTTTCTCTGCGCCCCCTTCTCAAATATCGGCGCATCTAGATGCAAGGGCTATGGGATTGAAACTGCGACGAAATTCCCACCAGCCCACCAACCCACCAACCCACTAACCCCCAAAACGCTATGCAACCCACCAGTCCTGACAAATTCACCGAAAAAGCCTGGGAAGCCATCGTCAACACCCAGGAAATCGCCCGCCAATCTAAGCAGCAACAAATTGAAACCGAACACCTGATGAAGGCGCTGCTGGAGCAAGAGGGGCTTGCCGTCAGCATCTTCAATCGAGCAGGTGTGAGCGTGCAGCGGGTGCGCGAGTTTACCGATAGCTATATTGCACGACAGCCCAAGGTTTCCGGTGGCGGCTCGTCGATCTATCTGGGGCGATCGCTCGATACGCTGCTAGACCGCGCCGAAGCCGCTCGCAAGGAACTGGGCGACGACTTTATCTCTGTTGAACACCTACTGCTCGCCTATCCAAAGGATGACCGATTTGGGCGATCGCTGTTTCAAGACATCCAGCTCGACGAAGCCAAGCTCAAGCAAACCGTAGAACAAGTGCGAGGCAGCCAAAAAGTGACCGACCAAAACCCCGAAGGCAAATACGAAGCGCTAGAAAAATACGGGCGCGACCTGACCGAATCGGCCAAGCAGGGCAAGCTCGACCCGGTGATCGGGCGGGACGACGAAATTCGTCGGACGATTCAAATTCTCTCGCGCCGGACAAAGAACAACCCCGTGCTAATTGGCGAACCGGGCGTGGGCAAAACGGCGATCGCCGAAGGGCTGGCCCAGCGCATCGTCAAGGGTGACGTGCCAGAATCGCTGAAGGAGCGCAGGCTAATCGCGCTGGACATGGGCGCACTCATCGCGGGCGCAAAATATCGCGGCGAGTTTGAAGAACGTTTGAAGGCGGTGCTGAAGGAAGTCACCGACTCCAACGGGCAGATCATCCTATTCATCGACGAAATCCACACCGTCGTCGGCGCGGGCGCAACCCAAGGCGCAATGGACGCGGGCAACCTGCTGAAACCGATGCTGGCGCGGGGCGAACTGCGCTGCATCGGCGCGACCACGCTCGACGAATACCGCAAGTACATCGAGAAGGATGCCGCGCTGGAGCGTCGCTTCCAGCAGGTGTTTGTCGATCAGCCGACGGTAGAAGATACTGTCTCCATCCTGCGGGGCTTGCGCGAACGCTACGAAAACCACCACGGCGTGAAGATTTCCGACAGTGCGCTGGTGGCCGCCGCCATGCTGTCGAATCGCTACATTTCTGACCGCTTCTTGCCCGACAAAGCGATCGACCTGGTGGACGAAGCCGCTGCCAAGCTGAAGATGGAGATTACCTCCAAGCCTGAAGAACTGGATGAAGTAGACCGCAAGATTTTGCAGCTAGAGATGGAAAAACTGTCGCTGCAAAAAGAAACAGACACCGCCTCGCGCGATCGCCTAGAGCGATTGGAAAAAGAGCTAGCCGACCTGAAGGAAACTCAAACGGCACTTAACGCGCAGTGGCAGGCCGAAAAAGATGTCATCCAGGATATTCAGAAGATCAAGCAGGAAATCGAAAAGGTCAACATCGAGATTCAGCAGGCTGAGCGCGACTATGACCTGAACCGCGCCGCCGAACTGAAATACGGCAAGCTAGCCGATTTGCAAAAGCAACTGAATGCCGCCGAGCGAACCCTCGCCCAAACCCAAACCAGCGGCAAATCGCTGCTGCGCGAAGAAGTCACCGAGTCCGACATTGCCGAAATCATCTCCAAGTGGACGGGTATCCCCGTCAGCAAGCTGGTGGAGTCGGAAATGCAAAAGCTGTTGCAATTGGAGGACGAACTGCACCGCCGCGTGATTGGGCAAGACGAAGCCGTAACCGCCGTGGCAGACGCAATTCAGCGATCGCGCGCCGGACTCTCCGACCCCAACCGCCCAATCGCCAGCTTCATCTTCCTGGGGCCGACGGGCGTGGGCAAAACGGAACTCGCCAAAGCCCTGGCCAGCTACCTGTTCGACAGCGAAGAGGCGATGGTGCGGATCGACATGTCGGAATATATGGAGAAACACGCCGTGTCCAGGCTGATTGGTGCGCCTCCGGGCTACGTCGGCTACGACGAAGGCGGGCAACTCACCGAGGCAATTCGCCGTCGTCCCTACGCTGTGGTGTTGTTCGACGAAATCGAGAAAGCCCACCCTGACGTGTTCAACGTGATGCTGCAAATCTTAGATGATGGGCGCGTCACCGATTCGCAGGGGCGCACGGTCGATTTTAAGAACACCATCATCATCATGACCAGCAACATCGGGTCGCAATATATCCTCGACGTGGCAGGCGACAATAGCCGCTACGATGAGATGCGGAGCCGGGTGATCGACGCCATGCGATCGCACTTCCGCCCCGAATTTCTCAACCGGGTGGATGAATTCATCATCTTCCACAGCCTGCAAAGATCCGAACTGCGGAACATCGTGCGCTTGCAAGTGGCCCGGCTGGAGCAGCGGTTGGAAGACCGCAAAATGGCGCTGCGCCTCTCCGATGCCGCCCTCGACTTCCTCGCTGAAGTGGGCTACGACCCAGTGTATGGCGCTCGTCCGCTGAAGCGGGCCATCCAGCGCGAATTGGAAACGGCGATCGCCAAAGCGATCCTGCGCGGCGAATTCACCGACGGCGACACGATCTACGTCGATGTGGAAAACGAGCGGCTGGCCTTCAAGCGGCTGCCCGCCGAGCTAACCACCGTCTGATTCAGTCGCCATCGATAAGCCCTGCCGTGAGGTGCGCCAGGTCAGTCTCTGGCGCACCGCCCCCTCAGGGCTAGAGCCTCTGCTGACCCAAACGCACCCTACCAATCATGGGTTCCTCACTCGCCCCACGCCTGAATACATTGGGTTTGCATCCAAACCTTCTATAACTGGAAATAGTAAATTCCCAACACCGCTAATGCTCATCTCTGCCGATACTCGCGTTCCGTTTCCCCGCCCGCTGGTCTACTCCACCTACCGCGACAAGCTCATGGATCTGGTGCCCTATATGCCGAATATTCGCGGCGTACAGGTGCGATCGCGCGAGGGAAATGGCGACTGGATAAAACTCGTCAACGAATGGCAGGGCGGCGGCGACATTCCGACCGCAGCCCGCGCCTTTTTGAACGAGTCGATGTTGTCCTGGACAGAACATGCAGTCTGGCATGGCGATCGCTTCACCACCGAATGGCAAATCGAAACCCACGCCTTTACAGAAGCCGTGCGCTGCCTCGGCACCAACCACTTTTTTGAAGATCAGGGGAGAACCGTGATCGAGAGCCGAGGAGAACTGCTTATTGATCCCCGCAAGCTCAAAGACGTTCCGCCATTTCTAGCAGGGATGGTCAGCGGCATCGTAGAGGACTTTCTCGGCAAAAAGATTGGCCCCAACCTGATGCAAATGGGCAGCGGCGTGACGACCTATTTACAACGCCAGGCCATCCATTCATAAGATTGGCTTGATAGATTGGCTTGATAGATTGGCTTGATAGATTGGCTCGAAACGCCTACCCACCTTTCAAGCTGTCTGGCTGCTTCAGCAATCGACAGCTTGAAGGCTCAGCGATTAGGCGAGCGTAGCTTTGCGGCGAGTGGTTCGTGCTTTTTTGGTTGTCTTTGCAGCGGCTGTCTCAGCAGGCTTGGGGGGTTGCTCTGCCGCAGAGCGGATTGGCCCATCAAAGGAAATGAGAAACGAGGTTTGGGGCAAAACGCGGCTGACAAGCTTAAGATAGGATTCCGCATCGTTGCGATGGCGAAACCGCGCGACGGGAATACTCTGCATGGTGGGCAGCAGCTTGTAAACAACCCAAGGACTAAGCTGATCTTGATAGGTCATAGAAGTGGCTCCTTGCTGAGATTTAGTTGAGATTTAAGCAATGGCATGGTTGTCGACGGACTTGAGAGCTTGTCCAGCAAAAGCCCCGTATCGCACTCCGGATAGAGCGACCTCTAGAGCAACGCCCAATCATGAACGCTTTGAAAGACCTGTGAATCTGCTTTAATCAACCCGAATCTATGTCAGCGCCCGCGCAGGCACGATGCACCCCGATCTTCGACCTGCGGCATGAAACAAGCAGGCGAAACGTGAACCTTCTGTGCTAGAAACACCGAAGAACCAACCGTTCAGGCAACTTATGTCAGAACTTGTGTCAGACAGCTTGCGTCAAATGACTCTCGGCAGCCTTGGAACCGCTGCCCACAGTCTTAAAACCTGAGTGGTAACCGAACCCCGTAGCGTAGACTCAGATCAAACCCATATCAAATTCAAAACATCGAAACCAGATCGATTTCAATTAAAACTGAATTCAATTGAAATCGCTCCTACAGCCTCACCAGCATAACCGACAGTTGAGGTTCTAACTTCTTTTTCAAGAATCTAGACACACTCCCAGAGCAGATTTTCGAGTCATTACACAGTCTTTACAGACGAAAAGACGGCCCAACACCGAAAATTTCAAGTCAGGAAACTGACTCTAGACCCAATTCTTGAAGAGTCAAAGCCGCCTTAAGACGCTACTGCTGACTAAAGTTGTTCCTGCAACTACTATATATAGTTGTCTGATTGAAAAAATTCAACTGTATGTGGGGTCTATCTGGAAAACTAAATATTTCTTTATGTTTTTGGGTCAATTGTTTCATCAAGATCCTGCTTGCTATCTCAGTCGAGGCAAAACTCAGACAGAAGACACCGTTTCAGCCGCCGTTCCAGCTATTGTTTCAATCGCAGCCGCATTGGCAGCCTCAGTCATGGCTTTAGAAGGATGTTTAGAGACGTGCGCCCTCAGTTGCTCTACAATGCCCTGCACACCGTCTTGGTCGAGACGATAGCTAAGGGGGTGGGCGATTAGGCGGGCGGTGCTTTCAAACAGGCGATCGATTTCAATCAGGTTATTTTCCTGGAGCGTCCGCCCCGTGGCTACCAAGTCCACAATTGCCTCTGACATGCCTGTAATCGGCCCTAGCTCCACAGAACCGTAGAGCGGCACGATATCCACGGGTAAGTCTAGGGCTTGAAAATAGTCACGGGCACAGCGCACAAACTTGGATGCAACTCGGCAGTGAGGAGGTAGGTCAAGTGCTGAGCGGTAGGAACTGGCAGCTTTGACCGCCACCGACATGCGGCATTGCCCAAAGCCTAAATCCACCAGATGGGCGACCTTGGGCTGCTTTTCGCGCAACACGTCGTAGCCAATCACGCCCAGATGGGCCTGTCCATACTCCACGTAAACAGGCACGTCGTAGTTACGAACTAGCAGCCCGTGCGCTCGTCCACTGGCATCGAGGATCTCAAGCTGGCGATTAGCTGGGTTAAGAAATTCGCTGAAATCAAGCCCGATAGACTGAAAAAGCTGAATGCTGTCTTTTAGCAGTCCGCCTTTGGGCAGCGCAACAGTCAACATAGAGGATGGAATAGATAACTTTATTAATCTAAAGTTTAGTTGATTTCTGTGCCCATCAAGCCGAACCTAGCGCTAGCCAAACTCAAGAATGCTGCGTCTGGGTGAGGCAAATGGGTGAAGGCGATCGCCATTATCTCAAAGTATTCTCTAAATATGTCTCCTGATAGAGGAGAATTGAGTGATCAACCATGTTCCCAAATTGTGACATTCAACTTCTGAAATGAAGATGAGGTTCTGTTCTGCATTTCAGACTTCGTAACTGAAGTGAGCTAGTGCAGTGTCATAGCCTAGTTTTAGGTTAAGTCCTCAGGGAGTTTATCCTAAAACTAAAAGTTGACGAATCACAATCGTTAGCACAAATAGACAGAAATGACTTTTTGCAAGTCTATTTGTCTATTTGTATGAGAACTTGACGCTTTAATCACACTTCAGTCGCAAAAACTTAACAATTTTTGCGAGATGCTTGACTTGTTTTTGGGTTGATTTCATGTACAGTTATTCAGCAATGCAACTTCCTCAGATGATACTTGGAGCATCTTTGCAGCGGCAAGGTCGATCCAGGCTTTATCTCGGCCTCATCTTATCTAACTTAAATAGACTCAGCCTATGGCTGCCCAGTCTATTTTCGCTGATTTGGTGTAGTAATCAGTCGGGGCAAACGAACTCTCCAGATAGTTGCCCGGAGGAGTTGAGCGCAGATAACGAAGCAGCGGAACCGCTGACCTACACCACAGAAGACACTCAACTCAATGTTCCAGCAGTCGAATTGAGTGGCTTCTGGATACAAGAACAGTTGATAGAGAGTGCAGATATTACCTCAGCTAGTGCCTATGTGTTTGATGTGCCAGAATCTCGCTGTTTGCGCCACTGCTGGACGGCCGATCGCAGCTCAGGAAACCGATGTCTTGTAGGATGTTGGCAGGACTGTGAGCCGGGCAGTGGGTGCTGCAATTTGGACGATGAGAATGGGGGAGATATCTGATTCATCTAATCTATCTAATTCAGTTGACCTGATAGTGAGTTTGTCGGTGGTGGGCGATCGCCCGACCGGATTAGCCACCTACGCGCTTAATGTTGCCCCCCATCTCGCCGTTCAAAACACGCTGCTTTTGGCCTCACCAGAAGCACAGCGTCAAATTTCTAAAACCCAGACGCGAGATCTTTCCTACTATGAAATCTCTGCTGGAATGAGCGCCGAATATGGCAAGGCAGGGCATTTCAAGCGACTGCGGTGGACCCAAATCCAGCTTCCTAACATTTATCAAACTCTAAGAGCAAGGCTCATTTTTTCTCCACTCCCCGAAGCGCCGCTGTGGAATCAGTGTCGCTCGGTGGTGATGGTGCATGATCTAATTCCACTGCGGTTTCCAAACTGGCGATCGCCCCTCACCATTTATGCAAAATACTATGTGCCGCTAGTGCTAAATCAGTCTCTACATATTGTCTGCAATTCGCAAGCCACTGCGGATGATATTATTCGCTTTTACAACATCTCGGCTCACAAGATTACGCCCATTCCTCTGGCGCATCAAGCCAATCATTTTCGCTGGCTCGATTTACCCACCAGCAATTACTTTGTCTATTTAGGGCGACAAGATCCCTACAAAAATCTGCACCGCGTTTTAGATGCTTTTGCGATGCTGCCCCGTTGCCAAGACTATGAATTGTGGCTAGTAGGTTCAACCGACCCACGCTTTGCGCCCGACCTAATCGCCCATGCCAAGGCATTGGGGATCGCGGCTCAGGTGAAGTTTTTGGACTACGTGCCCTATGCCGAACTGCCCCAGGTGCTAAATCGGGCGATCGCGCTGCTGTTTCCCAGTCTATGGGAAGGGTTTGGCTTTCCGGTGCTGGAAGCGATGGCCTGCGGCACGCCTGTAATTACGTCGAATCGCTCGGCGATGCCAGAGGTGGCGGGCGATGCGGCGCTGCTAGTCAACCCAGAAGACACCAGGGCGATCGCCCATGCGATGCAGCGCTTGATTGCAGAACCCGACGTGCGATCGCACCTCCGCACTGCTGGACTGGCCCGCGCCCGTCAGTTTAGCTGGGAAAAGACCGGAGTCGCCACTCGCGCAGTGCTGAATCAGTTTTTGTAGCAAGTTCTATAGCTTTCATAGCAAGCGTTTCCTGGAAGCTTTCCCGCAAGCATTCGCCCTGCGCGACAGATCTCAGCTTATTTTGGCTGCCATACCACCAAAATTACACCCGCCACGATCAGCCCCAAGCCCACTAGCCGCAAGCCGGGAATCGTTTCCTTGAAGATAAAATAGCCCAACAGAACCGAAAACACGTAGCTCAGCGCAACCGTCGGCCCCACCACGCTGAGCTTGACACGAGTTAGCACCAAAATATACACCACCGCGCCCAATCCATAACAAGCCAGCCCAATCAGCAGATCTGGCACAGTAATAATGCTCAACACATGGCTGAGGGCATTACTCGCTTCGACGCGACCCAGCTTCAGTGCGCCCGATTTCAAGAAAAACTGCCCCGCGACACCAAGGGCAATCGAGGAAAGCAGCAAAGCAAGCTCGGCTGGGGTCACAGCAAATCCTAAATAAAAACGCCTCCATCAGTCTACAGCGTTTCTGAAGCGCGTGAGGGAGGGTGGTGGCTCGAAACTCTTGTCTTGCCGGAGCTACCCCCAAACCCTGACTGCAACACGCAGGACGAAACTGCATTGCAAACCTATCCGCAATGGACTAAACCTCTTGCAGGAATGCTGTTTTGGGGGCGTGAATCGTAGCGCGGTGCCGCCGCGCCACGATTCACGCAAGAAGTCTACTGTTCCTAGGGCGCGTCATCTGACCTCGTTGACTGATAAAACATTTACCGCTGGCGGCTAGAAGCCGCGCCTACCGAGGCGAAACCCGCCTACGCGGTTTTTGGGTAAGGGTAGAGAGTCGGCGAAGGCCGACTTCGCTGATGTAGTAGCGGTTTCAACCGCTTGGTGCCCAAGTTTTGTCAGTCCATCAGATTGATGACAGCCCGTTGATGACAGCCCGTAGTATAACAGCCCCTAGTGTTAGCGGTGGCGATGGCTACGGCAGCGCACGAGAAAATCCGGTAAGTCTAGCGGGTTGAAGCGAGAGACCGGCGGTGCAGAAAGGCTATTGAGGCTGCTGCTGTCGAGGGTGGCAACCACTTCCATCATGGTCATTAGCTCAGAAAAAATCGCGGTTAGCTCTGGATCGACTTGTTCGCTGGCCAGCAGGTGAACCTGTACGCTGTCAAGCAGTTCTTTGAAGCTGGCAAGCTGGCGCTGGCTGGCAATGTACTGCTCCTTCCAATGGTGAATGGCGGCTTCGTATTCGCTGACTTGGCGGGCATGTTGAAAAATCTGCTCCTGGATGTCGCTATTTTGGGCTTCCAGATCGGCAATGCGGGCCCGATAGCGATCGCACTCTGCCTCCAGTTCGCGGTTATTTTGCAGCCAAAGGGTTTGCAGGCGCATTTGCCGCCCTAGCTCAATCTCTAGCTCATCGGCTTTGATTTGGGCGCGGGCCAGGTCTTGCCCCAGCGTGGCGATCGCATTCGTGCGGCGAACCGCAGGACGAGGCCGGGTAGCAGACGATGGCAGCGCCGACCGCAAGCCACTCGTCGGTTCCGAGCCTGGGCCCTGAGCCGCCTGGAATTGTGCCAATACTGATTCCATCTCGGCAAGTCGGGTTTCGGCTGCGCTGAGGGCGACCGCTAGATGCTGCACCTGCTGTTGCGATGCTTCGAGCTGTCCTTGGAGGCGATAGGACAGTTCCTGGGCGTAGTGGGCCGCCTCCTCTAGCTCCTGCATCCGCTGGCGGGTTGCGTCTGCCGATTCTCGACCGTTCCACCCGTCGCGCCCGTGGCTCTGACTCAAGCCGCTTAGCTGGAGTCGCAGCCGATCGAGTTCTTCCTGCTGCGCCTGAAATCGGGCTTCGGCGGCTGCAAGCTTTTCCTGGGTCTGGCGATCGCGCTCGTAGGCTTCGGCAAGCTGGGCATCGATGGTCTGCTGCTGCTGTTTGAGGCGGGCTTTGAGACGGGCGATCGCCTGCTGCTGCACGCTGGCAAATTTTTCGGTCGCCGCCAGTTGGGTTTCTAGCAAGCCTTGGTCTTGCATTTGCAAGCGCAGTTCGTCCATGCAAGAAAGGGCTTGATCTAGCGCCTGTTCGAGGTGATGAATGCGGGCAATGCGCTCTCGCTCCTGCGATCGCAACTGGGTCAACTCGGTCAATAGCCGTGTGTATTGCGCTGACTCGACTGACGAATCGACAACGGTTGGCTCAAAAACGGTTGGCTCAAAAACGGGTGCATCAAGACTGGGGGATTCGGCGATCGCCCGGTCTCGATGAGAACCATCACGAGGCTCATCCGCGCCCAGTCTGCCTCCGCCCAGATCCTCATCGCTCAAGCTCGCTCCATTGAGTCCAGCTCCACTAGAGGTGGCTTCAGTAGAGCGAGATGACCGATCCGGCATTGCGGAAACCATTGTCCAATCTGGTTGTGACACGCAGCGCCTCCCGATCGTTTTGCCACAAAATACTCAGCTAGCCGTGGGATAAATAGTGAGTTTTAAAGAGAAACTTAAGTCAGAAATATAGACAGCAGAAACCAACAAAAACTACGGGCAAACCTTGCACCCAGGATTAAAAGAATTAACCTAAAGAATCAACTCCTCAAAATGAATCAAACTCACTCTATACTTGGCTCACTCTGTACTTGGCATTCCACCGGGTAATGGAGAGGCTAACTCAAGCAACCTGTACCCTTCGGTTTGCGACTGCCAAACAGATTGCCAGGCATATTGCCAGACAGATTTTCAATTTTTCAATAACGGTCAATATTCGACCATCTGAACTCCGACCATCCGAACTCTATTATCGAACTCTACTATTTATCTCTGGTCAAACTGAGCCTCTGGAAACTGAGCTTTTGGGCAATGCAACATCTGCTCCAGGCTCGATCCAGAGAATTGGACTCTAAAAGTCACTCTAAAAGCTACAAAGAAGCCAAAAGGTTGATCAAGCGAGGTTGCCTAAGCGAAACTGCTCAAAAATGTGCCGTCAACCTATTAAAAACAGACCCCTGATAAAGACAATCAAATTATCACCACGCAGCCTATGGTAGACAGTTATGGAAGTAGACACGACAGAAGCAGACGTGATAGAAAACACGACCTATGCGACCGATGTCTGCCTCTAGTTGATCCGAGTTGATCTCAGTTTACAGGATGTGTTCAGCAGATCCGAGACGTAATTTGTAAAGAAGCAAGCCTGAATCTGCTCTCTGCTCACGCCATGCCAGCTAGCACTGCCCATTCATCTGCGATCGCCCCACTTGTTAAAGAAATCTGAAAATCTCTACAGCCTGGCCCATCCCCATTAGCGCAGCTCAGAAGAGACCGTCTCCATAGTCACGCTGTTCTCTGGATTCACGCTGTTGAGCGACCAACGATAGTCGATGGGCACATTGGCACGGCTGAGGCTTTCCTCCAGGCGCTTTTGTTGGGTGAGGGCTTTCCGCAGCGTGCTAATTAGTTCGTGAACCTGAGCCTGATGCTGGGCTTGGTGTTGGGCGGCAGGTGTGGTCTGGCGCTCCAGCAGTTGCAGCAGCAGCTCGTAGTGAATATGGGACGGTAGGGGAATCGGTTCCATGGGGTTCTAAATGGTTCTAACAGCTAGATCTAAGAGGGGTGCGGAAGATAACCCGGAAGAGCGCCTTGTCGGGCGCAGATTGGGTCACCCCTGAGACACGCAATCCCTGCGCCTGGGGCAATTTGCCATCCAGTGCTGAGGGTGGTGCTTTGGGTATGAATCCCGGTCGGTCGCCCAGTCGGTTCCCCGATCCGCGTCCCGGATTGAGCATCAGCAGGCTGGCCAATCAGCAGGCTAGCTGATAAACAGACGGGCGATCGCCGCTGCGGGGTCGGGCTGTTTCACCAGCGATTCTCCGATTAGCACAGCTTGTACCCCGGCCTGCTTGACCTGAGTCAGGTCTGCCGGAGTGTGTAGTCCTGACTCGCTGACCACTAGAATGCCCTGTTTTTGAATTTGAGCTTGGCGATCGCCCAACAACCTGCAAGAGGTTTGGAGGTCTACAGAAAAGTCCTGCAAGTTGCGGTTGTTGATACCTACCAAGTTGACACTTGGCAGTGCCAGCACTCGATCCAGTTCTTCGAGGGTGTGAACCTCGATCAGGGCAGTCATGCTGAGCGCCTGAACTATCTTGATAAAGTATTGTAAATCCTTGTCTGAGAGAATTGCTGCAATCAGCAATACCGCGTCGGCTCCATGCAGCCGAGCCATATAGATTTGATAGGGATAAATCACAAAGTCTTTGCACAGCAGCGGCACATCGACCGCCTCGCGCACCTGCTGAAGATAGGCAAAGCTGCCCTGAAAGAACTTTTCATCCGTCAAAACGGAAATGCAGGCGGCTCCGGCTTGTTCGTAAGCACGGGCGATCGCCACCGGGTCAAAATCTTCTCGAATCACGCCTTTGCTGGGCGATGCCTTCTTCACTTCGGCAATCAGCGCCGGACTCGTCTTGCCCTGCCGCAGCGCCCCAACAAAATCCCTTGGCGGTGGCAAATCTTTCACTTTCTTTTGCAAGTCCAGCAGCGAGAGGCGATCGCGCATTTGATCGACTTCGGTTTCCTTATGCCAGACAATTTCTTCGAGAATGTGCTGTGGCTGTGCATCGGGCGCACTAATTTGATACCGCAGGTTGTCTACTGCAACGGCAGGATTGGGCGGGCGACGGCGAATTTGCATGGAGGGGGAAGTAGGTGGGGGAAGTAGGTGGGATGGGGAGGGAAGAACGAAGAGCGAAGAACGAAGAACGAAGAACAAAAAATGGAACCTCTTCGCTCTTCTCTCTTCGTTCTTCTCTCTTCACTTAATGTGTTGTCACGGCCCGCTTATAGGCTTCGTCCAGCACTTCCGACAGGGTGGGGTGGGTGTGGACGAGGTAGGCGAGGTCGTTGACGGAGCGGCGCTGGGCGATCGCATTGGCGGCTTCCTGAATCAGATCGGAGGCGTGTAGCCCGATGATGTGCGCCCCCAGCAGTTCACCCGTGTCTTCGCGGTAGATTACCTTGGCTACGCCGTCGGTTTCACCTTCGGCCAGGGCTTTGGAGTTGCCTTTGAAATAGGAGCGTGACACGGCGACTTTGAAGCCCTCGGACTTGCCCAGTTCAGTGGCGGCGGGTTCCGTCATGCCGACAAAGCTGACTTCGGGATGGGTGAAGGCGGCGGCGGGAATGCTGCGGTAATCGACCTCGCGGGGGCGATCGCACATATTTTCCACTGCCACAATGCCCTGCGCCGAGGCCGCATGGGCCAGCATCATCTTGCCCGTCGCGTCGCCAATCGCCCACAGATGGGGTACAGGCTGCCCATCTACTAGCACCTGCATCCGGTCATTCACCGGAATAAAGCCGCGCCGATCGAGTTCGATGCCGACGGTTTCCAGCCCCAAATCTTTTGTTGCGGGAATGCGACCTGTGGCCACTAGGCAGGCATCCACTTCTAGCACTTCTACCACTTCTTTGGTTTTCACGTCCGCCAGTTCGATCACCACGGGGGAACCGGGTTTCACCGTCTTGGCTAGCAGCCCGACGCGAGTTTCGATGTCGCGGGGCGCGATCAGGATGCGCTGCGCCAGCTTGGCGATATCGGGGTCAAATCCGGGCATCAGCTGATCCAGCGCTTCGACAATGGTGACTTCGCTGCCTAGGGCGGTGTAAATATCGGCAAACTCCAGCCCGATATAGCCGCTGCCAATCACCGCGACCCAGTTGGGCAGCCAGTCGAGCTTGATTGCGTCGTCGCTGGTAAACACTGTCTTGCCGTCTAGCTCGATTCCCGGCGGCACAAAGGGCACAGATCCAGGTGAGAGAATAATGTCTCTAGCGGTTACGATCTTTTCGCCGTCGGTCGTAGCGATGCTCACCTTTTGGGCACCTGCCAACCGGGCCCAGCCTTGGATAATGTCTACACCCAACCGCTTGAGGCTGTTCGTGAGGTCGCCCTGGATTTTGCTGACGAGGTTGGCGGCGTGGTCGGCGATCGCCTGTCGATCAAACCCGACGTTGCCCAGTTGAATGCCCAGATTCTTCAGGTGATGAGCATCGCGCAGCTCGCGCACCCGCCCCGACGCAGCCAGCAGCGCCTTCGAGGGAATGCAGCCCCGGTTGACGCAAGTGCCGCCCATGTCTGCCGCTTCGATGATGGCGGTCTTCAGTCCGCTGCTGACGGCATGAAGGGCAGCGCCGTGCCCCCCCACGCCCGCGCCAATAATCACCAGGTCATAATCAAATGCTTCGCTCACGTCTGCTTCTCCGAAGGGGATGTCTGTTTGAATTTCTTAATTGTTTATCTGTTCTAAATTCTACGTGAATTTCGGGCGCGGCTTTGGGTGGCGCGGGCGGCGCGGGCTGTGCTGAGTTCCGCGTATTTCACGGGCAGGCGATCGCCCTTTAGCGCGGGAAGTTAGGCAGATTTTCTGACGCATTGCCAAACGCGCAAGGGCAAGCTGAAGAAACAGGATCGTGTTCCTCAGTCCTACCAAGCTGCTTCTATTTCTTCAGCAAAAATGGGCATTGCCAACACGGTTCATTAAACTGGGAAGGGTTTTCCGTCCAGACTGCGTGAACAAACGAGTTTCCTCTCGCCAGGTTTTCCATGCAGGTTTTCCATGACTGAGGGTTTCTATAGGTGGAGAGATTTGGATGGAGACAATGGAGACTGTTTTTCCCAGTGTCGATGCGTCGATCAGGAGTCTGCTATGAACTCACAGCAACGAGAGCTACGATATGCAGCGTCTCAGGCGTTCATCAAGTCGCTTGATCAACTGAGCGATCGCCTCAGCCAGCCCGACCCTGCCTCAGACAAAGCGCCTCATCGGGAGGTGGGCAAAGCGCAACCGCCCCAGTTCACTGTTCAAGACCTAGAAGATGCCGTAGCAGACATTGAGCAATTTACTCAGGAGCGCGGTACATAGCATGACTCGGTGCTGAGCCAGCCACCGCCGTCGCAGGGGGGCGCTGTCGTCGGGCCTCATAGACCAGCAAAGCAGCGGCGATCGCCACATTTAGCGACTCTACGCCAGCCGCCAGGGGAATGCTCACTGCACAGTCTGCGAGCGCCGCCAGCCCAGGCGATAGCCCCGCGCCCTCGTTGCCCAGCAAAATCAGCGTGGGTCGGGTGAAGTCGATTTCCCAATAGGTCTGCGTGGCGCTGGGCAAGGTAGCCACCACCTGCCCCCCCGCCGCCCGAAACCGCTGCACCACCCCAGCAAGGTCGTCCGTCACCCCCATCGGTAACCGAAACCATTGCCCAGCGGTTGCCCGCAGCACCTTGGGGTGATCCAGGTCTACGCTGTCGGCGCTGAGCCATAACCCTTCTACGCCAGCCGCCGCAGCCGTGCGGATCATCGTGCCCAGGTTTCCGGGATCTTGCACCGTCTCCAGCGCCAGCCCCAGACTGAGTTGACCAGGCTCGTCGGGTAGCCCCAGCGCCCTGCGAGGAGCCGTTGCAATCACCCCATCGGGATTGACTGTGGTGGCGATCGCCCCCAGCACCGTTTCGCTCGCTAGCTCCAGCCGTTCTGCCTGCTGATGGCTTGCCGCAAACAAGTCGGGATAGCGCGATCGCCAGTTTTCCGTACAACACACCACCCCCAGCGGATAGCCCACCGCCAACGCCTCTTGCAGCAGGTGCGTGCCCTCCAGCAAAAACTGCTGCTGCTCGCGCCGTCCCTTGGCTTGGTGCAGCTTGCGGAGTTGCTTGACCAGAGGATTTTGCAGGCTTGTCAGCATTGGAGATGGGGTAGAAATCAGGGTTTGGAATTCTTGGAATCCTATGAATCAGGTTTCAGAATCAATTTTCTGATTAATCTTTTATTGCGATATGCGACGAAATGATAAGTAAATCAAACGAGCGATCGCTCGTCCTGAAAATGGCGGAAATTCTCCGAAGTTTTAGCGGATGCGCTGACACTCCCACACCCGGATCAATGTCACAAGAGTCCCTAGAAAAGAATCCCTAGAAAGAGTGGCTAGCAGCGATCGCCACTAGCCACTCCTCATTCATGCGGAACCCGGGACTTGAACCCGGAAGTCTTTGCAGACACTAGAACCTGAATCTAGCGCGTCTACCAATTCCGCCAGTTCCGCAATCAACGTATTCCAACGCTGCGATTTATCATCATGCTGCATAGGTGAGCCTTTCGTCAACTCTTGCGGAGTTTTTTTTGGACTTTGTTTTAAACGCTTTTATCACAGAGCGATCGCACAACTCTGGCAAAGTAATGGTCAGAGCTATGGACACACAAAACCTTTCCGGTAAAATCAAGACCAAATTCTACTGAGACAGATGCAAAATCTAGGCATTGACTCAGGGAAACGCAGGGTGTGATATCAATTCTTGATTTTGGATTTCTTGATTTTGGATTTGCAGTTCCGGATTGCCAGTCTAGAGCCTGCGAGGCTGCCGCATATGGCATGTGCAAGCTCTTTGTAGCCTCTTTATAGCCTCGCCTAGAGAACTCGCTCAGAGAAATTTGGTATGGGCCGAAGTATAAAATCCAGACGCAGGCAAGACCTGAAACAGGCAAGACCTGAAATAGAACAAGTAGAAGCAAAGCTCTAAGAGAAAAGCTTTAAGATTAACAGGCGCACTTGGAGGATAGACCCATTAACCCCTCTCTCAATTCACCCGTGACCCATTCTTCACCTGAAGAACGCAGCCCCGTTCTAGAAATCATCGGCGGACATCGCCTCAGCGGCGAGGTTCGTATCAGCGGTGCTAAGAACTCAGCGCTAGTGCTGATGGCTGGTTCGCTGTTGTGCAGCCAGGATTGTCGCATTCGCAATGTCCCCTCGCTGGCCGATGTCGCCCGCATGGGGGAGGTGCTGAGTGCCCTCGGCGTTAAAATTACCCGCAAAGATGACGCGCTAGAAATCGACGCTCGCCATCTCAGCCAGTCCAAAGCGCCCTACGAGTTGGTCAGCCAGCTCCGGGCCAGCTTTTTTATCATTGGCCCGCTGCTGGCGCGGCTGGGCATTGCCCGAATTCCCTTGCCCGGCGGCTGTGCGATTGGGGCGCGTCCGGTGGATCTGCATGTGCGCGGCTTGCAAGCCATGGGCGCAGATGTTCAGATCGAGCATGGTACGGTTCACGCCTGCATTCCAGGGGTCAATCGACGGCTGAAGGGCGCACGGATTTACCTGGACTATCCCAGCGTCGGCGCGACAGAAACGCTAATGATGGCGGCGACCCTGGCCGATGGCGAAACGATTCTGGAAAATGCCGCTCAGGAACCGGAAGTGGTGGATCTAGCCAATTTCTGTCGGGCGATGGGCGCACGGATTCGCGGCGCGGGCACGAATACCATCGTGATTTCGGGCGTACCGAGTCTGCACTCGGTCGATTACGCTGTGATCCCCGACCGGGTGGAGGCAGGCACGTTTCTGGTGGCGGGCGCGATTACCCAATCCGAACTGTCGCTGGCTCCGGTAGTGCCCGACCATCTGACGGCGGTGATTGCCAAACTGAGGGCGATCGGCTCGGAGGTGATTCAGGAAACGCCCAGCCGCCTCCGCATTGTGCCCGGTACTGCGCGGGGGACAGATATCGAAACGCTGCCCTATCCCGGTTTCCCAACGGATATGCAGGCGCAGTTTATGGCGCTACTGACCCTCAGCGAAGGCGATAGCATCATCACCGAAACGGTGTTTGAAAACCGCATGGGCCATGTGGCTGAGCTAAACCGCATGGGCGCAGATATTCGCACCAAGGGCAATCATGCCGTGATTCGCGGCGTGCCGTTCTTGACGGGTGCGCCTGTGGTGGCGACGGATCTGCGGGCATCGGCGGCGCTGGTGCTGGCGGGGCTGGCGGCACGCGGCACCACGATTATTCAGGGCTTGCACCATCTGGATCGCGGCTACGACGACCTAGAAGGCAAGCTGAAACTGCTGGGGGCCCAGATTCGCCGAGTGACGGGCGAAGCAGGAGCTGAGTCGGTATCGCCCCTGCCCGTGATGCCGCGTAGCTAGGGGTTGTCGTTGGGCAACGCTGACGCGAGAGGGATTGGGGATTGGAGGAGCTTGCAGACCGGCTCCCTGCTCCCCGGCTCCTGCCCCCTGATCTATTTGCTTAGAAGGGCAACCCTGGGCAGAAATAGTTCTAGCAGGGCGGGCTGGCTGACGACGAGCGTTGGGAAGGGGCGATCGCCATAATTTTGCCCCGGTACCAGCGGGAAAATCGGCCCCGGCTCTAGCGATTGCCACACGGCTCCGGCAGCTTGCACAATCGGCCAGACGGCGGCAATGTCCCAAATCTTGGGCGTGGCTTCGACTGCGCCCAAGGTTGACCCTGCGGCCACGGTCAGCAGGTTGTAGGTAGCAACGCCCAGCATCCGGATTTTGCAAGGGAAGGGCTGCTGCTGGAGGACGGCAATGCTGCGGGCGCACAGGTTAAAAAAATGGTTGCTGCTGGGGGCATCGGGGCTGGCGGCGATCGCCCGTCCATTGCAAAAGGCGCCGGTTGGCATTTCCAGTCCACTGCTGCCAGCCCAATAGCCGTAAAAGGATTGCCCGATGGGTGGCAGATGCACATAGCCAAAAACTGGCGTGCCGCGATAGAGCAGCCCCAGCGAAATGCCCCAGATGGGAAGGCCCCGCGCAAAATTGGTGGTGCCGTCGAGTGGGTCGATGATCCAGCACCAGTCCTGCTGAGGAAAGAGATGGGTCAACTCTTCGCTGAGAACGCCGTGGTCGGGAAACCGTTGGGCGATCGCCCCTCGCAGGGTTTCATCGGCCCAGCGGTCGGCCCGCGTGACCAGGCTACCATCGGCTTTTTCGTCGGCCTGCACCTGCCCAAAGTCCTGGAGCAGTTGCTTGCCCACGGCGTGCGTAGTAGCTTCGGCAAAGTCGAGAATTTCGGGCCAGTGCATCAGGGTGTTGGGGGTTAGGGACGCTTTTGCTGCTGGTTGCGAACTGCGCGGGAAACGTAGCCGTCTAGAGCCGGATCGTAGATGCCAAACAGCGAGCCATCGGCGTTGTAGACCTCGATAGGGATTTGAGCCGTTTCGCCAACGGTGGCGATCGCCCGCAGCAGCGGATTGAAGTGGGCCATGATGGCCGCATCGGGGTCTGCGTCTTGCGTTGCCTGGGTGATGGCAGCGGCTTCTTGCAGCAGTCGGTCATAGCTGGGCGTAATCCGCACCTGCATGACGCTGCCCCGCTGGGCGTAGGTGCAAACGCGGGGCGTGCCGCTACAGTTTCGCTCTAGGTCTTGCGCGGCCGCCTGAGCCGCGATCGCCCCTCTCAGCTTTTCTTGCGCCGCTGCTAGGGAGGTTCGATAGGACGACAACAGCGGCTGCACCTGGGGATGGACAGTCGTGCCTGCGGCCACCTGCTGGGCCGCCGCCAGCGCCCCCTGCCAGTGCTGCACTGCCTGTGACCATTGCCGGCGCTGCTCTGCCTGCGCCGCCAGATCCGCCAGCCGCAGGGCCCGCTGGTGGGCATCCACCGCCGTTTCTTCCTGCTGAAGACGGGCGCTGCTGTCGAGCAGGCGCGGCTGATAGAGCGCCAAAAGTTGCTGCGCCTCGGCATAGGCCATCGCGGTTTCGGGCACCTGCTGCAACAGGGCGATCGCCGTTCGCCAGGTGCCGTGAGCCTCCAGTCGAGTGTTCATTGAGGTGGCCGCCCCCTGTCGCGCCTCCGCCAGTTCCACCGCCTGCCGCGCCCGATTTACCCAGTCTTGCGCTTTTTGCTCCAGGGTGATGCGCTGCTCAATCATGGCCAGATTTTCGGCATATTCCAGCCGCTTTTGCTGGGCCAGGTCGTAGGCCGGGCTGGATTCTGGCACTTGCTGCAACTGGGCGATCGCCGTTTCCCAGAGCGCCTGTGCCCGCTGCCACACCGCCAGCGGATGGGGCGGATTTTGGGCAATCTCCACCGCTTCGGTTGCCGTCGCCTGGGCCGACAGCACTTGCCCCAGCGAGGCCACCGTCGATTCGGTCTGTTTCTGCACTCGGTTTGCCGCCGCATAGTGGCGCGACCAGCGAGGCACCCGACTGAGGCGATAGCTGGCATCAGTTAGCTGTGTGTAAGACTGGGACACGTCTTGCAGCGTCGCACCCTGGCTCAACTGCTCACTCACCGCCTGATGCAGCCGCTCCACCGTTTGCAACTCAGCACATCCGCCAATCACACAGGGGCGCGTCAGAGCGTAGAACGTGCCGCCAAAGGCCAGCGCCGCCACGCCCACCGCCAGGGCGATCGCCATTCGAGGCAGCGAAAATCCCCCCGTTTCCGCTGTCGTCGCGTCATACGCGGAATCTTGCAGTAACACCTCCGCTGGGTCTGCCGCATCCCGATTTGCATCCTCCTGCCCAGGACGATGTGATTGCTCATGCGCTACGGGCAAGACGAATGCGCTCTCACCTTGCCCAGGCTCGGTCGGCGCTCTCTCGGTCGGCCCGCTCTTGGCGAGTTCTGGCTCGGTCTGTTCTATATCCACCGCTGGAGACGCTGACCCGTCTAGGCGAAACTGGTGGATGGCATAGGGACGCGACTGACCCGCCGCCCGCAGATAGACCCGCACGGGCAACGACGGAACCTGCGCGGGCGCAAAGGGAGATTTTGCTAGAGGAATGTTGGGGGGCGATCGCCGCAGCCAGTCCTCCAGGCACGAAAAAATCTCCAACGCATCTGACGGCTCTGATGCACTGACTGCCGAAGCCCCACCAGATGCAAGCGGAGCCTGCTGCACCAGCAGCATCAGCACGCCTTCCCGCAGCGCACACCTCACCTGCACAGGCGACAATCCCGGCAGCGCCTCTCGCAGCAAGGTCTGCAACTGAAAGCCCAGCCGATGCAATTCCGAAGGAGGAGTTACTGTTACCATGCCGTCTATCATGCTCTAGAAGAACCGTAGATCAGCGGTCTGCCGGGCCGCTACGCTAGGATCAAATCCCATCTCTCTGGAAACTCACCAAACTGGAAACTCACCAAAGCAGTTGACCAGAGAAATTGACCAGGACTGATGTAGCAAGCGACTTACAAACTGCTCTCATCACCATCACTCAGGTTTAATGGTAAACGCAAGCGACAAATCCTCCGCAGGTCATGGATATTTTAATCGTTGAAGACGAAGCCGAGATTGCTCAACTGATCCAGCTTTATCTAGAAAAAGAAGGCTTTACGTGTCGCGTTTGCAGTGACGGACAAACGGCTATTCGCGTGTTTCAAGAATTCCAGCCCGACTTGATCATTCTGGACTTGATGCTCCCAGAGCTAGACGGGCTAGAGGTGTGTGCCCGCATTCGCCAAAAGCCAGGGCCCAAAGATCCCTACATTCTGATGCTGACTGCGAAGGGCGAAGAGATGGATCGCGTGATCGGCCTGTCTACTGGAGCCGATGACTATATGGTGAAGCCCTTTAGCCCGCGAGAACTGGTGGCCCGCGTCCGGGCGCTGCTGCGGCGCACCCTGCGTCAGGGCGGACAGAGCAAAACCTACAATACGCAGCACTTTACGGTAGACGTAGACCAGCGGGCAGCCTATCGCCACGGCGACGAGCCTGGACAGAAGAACGAGCGCCTCGATCTGACCACGCTGGAATTTGACCTGCTGACCACCTTTATGAGCTATCCGGGACGGGTTTGGAACCGGGCACAGTTGATCGAGAAACTTTGGGGCAGCGATTTCTTTGGGGATGAGCGTGTGGTAGACACGCACATTGCCCGCCTGCGGAAAAAAATTGAGTTTGACCCAGCCACACCGAGTTTCGTGAAGACAGTGATCGGCGTGGGCTATAAGTTTGAAGACGGGCCCAGCGCCTAGTGCTGCCTTAGAGCCAGCCCCGCGCTGGAAATCGCGCAGAACGGCAAGTTGGGGTAATGTCTAACGTCGGTCTTGGATTTTAGGACGACACCAGATTGCCAGGCTGACAGATGGCTTGTCTAACAAAGCTGGCTTGTCTAACAAAGCTACAAAGATTCGAGGTATTCCAGTAAGTCGGCCATTTCTTGAGCGTTTGGCTGAAACTGGGGCATGGGAGGCGTTTTGCCGCTGATGACCTGTTCGATTAGCTTGATGCGAGACTTGCGAGAGGAGACGTGACGCAGACTGGGGCCCACTACGCCGTCGCCTGTCAGTCCGTGGCAAGTGGCACAGTTCATCTGAAAAATGACTTGCCCTTGGGAGGGGTTGCCCTCTAGCGCCAGCACGCTCCGCACGTAGGGGTCAGGATGGCGGAGCAGCAGAAGCGCGGCGATCGCCACCAGCATGACCACCGCCAAACCCAGCAGCAACCAAAGTGCTTGCCGCGACCGATGAGGAGCATCGCTGGCTGCACTCGTCACTTGCGATTCTAGAATTGGCTCGTTCAAGAGATTCGGAGTCAAAGCGGCGTGTGATAGCGTTTCGATTTATAACCTAGCTTAAAGTTTCTTGAGCGGAGTCGGCAACTCTGCACAGATTTATTTAAGGAGTGGAAAGGGCAAAGTTGCCTTGGGTCTAAAGGTTGCGACCACAAACCCCGGCGACGGAGCGCAGATGAGAGGGCGATCGCTCTTTTCTGAGAAGTCCCCAGAGAAACTGTAAAAAACCTTAAAAGCCGTGTCGAAAAATCGCGATATGGCTGACTGCTCAACCATTCGTTGCTAAAATTTGACTTAACGTTAAGGAGATTGAACCGTGGTTGAACCGCTGCTTTCTGGGATTGTGTTGGGCTTGATTCCCGTGACGCTGGCTGGGCTATTTGTCGCGGCTTACCTGCAATATCGCCGGGGCGACCAGTTGGGTCTGTAGGGTCTCAGTCGCCCTGCGCTCTGGTTGCTTTCTACTCGGCTCTGCAAATTGAGCGCTCTCCAGGGAGGTTGCCAAAAGCTGGCGCAACGCAAGCGCTGGTGTGGTGCCAGTGCCAGTGCAGCCCGCCGTGAAATACTTCTGGGCATTTCTGGGAGTTTGGGCGAAATAGTTGTAGGCATTAGTTGTAGGCATTAGTTGTAGGCATTTCTGGAAGTTTCTTGGAAGAAGAGACACCTTTTTGGGGTCTCTTTTTTAATGCCGTTCGCCCCCCTTGCTCCTTCGATATTGCAGTTATATTGCAGTTATTGAATATTGCAATTATTGCAATCCCTCCTCTTCCCACCCAAAAAACATCAGCGCCGTGTTGCCGTAGACCTTCTCGCGGCGGGGGGAGAGGGGCGCAATCTGGGGCAGTAAGGTCGCTAGAGCCGTTTCAGAAAAGCGATCGCCCGCGTGTTCTACGGCGATTTCCCCACCAGGCGCAAGGAGCTTGTGATGGGCGATCGCCACCAGGACGGGTTCATACAACGCGCTGGCATAGGGCGGGTCAAAGTAAATCCGGTCAAAGGATTGCCCGCTGAGTTTGGGCAACCGTTGCAGCACATCGCCGCGCAGCAGCCGAAACTGCTGATTGGGCTGGGCAACCGTTTGCCAGTTTTCTGCAACCACGGCGGCGGCCCGCCCCGATTGCTCGATGCCGACGACCAGCGCTGCACCGCGACAGAGCGCTTCGGCTCCCATAGCTCCACTGCCGCTGCACAGATCTAGCCAGCGGCAGCCTTCGATCTTGCCCTGCCAGATATTAAACAGTGCTTGCCGTACCCGCGAGGGTGTAGGGCGAGTGTCGCCACCGGGAAGGGTTTTGATCAGGCGATTGCCATAGATGCGGAGAGACATGATCGGTGGAGAGACATGAGCAGCGACAGGCAAAAAAGACAAAAAACAAGGGGGTCTGTTGCCCCCTAGTGTCTAGTATGGGTTCCCAGCGGGGCGATCGCCCCCAACTCCAGGAGCTAGCCGCGAACGCCCGCGAGCGCCTTGGTCTGCACTGAGGCGACGAAGTTAGCCAGCAGCTTCAGCCCGGTGTCGGAGGATTTTTCGGGGTGAAACTGGACGGCCATCAGGTTGTCGCGGGCGATCGCCGCTGTGACGGTCTGGGAGCCGTGGGTGGTGGTGGCAGCGATGACTCCTGAATCAGCGGGGTCCGCATAAAATGAATGCACGAAATAGACCCAGGGATCAGCCGCAAGCTGGTTCCACAAGGGCAAATGGGGCTGCCGAAGCTGCAACTGGTTCCAGCCCATGTGGGGAATCGTGATGCCCGGCTCATGGCGGAAGCGGCGCACCAAACCCGGCACAATGCCCAGCCCCGATTCGCGTCCTTCTTCGCTGCCGTCTAGCAAGATTTGCAGCCCCAGGCAGATGCCGAGGAAGGGTTTGCCACTGGCGATCGCATCCTTGAGCGGTGAGATCAGGTCACGATCGCGCAAATGCTGAATTGCCGGGTCAAACGCCCCCACGCCAGGCAGCACAATGGCATCTGCCCTTTCGATATCCTTGGCCGAATCGGTGACGTGGGGGGTGGCTCCAGCGTTGGCCAGACCTTTGCAGGCCGAGTGTAGGTTGCCCATGTCGTAGTCCACAACGGCAATCAGGGTCATAACGGTTGCTCCTGGGTGGGTGGAGAATAATTTTTCTATTCTAAGCGCGGAGACAAAACGAACGCTGGGTCTAAAGAGATTTGCAAGATTTGCTACATTCCATGACCCAAACCGCATCAAACTTAACTAGGGCTTACGCAGTTGGACTATTTCTCGCGGGCGCAGCCCGCGAGAAATAGTCCGAAATCCAAAAAGTTCATCGCAGGTGCGTAAGTCCTGTTAACCAGACGTGACGCAGTTGGATCATGCAAAGGGGAAGATAGGGAAATGATGGAATGGAAGATTGCTCTTGTTTCCCTCCTTTAGCTGTGGCTCGCATTGCGCTCAACCAAATTACGCGAATTTTTAACGCAACGACGGCGATCGCCGATATTACCTTTGAAGTCCCTGATGGGCAGTTTTGGGTGATGGTGGGGCCGTCGGGCTGCGGCAAATCGACGATTCTGCGGACGATTGCGGGGCTAGAGACGGCGACATCGGGCGATCTATATATTGGCGATCGCCGGATGAATGACGTGCCCGCCCGCCAGCGCGACGTGGCAATGGTGTTTCAAAACTACGCGCTGTATCCCCACATGACGGTGGCGGAGAATCTGTCCTTTGGGCTGCGGATGCGCGGGGCCGATCCCAGCACAATTCGGTCGCGCATTGAGGCGGTGGCAGACTCGCTCGCCCTGGCGCACCTGCTCGACCGCAAACCCGCCCAACTCTCTGGCGGGCAGCAGCAGCGGGTGGCGCTGGGCCGGGCGATCGCCCGCCAGCCCCAGGCCTTTTTGATGGATGAGCCGCTGAGCAACCTGGATGCCCAACTGCGCGACGACACCCGCGCCGAACTCAAGCAACTGCACCAGCGCCTCGGCATTACCACGATCTACGTCACTCACGACCAAACCGAAGCCATGACCTTGGCGGATCAGATTGTGGTGCTAGACCGGGGACGGATTCAGCAAATTGGCCCGCCGCAGGAGATTTACCAACAGCCCGCGAACCAGATGGTGGCGACCTTTGTGGGCAATCCGCCGATGAATCTGCTGAGCGCGGTGTATGACTCGGAAATGCTGCGAATTGGCGAGCAGGCGTTGCCCTGTCCGACGCGGTGTCAGGCTGCGCTGGGCGATCGCCCTCATCAGCCCGTCAACCTGGGCATTCGGCCGGAGCATCTGCACGTTGCGCCAGCGGCAGACGGCGGACTGACAGCGCAGGTGATGCTGGTAGAGCCGCTGGGCCGGGAAACCCTGGTGCGAGCGATGATGCCCGGAGAGGAGCGTCCGATCAGCCTGCTGGTTTCGCCGGAGCAGTCGGTTGCAGTGGGCGATCGCCTCTCGCTTCTGTTCGACGAGCAGGCGCTGTTTGGGTTTGATCCAGAAACGGGCGATCGCCTCCTGTAAACGCCCCTATTCGTCTTCCTCGTCTTCGTCCCAGTTGCGATATTGCTCTGGCGCTTTGCCGTGGCGCTCCAAAATCTTGTCGCTGCCCCGCTTGGGTTTTCCTGGCTGGATTTCCTCAAGCTGCACGTTAAATTCCCAATAATCGCCAAAGTCGAATAGGTAAGTCATCGACATCCCCGGCTGCAAGGGCAAATCGCCCACCAGCACCTTATCCGTGGTTTTGCTATCGCACTCCTGGCTGTAGGGATGATAAATCTCCACAGTGCGACCCATCGTGTCCTTGAAGGAAAACAGATCGAGATGGTTAGAATCAAACTCTACCGACGCTCGAATCAAGTCACCCAGCATCTCCAGGGTCGCCTCGCTGGAAATCGACAGTCGCCGCCAGATTTTTCCGAGCGAGACCTTGAAAATGTAGGTTCCGGTTTGATGCGCTGGCGGCTGGAGCGCAGGTAAGTTTTGCTGCCATTCGGGAAAATAGGGCTGAAAGTAGGGCTGAAAGTCGCCCCAAGGCAGGGTGAAATCGTCTTCTGAAGCCCACTGAAAGCCCTGATCGTGGTAGGCGCTGAGGGCAACAGTGGCGATCGCATCTCCAATTGGCAAGGGCTTCACCTGCTTCACACGCCAGCCCTTGCCCGCATCCGGTCGGGGACAGACCAACTCCACCCAGCCAAACATCTGCATCAGCGCCAGATTGTGAAATCCGGGCCAGTAGTTCAGCCGATCTTGTTCGCTGTAGTTTCGGTAAGTTTTGGGCTGCTTCGACAAATCAGTCCAAGCTCTTAGCACTCGACTGCCTTCATTCAGCGGATTCCGATCTTCTCCCAGCAGTTCCAGATCGCTCCGGATCAGCCAGGCCTCTAGCAGCGTGAAATATTTCTCGGTGGGGTTGAGCGTTTGCCAGGCTGCGTAGAGGTCAGGATTCACCACCAGCTTGGGCGTTTTGCCTGTTTGGCTAATCTGAGTTAGCCCAGTCACGCGCAGCAGCAGATAAAGTCCGAACAGGTTGGGATAGGACTTTTGCTGTGGCCGCTTGAGGTCGGTTTGAAGCGGCTGACTCAGAAGAGCGTTCAGCTCTTTGAGAAGATTCAGGCCAAGCTGATGGCGGGTGCTGCTAACCGGAATGCCCTCTGTGCCGATTCTCTCTAGCAGGCGATCAAAATCTTGCACAATCGGGCCGGGCGTGGTGGGCGTAATGCGGAGGTCTTGCAGCAGGGCGATCGCCTCTTCTGACAAGGTTATGCCTTGCTCCTGAACTGCTTTTTTGAGCGTTTCCTGCTGGAACTGGGCGGTGAAATTCAACAGCGAATTCAGCAGGTCTGTGTCGTCTTCAGCATCCGCGTCGGGGCTTTCTGATTCCTCAATGGTCACGACTCCTTCATCTACCAGATGTTGGGCGATCGCGCTCACCAGTTCCTCCGGATCGGTTGGTAAATGCTCCAACCCTGGCACCGGGCCAAACCCAAGCTGCTGGCTCATCAGCGCCACAAACTCCGGCGGCACCCCCTCCGGCACACCCCCAGCAAAGGGATTGAGCGCCATTGGCATTCCCGGCATCCCTTGCAGGGGCAAGATCGATGCCGATGGATTGTCGCGCACCTGCTGGTTATATTGCTCTTGATAGGCAGCAAGCCCCTCTGGCGTAGTCATGTCAAACCCGCTCGCCTGCCCCGACATGAAAAACGACTTGGCCATGCCAAAATTGCGCGGATCGTTCATCGTGGCGGCAAAGGTCGGCGCAATCTTGCGGAGAACTGTTAGGATTTTGCCGCTGTGGCGCTGTTTGTATTCCCGCTGCACAAACTCCCAAAAGGCAATCAGTTCTGGCACAATGCTGTTGGCATCCTCCGGCTCCCTCAGAGAAAGTTTGCTGGGGAAAAGCTGCTGCAAGATGACCTCGACATCCCGCTTCTGCATTTTGGGCAGCGTCACATTCAGATACACATAGCCAAAATAGACAAAATTGCCAACCCAGTCGCCCAGATACGCCTCCTCCGGTGGCTGAGACTTCAAATAGGCCTGCCCTTCGGGAGAGTTGCCAAACGCCTCAACTAGCCCCGGCAAGTATTCCGACTCTAGCGCTTCGATCGCCTCGTCAAAATCTTTAATCCGATCGATCTGGTTAAATTGAAAAGGCATCTTTTCCTCCAGCATCAAAAAGTTAGGTGGGAGCAGAACAGAATCAGCATATAGAAATAACGAAATATAGAAATAACGAAAGGGCGATCGCTCTACGATTGCTTTAACCTAGGATTGCTTTCACACTGCTAGAATATGACTCCAAACAGCCGTTTGGAAGAACCTTCTAATAGCTGGTGACTAATAGCTGGCGATAAGCTGTCGCTGTCCATCGACCATATCAGCAGGATACTCATAATTTCATCGAGTCGGTCGATGTAGTAATCTTTACTATCGATATGGGCGATGTTTTGATGCAGCTTTAGAAATTTCCACTGGTTTCCAGTGGTCACTGCGCCATAGATTGTATCAATTGCATTCGCCTTTTGATGATTAAACACCTGAGCCGCAATCATCGCCGCGATGCACTGCGCCAATCCGCCTTTAATATTTTCATTCTTGGCTTCAAACAAGACAGCAACAGGAGCCTGAATGTAGAATTGCTGCTCAGACAAGCTAATCAAATAATCGCAAAACCCGGTTAATCCCTGAGCCGGATCGACCTCAAACTGAGTGCCAGAAAAAAGGCTGATGCGATCGCCCATCATCCGCTTTAGCTCGATCAAAATCGGCGCAATAATCATTTCCGATCGCGCCTTTTCGGTGCTAATCGACAGCGCTAGCTGCGTGCTGTAGTCGAGATATTCTTTGAAGGCTGGGTTCAGTTTCAGGGCTTGCTTTTGCGTAGCAAACAAGTCCAGGTTGCTTTGGATCGAGGTGCCAAAACCCTGGCTGATTTGCTCCAGCGTAAAGTCGTTGTATGCCATGCCCACCCAGTCCCAGCATCTGCCAAACGTAACCTGATTCTACTGTGGTTCCCGAAATGGGGTGTTACGGGTTATGCAAATGGGCGATCGCCCCATTCCCCCTCCAGCCGACTAAAGCTCAGATTTTAAGACTATAGAAGCGCTCCGGAGGCTCCACAAACCCAGACCTCTAGACCTCTGCGGCTAGCCCCACTCATGAACCTCCTCAGACAGATTTGCAAACAATTTAATCAATAGTTAAACAGCAGGGGTACGTTCGCCACTAAACTTGCATTCTGGTAGACCTATCTCTAGGATCAACCCTAGTGAGGTGAGTGCCCTGGTTTTCAGGGAAATCGACAAGAAGCAGCCGATCCACGCTCCGGCGTTGACGTGTGCTGCCACTGCCCCAAAATTTTTTACGGACAAAAGCTATGACTGCAACTGGCGCAACGTTTCCCATCGACCTCGGCGCATATCAGAAAATAACCCTTGACCCAGCCATCCCGACGCTCACAGCCGATCAAAAAGCGGCCCTCCAAGCTAATATCCAACTTTGTCGAGATGCCATCGTCTTTTTCACCGCCACGGGCGCGGCCCACGGCGTTGGCGGACACACGGGCGGCCCCTACGACACCGTACCCGAAGTGATGATTTTGGATGCGCTGTTTCGCGGCAAGCCAGAGTCTTTTGTCCCCATCTTCTTCGACGAAGCAGGGCATCGCGTCGGCACGCAATACCTGATGGCCACGCTGAATGGCGACCTGCCCGCTGAGCAGCTGATGAGCTATCGCCTGGCCCATTCCAAACTACCTGGTCACCCAGAGCTAGGGCTGACTCCCGGTGTCAAGTTTAGCTCTGGCCGCTTGGGGCATATGTGGCCCTACGTCAACGGTGTCGCCTTTGCCAATCCTGGAAAGACGGTCTTCTGTCTCGGCTCCGACGGTTCCCAGCAAGAAGGCAACGATGCCGAAGCGGCCCGCCTCGCCGTGGCGCAGCATCTCAACGTCAAGCTGATTATTGACGACAACGACGTGACGATCGCCGGACATCCGTCCAAATACCTCCCTGGCTACAGCGTCAAGCGCACCCTGGAAGGGCACGGGCTGAAGGTGCTGGAGGTGAATGGCGAAGATATTGACGCGCTCTACGCCGCCATCTGTGAAGCAGTGAATACGCCCGGCCCCATCGCCGTCATCTGCAAGCGCCCCATGTGCCCCGGCATCGACGGACTAGAAGGCTCTAACCACGGGCACGACGTGATCTCTGTAAAGCTGGCGCTGCAATATCTAGAAAGTCGCGGCCACAGCGCTGCCGTCGCCCACCTCAACAGCATTCAAAAGCCCAAACAGGACTATACCTTCCTGGGTATCAGCGACAAATGGGATTCCAACCGCAACGTGTTTGGCGACGCGGTGAACGGCGTGCTGGCCAAGATGAGCGAAACCGAGCGCAAGGAAAAGGTGCTGGTGGTCGATAGCGACCTAGAAGGCTCCTGCGGGCTGAAGAAGATCCACGATGCCTACCCGGAAGTGTTCATTCCCTCCGGCATCATGGAGCGCGGCAACCTGTCGGCGGCGGCAGGCTTTGGCATGGAGAAAGGCAAGCAGGGCATTTTCGCCACCTTCGCCGCCTTTTTGGAAATGTGCATTTCCGAAATCACGATGGCGCGGCTGAACTATTCCAACCTGCTGTGCCACTTCTCCCACTCTGGCATCGACGACATGGCGGACAACACCTGCCACTTTGGACTGAACAACTTCTTTGCCGACAACGGGCTGGATGACGGCTACGACACCAAGCTCTATTTCCCCGCCGATGCCAACCAGATGAAGGCCTGCGTCGAGGCGATCTTTTTCGACCCCGGTCTGCGGTTCATCTTCTCCACCCGCTCCAAAACGCCGATTCTGTTGGACAGCAGCGGCAATGAACTCTACGGCGGCGACTACAAGTTTGTCCCTGGCAAGGATGAGGTCGTCCGGGAAGGCACAGCGGGCTACATCGTCGCCGTAGGCGATGCGGTGTATCGGGCGCTGGATGCAGTAGAGCGACTGAAGCAGGAGGGGCTGGATGTGGGCCTGATTAACAAGTCCACGCTGAACGTGGTAGATGAGGACACGATGGCGAAGATTGGCAAGTCGCCCTTTGTCATGGTGGTGGAAGCCTTTAACCGCCGGACGGGGCTGGGCAGTCGCTTTGGCTCCTGGCTGCTGGAGCGGGGCTACACGCCGAAGTTTGCCTACTACGGCACGCACGAAGAGGGATGCGGCGGTCTGTGGGAACAGTTCCCCCATCAGGGTATCGACCCGGTGGGTATCATCGATAAGGTGAAAAAGCTGGTGTAGAGAGATCCCCACAACCCCCCTTAGCAAGGGGGGCTTGAAGAGATCCCCCAACCCCCCTTAGTAAGGGGGGCTTTGAAAGGTAGCATCTTTTTTGCTAAGGGATTGGCTCTGGAAATTCCCCCTCAGTAAGAGGGGCGAGGGGGGATCTCTTCTGGCTTAGCTTTCTTTGCAACGCCCTTCGTTAGCAGTCATTGGCGGATGCCCCATCGCCCGATTTATTTGGACAATCACGCGACCACGCCCGCTGATCCGCGGGTGGTGGATGCCATGCTGCCGTACTTCACGGAGTATTTTGGCAATGCATCTAGCACGACGCACCAGTATGGCTGGGAGGCAGAGGCGGCGGTGGGGCGATCGCGCAATCTCCTGGCTCAAGCCATTAATGCTACCCCTGAAGAGCTAATCTTCACCAGCGGCGCAACGGAAGCCAACAATCTAGCAATCAAGGGCGTAGCGGAATCTTACTTTGCTCAGGGACGACACATTATTACGCTGGTGACGGAACATAGCGCCGTCCTCGATCCCTGCACCTATCTAGAATCGTTGGGGTTTGAAATCACCCGGCTGGGTGTGCAGCCGGACGGCTTGGTGGATTTGGCAGACCTAGAAAAGGCGATTCGTCCCGATACGATCTTGGTGTCGGTGATGGCGGCGAATAACGAGATCGGCGTGCTGCAACCGCTGGCGGAGATTGGGGCGATTTGCCATCGGCACACCGTGTTGTTTCACACGGATGCGGCGCAGGCCATTGGCAAAATTCCGCTGGATGTGCAGGCGATGCAGATTGATCTAATGTCGCTGACGGCGCACAAGATCTACGGGCCGAAAGGCATCGGAGTGCTTTATGTGCGGCGACGTAGCCCGCGAGTGCAACTCGCGCCCCAACTCCACGGTGGCGGGCACGAGCGGGGGCTGCGGTCGGGAACGCTCTATGTGCCGCAGATTGTGGGCTTTGCTAGAGCCGTAGAACTGGCGCTAGAAAACCGAGAAGCGGAGTCGGCACGGTTGACGAAGATGCGCGATCGCCTCTTTTCTCTCATCCAGCCCCTCGGCGGTGTGCATCTCAACGGCCACCCTACCCAGCGGCTTTCTGGCAACCTGAATATTAGCATCGAAGGTGTGGACGGTCAGGCGCTGTCGTTGGCCTTGCGGCCGCAGATTGCAGTGTCCTCCGGTGCGGCTTGTAGCTCTACGAAAATTGCGCCCTCCCATGTGCTAACAGCACTGGGGCGATCGCCCGACCTGGCCTTTGCATCCCTACGATTTGGCATTGGTCGCTTCAACACCGAGGCGGAAATCGAGCAGGCCGGCGCGGCGGTGGTGCGGGCAGTGCAGGCATTGCGATCGCCCGGTGTAAACCAGGAAAACTGCATTAATTCCCAGTGAAGTAAATCGTATCGCTTTACACAGTCTTTTCTTCCTATGTGCTTAGGAATACATGAGTCCGCAGAAAGACTGATGCTACGTTTTAGCTAAGTATTTCCCTAGAAATATGGCTGCATCACCAGGGTAACGAGTTGAGACTGAGACTCGTTACTCTTGCTTGAGCTGAGCGTTCTGACTCAACTCGAGTAGAACACCGGGCTGCGACAGCAGCCCCACTTTTTGGTGCAGATCTTGGTGCAGATCCAGCAAATTCACGTAACGGTTCTTCCTGAGTTTTTTAACCCCCTACTATGACTATTACCCTTTCAACCCTCGGAACCTACAAAGGCGAAGGCTCGGAAATCGCCGCCTATGACGTAACTACCCAACGCCTATTTGTGGTGGCAGGGACTAGCGCTCTAGAAGTGCTGGACTTGAGCAACCCTAACGCACCGACTCTGGTCACCACCATCGACACTTCGGCCTTTGGCATCGCCAACAGCATTGCGGTCAAAAACGGCATTGTCGCCGTTGCCCTCGAAAACGGCAACAGTAAGCAGGCTCCTGGCTTTGTGGCTTTTTACGACCTGGACGGCAACCTGCTGAATTCCGTCACTGTCGGCGCGCTGCCCGATATGCTCACCTTTACACCCGACGGCAAAAAGATCGTCGTAGCCAACGAAGGCGAACCCAACAGCTACAACCAGCCCGATTCGGTCGATCCGGAAGGCTCCATCAGCATCATCGACCTGTCGAAAGGTGTGCTGGCGGTGAATCAGAGCAGCGTGAAAACGGCCGACTTCACCGCGTTCAATGCTGCCAAAAACGCGTTGATTGCCGCAGGCGTGCGGATTTTTGGTCCTAATGCCACCGTTGCCCAAGACCTAGAGCCAGAATATATCACCGTTTCGCCCGATTCCAAAACGGCCTGGGTGACCCTGCAAGAAAATAATGCGCTGGCGATTGTAGATTTGGAAACCGCCACGGTGAAGGAAATCAAGCCGCTGGGCTTCAAAGACCACAGCTTGCCAGGCAATGGACTCGATGCGAGCGATCGCGACAGTGGCATCAACATCCAAACCTGGCCCGTGCTGGGAATGTATCAGCCCGATGCGATCGCCAGCTTTACGATCAACGGACAGACCTACCTGATCACCGCCAACGAAGGCGATGCCCGCGACTACGACGGCTTTGCAGAAGAAGTGCGCGTGGGGGCAAACAGCTATCGGCTCGACCCGACCGCATTTCCCAACGCTGCCACGCTCAAAAACAATGCCAATCTGGGGCGGCTCACCGTCACCAACACGCTGGGCAACGTGGACGGAGACAACGACTTTGACCAGATTTACGTGTTTGGCGCTCGCTCTTTCTCGATTTGGAGCGCAAGCGGCAATCTGGTCTACGACAGCGGCGACCAGTTCGAGCAGATTACCGCAACCCTCACGCCTGCCACCTTTAACTCCAACGGGACAGCAGCCACCTTCGACACTCGCAGCGACAACAAGGGCCCCGAACCCGAAGGCGTGGTAACGGGCGTGATCGACGGGCAAACCTACGCCTTTATCGGGCTGGAGCGCACAGGCGGCGTGATGGTCTATAACGTCACTAATCCCACCAGCCCCGCCTTTGTGCAATACATCAACACGCCGGGCGATCTGGCTCCCGAAGGCTTGGCCTTTGTCGCTGCGGAAGACAGCCCCACAGGTAAATCGCTGCTGGTCGTCACGAACGAAGTCAGCGCCACCACCACAACCTACGAAATCAACACCGCCAGCGGCCGGGGCAGCGTGCCCGTGATCAACGGCACCGCAGGCAACGACCGACTCAACGGCACCAGCGCCACCGAAATCTTCTACGGATTTGACGGCAACGACGACATCTTTGCCGGCGACGGCAACAACCGCGTCTATGCTGGCGGCGGCAATGATAACGTCTACGCAGGCAACGGCAACGACGTGCTGAATGGCGGCGCAGGCAACGACAACCTCTACGCCGCAGAAGGCAACAACCTGCTCTATGGCGGCGAGGGCAACGACAACCTGTATGCAGGCAGCGGCAACGACACGATCTATGGCAACGCCGGAAACGACAAAATCTATGCCGGAGAAGGCAACAACCTGATTTTGGCGGGCGACGGCAATGACCTGGTGTATGCGGGCGCGGGCAACGACGAGATTCTCGGCGGCGCAGGCAACGACAGCCTTTACGCAGGCGAAGGCGCTAACCTGATCGACGGCGGCGACGGCAACGACCTGATTTTTGCAGGCGCAGGCAACGACACAATCTACGGCGGCACGGGCAACAACACCATCAACGCTGGAGAAGGCAACAACGTGATCTTCAGCATTGGCAACGATGTGATCAATGCGGGCAGCGGCAGCGATCGCTTCGTGTTGGGTGCAGGCAGCGGCCTCGCCACCATCAACCGCTTTGGGTTAAACGACCGCATCCAGCTCACGGGCGGCCTCACCTTTGCCGACCTGACGGTGACGGGCAACAACCGCGAAGCCACGATTAGCTTTGGCAGCGATGCGATCGCCATTCTGAAAAACTTTAGCGCGGCTCAGGTCAACGCCAGCCTGTTCGTCTAGCAAACGCCCGTTTACAAAGCAGCCAGATCTGCTGCTATCCATTCGCGACAACGACAGAATGCACCCTAGACTAAACGGCTGGGGTGCATTTTTCTACCGAAAGATACGACATCACAGAATCAGCATCGATTAAACTGTGATGCAAGAATCCTCAATGACCTGCTCGGACTAACTCATACGCTATCGAACCCACGCTGCTATGAAAGATGAGGCCTTTGGCATTGTGCCTATTTTGCGCCAGGAAGACGGCGAGAAATTTTTACTGATTCAGCACCACGCAGGGCATTGGGGCTTTCCCAAAGGACACGCCGACCCTGGCGAAACGGCGATCGCCGCTGCCTGCCGCGAATTTGAGGAAGAGACGGGCATCACTGCCTATGACCTGCTCAGCGAAGACGCCTTTATGGAACATTACCGCTTCATGCGCGACAAACAGCCTATTGACAAAACCGTGACCTACTTTCCTGCGTTGGTGAAATCGGAAGTCGTCACCTGTCAGGCTCAAGAAATCAAAGACTACGCCTGGTTGCCCTACGACGATGCGGTTAAGAAGATCACGTTTAACCCAGCGCGACAAGTGCTGTCGCAGGTTTATTCCTATCTAAAAAACTCTGGAGCGCTGTCGTAGTTCGAGCCTTTGAGTGCTGCGCCCTTAAACACCGTGCTTTTGAACGCTTACCTTTGAACACTTTACCCTTGAACATATGCCCCGAATGGGCGGGGTGAGGTGATCTGGGGATGCGCTAGGATAGCTGCCATTCTCTCGTTTTCGGGCGATCGCCCCCATGCTTATGGCTCAGCAATACAACTCCCTCACCCCCAAGCTCCAAGACTTCATCGCCCACCAGCAAATCTTCTTCGTCGCCACCGCCCCCCTCGCCGCCGATGGGCACATTAACCTTTCGCCCAAAGGACTCGACAGCTTCCGCATTCTCTCGCCAAACCGCGTCGCCTACCTCGACCTCACAGGTAGCGGCAACGAAACCTCCGCCCATCTGCAAGAAAACGGGCGCGTCACCCTGATGTTTTGTGCGTTTCAGGATGCGCCGCTGATCCTGCGGATTTACGGTCAGGGCAAGACGGTTTTGCCGCGATCGCCCGAATGGGAAACTCTGTCGCCCCACTTCCTACCGCTCCCCGGTGCCCGACAAATCATCACCGTGGATGTGGCGTTCGTGCAAACCTCCTGCGGCACCGGCGTTCCCCTATTTGACTATGCTGGACAGCGCGACGAACTCGTAGACTGGGCAACCCAAAAGGGCGAAGACGGACTGAACGCCTACCGTCAGACCAAAAACCGAGTGAGCTTGGACGGGCTGGTAACGCCGCTGGGAGCAGTGGAAAGGTGAGGAAGAGGGAGGGAGAGACAGGGTGATGGGGTGAGGAAAGAAGGAAGAGAGAAGAACGAAGAGAGAAGAAGGAAGAGAGAAGAACGAAGAGGTTCCGGTTTTCGTTCTTCGTTTTTCGTTCTTCGCCCCATCACTCCACCACCCCCACCCACGGACTCTGCGCCAGATCCGCAAACGTAATCTTGCGCTGCTCCTGTTCCAGCACTTTGATTCGCTGGTCTTCCAAGTAAAGTTGCTGCTGATAGTACTGTCCCAGCTCTGGTGACGTGGCAATATCGGTTTTTTTCCACAGGTCAAGGAAATGCCGCCGCCGCTTTTCGCACATCACCATCTCCATACAGGCCGTGGCAGTGCGAATGACTAGGGCGGCTCGCGCTAAGTCGCGTCGCGTTTTTTCATCCAACTGAAAGAGAGAATAGAGGGCTTCGTGCGATCCGGGGAGTTCGGCGAAGGAGTCTTGGAGGCGGGAAAGCAGGGATGGCGGACTGGCAGATTGGAGTGAGGAAGGGGCAGAGAGTTGCGGAGTTGCGTGCCACGCGAGCGGCTCATTCGGCTCGACAGCATCTTGCGCTGCTGCAACTTCTTCAATCTCTAGAATCTGCTGCCACAGCAAGCGATGGTGGGCAATGCTGAACTCCAGGTCGCGGGATTCTAGCGCCGCTCGGATCGCGGCGCGGTGTTCGGGCTGGTGCAGATAGAGGCGCAGCAGTTGAGCCTCGGCTTCTTCGAGCAGGGTGCGATCGCCCGGGGTTTGCCATTTTTGCGATCGCCCGTGCCAGCGCTGTCCGCGCACTTGGGTTCGCAGGTCTTGCTCAAGCTGCACGGTGAGGCGGGCGTTGCCTTGGCTCAGCCACTCGGCGCAGCGGTGGATGTAGTGGGTGCGGAGGGTGGCGTTGGGCAGGCTGCCTAGGAGTTGGGCGATCGCCTGGGTGCTGGCGTGAAACTGGTCGGGCTGGCTCAGGTCTTTGTCGGCCAGGAGTTTTTGGATCTGCCAGTCGAGCCAGAGGGGGGCAGTTTGCAGCAGGTCTTGATAAGCAGCGGCGGAATGGGTCTTCAAAAACTCGTCGGGGTCTTTGCCGTCGGGCAAGTTCAGAATCCGCACCTGCACCTCGCCGCGATAGGCTAGATCCGCCAGTTCTCCGATGGCCCGGTCGGCGGCCTTTTGCCCCGCCTTGTCGTCGTCAAAGTTAAAAATAATGCGCTTGGATTCGGTGTAGCGCAGCAGTTGCTTGATCTGCCCCTGGGTCAGCGCTGTACCCATCGATGCGACGACGTTGGTGATGCCTGCGGCGTGTAGGGCGATCGCATCAAAATAGCCTTCCACCACAATCGCCTCGTCCCGCTTGGCGATCGCCCCTTTGGCCAGATCCAGCGCGTACAGCGTTTTGCCCTTGTCGAACAGTTCACCCTCTGGCGAGTTGAGATACTTCGGCTGCTCGTCGCCCAAGGCCCGCCCGCCAAAGCCGATCACCCGCCCCTGCAAGTCGCAGATGGGAATCATCAGGCGATCGCGGAATCGGTCGTAATAGCCACCACCGCCCTGGCGCGACACCAACAGCCCCGCCTGTTCTACCAGTTCTACGGGATAGCGCTTCTGCTCCACTAGATAGCCGTGCAGCGTTTGCCAGCCGCCGGGTGCGTAGCCCAGTTGAAATTGCTGAATCGTCTCTGGGGTCAGCTTCCGCTTGTTGCGTAGATAGTCTAGCGCCGCCGCGCCCTGGCTCTGGTGCAGCGCGTGTTCAAAGAACTTCGCCGTCACCGCCAGGATTTCGTAAAGCTGATCCCGCAGCGAAAGCTGTCGCTGAAGCTCCTGCCGCTGCTCTGGCTCCATCGTCTTCACGGGCACCTGATAGCGCCGCGCCAGATCCAGCACCACCTCACCAAAGGATTGCTTGCCAATTTCCATCAAAAACTTGATGGCGTTGCCCCCGGCCCCACAGCTAAAGCAGTAATAAAACTGCTTGCTGGGGCTGACCGAAAAGCTGGGCGATTTGTCATCGTGGAACGGACACAGACCCGTGAAATCCTTGCCCTGCTTCTTCAGCACCACATGCTCGGACACGATATCGACAATATCGACCCGCTGCTTGATGTCTTCGATGGTGTCGGGGTGGAGGCGCGGCGCAGCCATAGGGCAACCAGTCTTGGCAAGAAGGGAGCAGAGGGGGCAAATTGTATCCTTTATTTTGACTTGTTTCAGCGGACTTGCGCGGCGGGACGTATTACGAATTTCGGAGTGCCATTTTTTGAATCTAGCGATGCCAATAAACCTGCGCCAAGGCAGCGGAATTTAGCTAGTCTTACGGGTAGCGATCGCCTTTTTTGCGTTGGAATATGACGACGGAGGGCGATCGCCGCACGCACGCACGCACACAAGGACTTGGGTCGATGGGACGGATCTTCATCTCAGCGGGGCATGGCGGCACAGAAGGTGCAGGCATCGACCCCGGCATCGTGGTGGCAGGCACAACAGAGGCGCGGGAGATGATCCTGACCCGCGACCTGATTGTGGACGAGCTGCGGGCGCGGGGGCTAGAGGTGCTGTCGGTGCCGGACGAACTGAGCATGACCCAAACCCTCGCATGGATCAACGCCCGCGCGCAAAACCTGGATGTAGCGCTAGAAATCCACGCCGATGCCTCACCCAACCCATCCGTGCGCGGCGCAACCGTGTTCTATATTCCCACCAACAGCCAGCGAAAAGCCCACGCTGAACTGATGCTGCTGGCGCTGCTGCGGCGCGTTCCCCAACTGCCCAATCGCGGCGCAAAGCCTGATACCGATTCGGGCACAGGCAGCCTCGCTTTTTGTCGTCAGCTCGTCGTGCCGTCGCTGCTGATGAATGTCGGCTTCCTCACCAGCCCAGAAGATCGCAGCATTTTGCAAAGCCGACGGCGCGACCTGGCGCTGGGCATTGCCGATGGGCTTTCCTCCTGGAGCCGTGCCGTGGCTGGGCTGCCCCCCGATCCCGGCGGCGAGACCTATCCCAGCATCGACATCAACATCAACGGCGGGCTGTATGACGAGCGCGGCATTATTGTGAACGGCAATGCTTTTATTCCCGCCGATCTGGT
>JBDNCP010000230.1:0-6457 GCA_046719575.1 Cyanobacteriota bacterium
TCGCGGTGGACATCGGCTGTGGGGAAGGGCGCGACACGGCAGAACTGGTGCGGCGGGGCTGGCGGGTGCTGGCAATCGATGGCGAACCGGAGGCGATCGCCCGGTTGCAGGCTCGCCCAGAAATCCAGGCGGCGAGCGCGCTAGCGTTGCGGAGCAATATCGCCCAAGCTCTCCTGGAAACTCGCGTGCAGCGATTCGAGGAACTGACCTTACCTGCAAACGTAGACTTGATTAACGCCAGCTTTTGTCTGCCCTTTTGTCCGCCCACCCAGTTTCCAGCACTTTGGAACAGGCTGACCCACGCGCTGCGTCCTGGCGGGCGGATGTGTGGGCAACTCTTTGGCGATCGCGACTCTTGGGCAGCCTATGACCACATGACCCACCACACGCGGGCGCAGGCCGAGGCGCTGCTACAACCCTTCACCATTGAGATGCTGGAAGAAGAAGCGCATCCAGGCAAGACTGCAATGGGCGAAGATAAGTTTTGGCATATTTTTCACTGGGTGATCCGCAAGTGAAGCCTGAAGCAGAAAGAGAATTGCGGCTCCACTGCTGGGTTCCTAACTTATTCGAGTTTCAGGGCGGCATCCAGCGCTATTTGCAAGACCTGCTGCGGGCGATCGCCAGCCAGCCCCACCGTCACACAATCGTCCTCAACAAGCGCGATCTGGCTCTGCAACGCTTGCACAAATGCCAGGGCGCAGGCGATCTGACTAACTTACCCAATCTTACTTTTCGCTACTTTGGCGCAGTGCCCGATAGGTTGAAAACGCCCGCGTTTGCAGCAGGGCTGATTGCTGCGACAGTGGGCGATCGCCCTGATCTCATCCTCTGCGGACATCTGCACTTTGCCCCGGTGGCGCTGGCACTGCGGCGACTGGCGGGCATTCCCTACTGGATTTTTGTCTACGGCATTGATGCCTGGAACGTGCGAAACCCGCTCCAGCAAGCCGCCCTCCGCGCCGCCGATCGGGTCGTCTCCATTAGCCACTACACCCGCGATCGCCTGATTGCCGAACAGCGGCTCGATCCTGCCAAAGTGGCCCTCTTGCCCTGCACGATCGACGCGCAGCGATTTCGTCCCGCGCCCAAGCCCGATTACTTACTCCAGCGCTACGGCTTGCAGCCGGATCAGCCCGTCGTGTTGACGGTGGCGCGGCTGGTGGGCGGCGATCGCCACAAGGGTTATGACGCAGTGCTGGAGGCGCTGCCCCGCATTCGTCGGGCGCTGCCGCGCGTGCATTACGTCTTGGTGGGTAAAGGCGGCGATCGCCCCCGCATTGAGGCAAACATCGCCGCGCTGGGGCTGCAAGATTGCGTCACGCTGGCAGGCTTTGTGCCCGATGCCGAACTTTGCGACCACTACAACCTGTGCGACGTGTTTGCCATGCCCAGCCAAGGCGAAGGCTTTGGCATTGTGTATCTGGAGGCGATCGCCTGCGGTAAGCCTGCGCTGGGCGGCAACCAAGACGGCGCAATCGACGCGCTGGCTCACGGGGAACTGGGCGCACTGGTTGACCCAACGGATACGGAGGCGATCGCCCACACGCTGATCCAGATCTTGCAGGGCACGTATCCCAACCCGCTGCTCTATCAGCCAGCGGCGCTCAGGGAAAGGGCGATCGCCCGCTACGGCCGCGACCGCTTCACCCATACGCTCAACCAACTCCTAACCCCTGACCCCTCGCTTCTGTTTTAGAGGTTGATTTTTCGTGCGCGACATGCACGAAAAATCAACCCTTCTAGACACTTCACCCCGTTTTTAGCAGCGCACCGTTGGCGTGGCGGGCAGGCGGCAGCGGCGGAATCGGCTGCGCGACAGGGCGGAAAAAGGCGCTGTGGGGCAGCACGCGCCGCACCTCCTCGACGGTGGTGATGCCCTGCGTGATTTTCTGAATGGCGGCAACGCGGAACGACTCGAACTGGCTCTCCGCCAGATAGCGGCGCAGTTGCGTCAGGTTGCCTTCATAGATGATCTGCCGCACGGTATCGTCTACGTTCAGCAGTTCGATCACCGCTTCGCGCCCCAGATAGCCCGACTGGAAACACTGCACACAGCCGCGCCCTTTTTTCCAGCCCTGGAGATTGGCCTCGTCGGGGCGCAGACCCAGCAGCTTCAGGTCGGCGGGCGTGGGCGTGTAGGGTTCGGCGCAGTGGGGACAGACCTTGCGGACGAGGCGCTGAGCCACGATGCCCAGCAGCGCGTCGCTGATCAGGCCGGGGTCAGGGCCGATGTCTTGCAGCCGGGGAATCGCGCCGATCGCATCGTTGGTATGCAGCGTGGTGAGAACCAGATGCCCGGTGAGAGCCGAGCGAACGGCGGTTTCGGCGGTTTCGTTGTCGCGGATTTCGCCCACCATGATGATGTCGGGGTCTTGCCGCAGGATGGCCCGCAGCCCCGCCGCGAAGGTCATGCCGGCCGCTTCATGCACCTGGGTTTGCGTGATGCCAGGGAGGACATATTCCACCGGGTCTTCAACGGTGACGATGTTGACGGATTCGGTGGCGATCGCCAGCAGGCTCGTATACAGCGTGCTGGTTTTGCCCGATCCGGTGGGGCCCGTAAAGATAATCATGCCCTGCGGCTCCCGCAGCCAGCCTTCATAAATCTCTCGCGCCGTTTCTGAAAAGCCCAAATCGGCGATCGTCTGGAACGTGTTTTGCTGACGCAATAGGCGCAGCACCGCCTTTTCGCTGGGTTCGCCTTTGACCCCGCTGATGCAGGGCAGCGTGCTGACGCGCAGATCCAGCCCTTCTTCCTGCTGCCCAGCCATGTATTTTTCGCTAATGCGCCCGTCTTGGGGGCGGCGGCTCTCAGCAATGTCCATTTCGCACATCACCTTGAGCGCGACGATGACTTTGCGGCTGATGTCGGGGGGCAGCGTGGTGACGTGCCGCAAAATGCCGTCGATGCGAAACCGCACCGCCAGCCCGTCGGCAGAGGGTTCCAGGTGGATGTCGCTGGCGCGGTTGCGGAGGGCGCTGGCAATCAGCGTGCGGATGCGCTCGATCTGGTTGCTGACTTGCGACAGGTGCAGTTCGGCAACTTCGGTCAGGTCTTCGGTGTCGGCCTGTCCGGCTAGCAGGTTGATTGCGCCCGACTTGCTAAGACGCTCGGCGGTGAGAGCTTGCAGGCGACACCACTGGCGATAGCTCTTTTCGGCAATGGGGACGATTTCGATGCTGGCGTTGAGGCGATCGCCCATCTGCTGCACCACTTCGGGCATCAGCGTAGTAGGGCTGCCTAGGTAGTAGCAATTGCGCCAGAGCAACAGCGGCACCACGGGCGGAGCCTGCGTGCGGTCGCCAAAACTTCGCCAAAAGCGGGTGCTAACTTCCGGATCGAGCAGACGAAAGTTTACGATTCCCTGACGATTCACCAGCAGACCGAGCGCCTGCTCGCAGGTGATTTGCTGCTGCTTGAGCTGTTGCCAAACCGATTGGCTATTTTGCATGGGCGATTTCACCTTGTTGAAATAGCAAGCTGTGTTGAAATTGCAAGCTGTGACGGTCTATGGGATTCCACTACGACAAAAATACGTAAACCACGACAGCACAGATTTCTATCCAGGCTAGAAGTGAAAAAATGTAACGGGAACTGCAAGCTTCATACAACGTTCACAGTCAAAAACAGAATATTTTGCCGAGGATTATTTTAGAGATCAAGGCGGCGATCGCCCCATCCTTTTCGTCCCAAGCGTTCCAGCCAACCTCCCCCAAAATCCAAAACCCAAAATCCAAAACCCAAAATCCAAAACCCAAAATCCCCCCTCTTGCTCGCATCGGCTTTCCCCATCCCATCAGTAGGGCTATCCCTAATGCAGAATCAGTCCGCTTAGTCGCCAGACGCGCCAGGATAGATCTGTTGGGTAGAGAGCGGTGGGAGTTGCGTCTGCCCGATGATGACGTTGCGTTTGGTTGGGAAAAAACCATGACACATTCAGTAAAAGAGCGCATTCAAGAAGATTTGCAAAGGGCGAAATCTGAGGGCAGTCTGCGGGCAGAGCGGATTCGGGATATCGTGAAGGCAGCCGTTGCCGAAGCTATGGCAGAAGTCTCTCAAGGAACCGGGGAACTGAAGGCGATCGCCACCGATGCGCTGACGGCGGCGTTTGCGGTGGTGCGCGATCGCGCTGCAACCCGCACCGAAGACATGGCGGCATCGGTCGAAGGCGTAGTCGAAGGCATTGGCGAGTCTCACCGCGAGGCGATCGCCCAGGCGCAGGTTCAGATCGACAACCTCCAGCAAACGCTGGATCAAGCCGATCGCCAGCTCGAAGCCGAAATCACCACAGCCCTGGCCACCGTCGATCTGCCAGAAGCCGAAGCCACCACCAAGACCCCCTTCAAGGTGCTAATTGATCTAGTCGTGAATGTCGTCAAGGAGCGAGAAGTGTTCAATATCTTTCAGCAGCGCTATGACCGTCTGAAGCAGCAGCTTGCCGAGCTGGACACCCGCCTGCAAGAGCGATATGGCGATCGCTACGACGAGGTGAAACGCCAGCTCGAAACCGCCCAAACCTGGTATGCCAGCGCCAAAGCCGAAGGCGAAACCCTGGGCACCGAAGCAAAACACTTCAAGCAAGACGAACTAGAGGCCAAAGCTGCTGATCTGGGCACCACCCTTGCCCAAAAAGAGGCGAAAATCAAAGCGCAACTGCGTGAAATCCTGAACAACGCCCTGCGTTAATCGTTCAGCTGACAGCCTCACTCATGCCCGCAAGGCCCCTCGTTTCTCATAGAAGCGTGGGGCCTTGTGTTGACAAACTTCTTGATCCAGTATTGTTTAATTCATCTCCACGTCCGGTGTGGCATCGGCCAGAGGTCAGAAGGAACGTGTCTCGTTCAAAGCATCGTGCATCACCAGCGCTTCCGTTTATTCCTCAGCGCTTTAACCCAGCCGTGCTGATGGGGATGCGAATGGCATTACCAGTGCTATTTCGGCTCCGGCTTCGCCCGTGGTTGCCGACGGGAATTTCCCATGTCAAAGTTGTGAATGCCAAAGAACTGGCGCTACTCTATCAGCGGTTTCAAGCAGGAGAAATTCGATTCATCTTAGCGTTCCGCCATCCAGAGGTAGATGATCCGCTTTCGATGCTGTATCTCCTGTCCAGGAGTGTTCCCCAGGCTGCACGAGCGCATGACATTTCGCTGCGATCGCCCGTGCATTCTCACTTTGTCTATGACCGGGGCATGACCATTTGGGCGGGCGACTGGCTGGGCTGGCTGTTTTCGCGGCTGGGCGGCATCCCGATTCATCGGGGCAAGCGGCTGGATCGCACGGGCCTGCGGGCGGCGCGAGAGCTATTGCTCAACGGACAGTTTCCCTTGGCGATCGCCCCCGAAGGAGCCACCAACGGACATAGCGAAACCGTCAGCCCGCTAGAACCAGGCGTGGCGCAGTTGGGATTTTGGTGTGCGGAGGATTTGCGAAAAAAGGGGCGATCGGAACAGGTCTACATTGTGCCGATTGGGATTCGCTACATTTACCCCCGCCCCATCTGGACGCGGCTCGATCGGCTACTGAGTCGGCTGGAGCGCGATACGGGCTTGCCACCGCTAGCGCAGGCGGAAACACCGACGGACGTTCGCTATCGGCGCGTGCTGCGGCTGGCAGATCGCCTGCTGTCGGAAATGGAGGGGTTTTACCAGCGCTTTTATCCGCAATATCTGGCGCTTGCGGCCGACGCTGAGCCAAACCTTGACGAGTGCGAAAATCAACGCCTGATGCGGCGACTGAATGCACTGCTGGATGCTGCCCTCCGCACTGCCGAGGCGCACTTTCGGCTAGAGGCGCAGGGCACGATTATCGACCGCTGCCGTCGGCTAGAGGAAGCAGGCTGGAACGCGATTTACCGAGAAGACCTGCCCGCAGATTTCGCGGCGCTGTCGCCGTTCCAGCGCGGACTGGCCGATTGGGGCGCGGAGGAAGCAGAAATTCGCCTGCGGCACATGCGCCTGGTGGAAAGCTTTGTGGCGGTGACGGCGGACTATCTCGAAACGCAGCCGACCGCCGAGCGCTTTGCCGAAATGGCGCTGCTGATGTTTGACCTGGTGGCGCGGATCAAGGGCAACGACACGCCCGCTCGTCCGCGTCTAGGCTGGCGACAGAGCCGCGTCACGGTGGGAACGCCGATTTGCGTGAGCGATCGCCATGCGGTTTACCAGAGCGGCCATGCGGCGGCAAAGCAGGCAGTGGCGGAACTGACGCAAGACCTGCAAACTGCGCTGGAACAATTGATTGCATCGAACGATTGATTGCATCGAACGATTGATTGCATCGAACGATTGATTGCATCGAACGATTGATTGCATCGAACGATTGATTGCATCGGGCGACTGCTAGATCATGCCGCGAAATAGCCCCTGCGGCCGCACCAACAGCACCACAATCATCACCAGCAGCGCCACGCCCAGCTTATATTCCGAAGGCAAAAAGTAGGTGCTGAGTTCCTGG
>JBDNCP010000231.1:0-6353 GCA_046719575.1 Cyanobacteriota bacterium
TTGCAAATGTTTTGCAGTGGCTCTGGGGACACAGGGCGGCTAATCTCCCGGCTCTGCGTTTTTGTCTGGAGAGATGGACTCCGTTGGGGTTGCCGATTTGCCTGGATTGCCAGCCATGCTGCCAGTCATGTAAGTGGTTTCAGCGATCGCCTCGGCCGGGTCGCCAGACGGGTCGTTGGTCGGGTCGTTGGGCAGGCGGGCTGTGCCTGGAGGCTCAGAGGCAGACGGGGTGTGCGTGTGCGTATCGGCAGGAAAGTTGGGTAATCCGTCCGCAGGGGCGATCGCACCTTCTCGATGTTCAAATTCGGGATTCGTCCACTGATCCAGCACATCGTGAATCACCACTTCGCGCAGCAAGATGCGGACAATAATGACCAGCGGAATCGCCAAAAACAGCCCCAAAAATCCAAAAAAGGACGCAAAAGCAAACTGAGCCAACAGCGTTACCGCAGGCAGCAGCGACACCTGCTGTCCCATCACCACGGGCACTAAGAGAAACTGCTCAAGCTGCTGAATCAGAATGTAGGCAATCAGCACGCCCAGCGCCTTGACGGGGGAATCGATCAGGGCGATCGCCACAGGCGCAATCGTACTCAGCACCGGCCCCAGGTTGGGAATAGCCTCCATCAGCCCGGCCACCAGCGCATTCGCCAGCACCAGCTTCACCCCCAAAATTTGCAGCACAATGCCGCTGACGATGGCGATCACTACCATGTTGATCAGCGTGCCGATAATCCAGCCCACCAGATCCGCCTCGCACAGCGTTAGAATTTCGTCGGCGCGGCGGCGATAAAACGACGGCACCAACCGCAAAAATCCCTGGCGATAGGGCTGCGGGTTGATTAGCAGCATGATCGTCAGCATCAGCACGAAGAGAAAGCTAACGCCGACGTTAAAAAAACCAGAAAATGCGCGAAAGAAGTTATTCGCCAGCCCCGTCACAAACGGCTGGAGTTGGTTAAACAGATCGTTAAAGTTGGGAACTAGCTCGGCCGCTCCACCCGGTAGCCGATCGACCAGCCAGTCCAGCCCCAGCCGCAGTTGGTTCAATCCCTGGGGTACAAGCTCTGTCAGCAGTTGAAACTGATCTAGAAACGGCGGCACGATGATTGCAACAAACAGGGTCACGATGAGCAGCAGACCCACAATGGAAAAAATTGCCGCAGCCCCACGGGGAATGCCATACTTGCCCATCCAGCGCACCAGCCGATTGAGCGCCGTGGCAAACACAACGCCCACAAACATCAGCAGCAGCAATTGCTGAATTGACCAGAGGATATAGATAGCCGCAATCAAGGCCAGCAACCCGATCCATTGTCCAAGTTTCATGGGCTTCAGCTTATCTACTGGGGGAAGGGGAATTGAGGACGATCGCAAGTCTTCGCGACAATCTTAATAGAAACGGTATAGAAACTGTCGCCTCCTTGCCTGATTTCAATTGGTGCTTTGGCCCTTGGCTGGTTAATAGGGTTCAATAAGGCGGCGGCGCTTCGTAGATGGAGCCAGGTTCGGGGCCATTCGGTTCGGCGGGATCGGCGCTAGGAGCCTCCGCTTCAGGCGGCGGATAGTCTGCTCTGGCGGCTTCGGCTTCCTGGGCGCGGCGGCTAGCCAGGATTTCGTCGCGCTGGGTGCGCCACTGGGCGATCGCCCGCTGGGCTTCGGCATAGAGGGGGCGATCGCGGGCGATCTGGGCGGCGGTGTCGATGGCTTGCGACAGGCGGACGCGGGCCGCTAGGGCACGGGCTTCGTTGAGGTGCTTGCGGTCTTCGGCAATGCGAACTTCTTCGAGCCGGGCGTTCCAGGTCTGGATGGCGGCTTGCGCTTCGGCGTAGAGGGCGCGATCGCGACCAATCTTCTCCGCTGTGCGGATGGCGCGGGCGAGGTCGCCGGCCTGGGCAAGGCGGGCAGCGTTGTCTAGAATAGGGCGATCTTCCAGGGTTTGGATCTGGCGGCTCCAGGTGGCGATCGCCTGCTCGGCCTCGGCCCACAGGGCGCGATCGCGCGGAATTTGGCGGGCAGTGGCAATTGCAGCTTGCAGGTCGGCGATTTGCCCTGACTCGGCCAGCGCCTGCGCCTGCAACAACTGCGGCATATCCTGAATCCGCTGAGTTTCCTGCTGCCAGTGGGCGGCGAGAGTTTGCGCCTGGAGACGACGCGGACGGTCGGGCCCGATCTGCTGAGCCAGACGGCTGGCCCAGTCTAGCGTCGTGCGTTGCCCTAGGCCGGCCACCAGTCCTGCCGTTTGCAACTGGCGCAGGTCTTCGAGGACGGCGTGCTGCGCGTTGAGTTCGGCCTGGGCGATCGCATAAAAGGCGCTAGTAAACGGAATCTCACTAAGGGCGGCAATCGCCTCGCGCACACTCCAAGTCTGGCGCAGCGATGGCAGCCATTGCGCTGCTGGCTCAGCAATCAATCGCTGGGCGTGGGCCAGCCGCAGCAGGTTTTGCCCCTCTCCCGTTAGGGAATTGACCAAATCGGGCGGCACCTGCTGTGCTAGGGCTAGCGCCCCGCTGCGATCGCCCGCCTGCCACTGCCCCAGCGCCAAATCCAGCAGCGCTCCACTCCAGGTTTGCAGGTCGGCTTGGGCGGTTTCCCAAGCCAGGGTTTGGGGGTCGATCTGCTGCACAAGGGCGATCGCCGCCTGAAGACTGGCCAGGGTTTGATTGCCCACTGCCTGCCGCGCCTGATTTAGCCATTGATGCGCCGTCTGCTCCTGCAAGATTTGTCGGGTCAGCGCCTCCATGCGGTGTGTTCGCCAGTATTCGCTTTCGACCTGCCCTAACAGGGTGACTTGCTCCGCCGCCAGTTTCCAGTCCTGATTTCGCAGCGCGTCTTGGGCTTTGCTCCAAAGGGCTTCGCCTTGCTGCCACTGGTTTTGCCACTGGGCGATCGCCGTCTGCACATCTGCATAGATCGGGCTACTCGGCGGAATTTGTCGGGCGATCGCCAGCGCGTCCTGTATACCGCTGCTCTCCAAGCGTGTCTCGGCCAAGTCCAAAATCTGCGCCGACCATTCTGCCAGCAGCGATTGCCCCTCGCGATATAGCGGGTGATCTGCGGGCCAATTTGCCACCAGATTTACCGCTGCCGCCAAGTCTGCCAAGTGTCCTGATTTGGCCGCTTCTCGCACGCAAAATAGCCGCTCAGAGTCGGCTGCTGCAAAGGAGATTTTGGAACAGTTTGGCGGCTCTGGAATACGCGTCAGCCACTCCAGCGACTTCATCCCCAGCCCCGCCAGTCCACAAAACGTCAGCACCCACAGCAGCGACCACGCCAGCGATCGCCCCAATTGCCGATAAGCCTGCCTCGCAACAGGTCGATTCAGCCATTGCCAGAACCGCTGAGCCGGGTTGGGCGATCGCTCTCGTCGGTGGCGACGCTGGCGCGGCAGATTGGGCGACACCAAGACAGTAAGACGAGCTTGGGCAGAGCGCGACGTTGCCCCACGAGAATCCGCCGCCCCCCCTGTGGCTTTGCGGGGGCGAGGAAAACGAGGAAAACGATGTTGGGATGCTCGCTGACCCACCGTAGGTTGGGGCACACCCGACGACGGGCGATCGCCCCCGGTCTGCTCTTTCAGCCACGCAGGAAGCATAGCCGGCAACTCCCCTGGATTCTTGTGTCGCTTGTCGCCCCGTGAATTGGCTTCCAGCCGCGCCGTAGGCATAGCCTGCAACTCAGCACGGCTCTGAAGCGGCCGTCGAGCCATTGAGCGAAAGCCATTGATATAAAAAGCGTCTCGATGGGCAGAATCACGCGGTGGCCAGGAGTCTCGCGTCATGAGCGGTATCTACTACGGCGGTATTCAAAAACGGGGTAGCCAGCCCCCTAAACTGGGGCGATCGCCCAACCCGTCAGACAGAGTTGCCAGGAGAGCATTGGGTAGATAGTAGCGAACTCTGACAGCCCCACTGCAAAAAGTTTGCAGGCATCAGGTAACAGAACCTTTACATCCTGAAACCTGACTCTATGATTTGAAATATAAAGAAAACATTAGAAATCGCGGAAACTCTGAAAAAGCCTGTGAATCTAATAATTAAGCAGACGGGGACAGCGTAATAAAGTCCCTGGACGATAAATCTAGTTGTTAAAGCCAAGGGCGCTGGTTTCCGAGTATGGAAGTTGGCGCTCTCTTTTATTGACCATTTATTGACCATTTATTGACCATTTATTGACCATTTTTTATTAAACCTCTTGCATGAATGCTGTTTTGAGGGTGTGAATCGTAGCGCGGCGGTACCGCGCCACGATTCACGCAAGAAGTCTATTCACGCAAGAAGTCTATTGACCATTTTTTATTGACCATAGGGCTTACGCAGTTGGACTATTTCTCGCGGGCTGCGCCTGCGAGAAATAGTCCGAAATCCAAAAAATTCGTCGCAGGTGCGTCAGTCCTGGACCATTGATCTTGATACGGATAATTGATATCAATATTCGCAATTGATCCGCAATTGATCATTGACCTCCCTCAGGCTTCCGGGAGCCAGTTTCTATAGCTGGCTTAGGAGCTGGCCTAGGTTTCTGTAAATCGCGGAAGATTTTGTGGGAGAGTTCAGATATGCACTTTTCACAGACGCGCTCTCAGCCTCTTTCCGTTAAGCCTTTCTTCTACAGTCTTTGAAACATGACCCAAACGGTTTTCCGGCCGGGTGTCCAGCCTACAACGCAAACAATCGTAGTAAAAATTGGCACATCCAGCCTGACGCAGCCTGAAACCGGATACCTGGCGATCGCCACCATTGCCCGACTGGTTGAGGCGCTGTGTCAACTGCGGCGGCAGGGGCATCAGGTCATTCTCGTCTCTTCGGGAGCGGTGGGGGTCGGCTGTGCGCGGCTAGGAATGACGGAGCGCCCCCGCACCATTGCTATGAAGCAGGCAGTAGCAGCCGTAGGTCAGGGGCGGCTGATGCGGGTGTATGACGACTTTTTTTCTTCCCTCGATCAGCCCATAGCCCAGGTGTTGCTGACCCGCAGCGACCTAGTGCAGCGCAGCCGCTACGTAAACGCCTATCGCACCTTTCGCCAACTGCTAAAGCTGGGCGTGATTCCAATTGTCAACGAAAACGACACGCTGGCCGTGGAGGAACTAAAGTTTGGCGACAATGATACGCTGTCAGCATTGGTGGCAAGTTTGGTAGAAGCAGACTGGCTGTTTTTGCTAACAGATGTGGATCGGCTCTATTCTGCTGACCCGCGCTATCACCCAGAGGCGCAGCCCATCAGCTTGGTGGACGATATCGCTGCGCTGACAGAGCAGGTGGAAGTGGGCGATCGCGGCACAAGCTGGGGCACGGGCGGCATGGTGACGAAAATCTCGGCGGCGAAGATCGCTACGGCGGCGGGCGTGCGGACGGTGATCACAGAAGGGCGATCGCCCGACAATATTGCCCAAATCCTTGCTGGAGCCTCCCTAGGCACGCAGTTTGAGCCAGAAGACCAGCCCTTCAACGCCCGCAAGCGTTGGATTGCCCACGGGCTGGTTCCTGCGGGCAAGCTCTATCTCGACAAAGGCGCGGTCAACGCAATTCAGCAGGCAGGCAAATCGCTGCTCGCAGCAGGCATTGTCGAAGTAGAAGGTGAGTTTCAGCCCCAAGACGCAGTGCAACTCTGTGACCAAAATGGTCAAGAAATCGCCCGTGGCATCGTCAACTACAGCAGCGCCGAACTCCAGCAAATTCGTGGTCGCCACTCCGATGACATTCCCAAAATCCTGGGCTATGCAGGAGCAGAAACCGTAGTACATCGTGACAATCTAGTGCTGAGTAGTTAGATAACTAGTTAGATAACATCGCTAACATCTAACATCGCTAACATCTAAAGCAAATCGCATACTCATTGACAAGCTAGCAGCCAGCAGTAAAGCGGGCTAACGAGATAGCTTACCGATGCTCAGCTAATCATGGCTGCTTGTCAACCGAAGCGCGATCACTTTGCTATTTTTTGCATAGGCTGCATGGGCACGCCGTTGGGCGCGACCAATCATGGCCGCTTGTCAACCGAAGCGCGATCCCAGCGTCCGGTGCAGCCAGCCTGTTCGACTTCTTACTCTTTGCTGGCATCCCACACCTCAACCATCAGTCGTACTAAACAAGCCTATCAGTCTAGTCGAGGTAAATCACGGTGACCAACCCTGCCAACGCAAGCAAACTGGTAAGGGTCACGGAACATCTCCAAGAATGCAAATTTGAATGCAAGATAGCTAATCGCAAAACAGCTTAGGTTTTTGCTGCCTTTGGATTCTGAAAATCAACAGGGCTTACGCAGTTGGACTATTTCTCGCGGGTGCTGCCCGCGAGAAATAGTCCGAAATCCAGAAAACTCATCGCAGGTGCGTAAGTCCTGATCAATTGAAA
>JBDNCP010000232.1:0-6213 GCA_046719575.1 Cyanobacteriota bacterium
TCGAGAAGATACGGGCGAAAAGCTGCTGATTCCCGGCGAACTGGCGCAGGCGCTGAGAGCCGAAGCCCAGGCCCGCCAGGATGCCGAAGCGCGGGCAGAGGAATCTGAGCTGCGGGCGCAGGCGCTACAAGCGGAGGTCGAAAGACTGCGATCGCGCCTGAGAGAGCTAGGCGCAGAGGAAGGCTAGTGGCTGGGTCAGTCGGTGGCGCGGCTGGTCTGCTACGCTGATATATTGCGGAATGTTGATAGGCTGATAAATGGTTAGCTTTCCGCGACACGCGGCCGTTGGCGATCGCCGCGCCCCAGTGCCCAGATCTGCCCGCCCATCCCTCCTCCTTTACCCAATTGCTCTATGCTTCAAGCTGGAATTGTCGGACTGCCCAACGTGGGCAAATCGACCCTCTTCAACGCGGTGGTGGCCAATGCCAAAGCGCAGGCGGCCAACTTCCCCTTTTGTACGATCGAACCCAATACGGGGGTCGTCGCCGTGCCCGACGAGCGGCTGGCAGTACTGGCCAAGATTTCCAACTCTGCCGAAATCATTCCGGCGCGGGTAGAGTTTGTAGACATTGCTGGACTGGTGAAAGGGGCCAGCAAAGGCGAGGGCTTGGGCAACCAGTTTTTGGCGAATATCCGCGAGGTGGATGCGATCGTCCACGTCGTGCGCTGTTTTGAAAACGACGACATTATCCACGTTGCGGGGTCGGTCGATCCGGTGCGAGATATCGAAGTAATTAACCTGGAACTGGCGCTGGCGGATTTGTCGCAGCTCGAAAAGCGGGCCGATCGCACGCGCAAGCAGGCAAAAACCAGCAAAGAGGCCCAAGCGGAACTGGCGCTGTTGGAAAAACTGCTGGCAGTGCTGAACGAGGGCAAGTCGGCGCGGCTGGTGGAGCTAACGGATGAAGAAGAGGCGCTGGTAAAACCGCTGGGGCTATTGACGCGCAAGCCCGTGATCTACGCGGCAAACGTGTCAGAAAATGACCTGGCGACGGGGAATGAGTGGGTGGAACAGGTGCGGGCGATCGCCGCTGCGGAAAACGCCCAGGTGGTCGTCGTGTCGGCGCAGGTCGAGTCAGAACTCATCGAGCTATCGGAAGAAGAACGTGCTGATTTTCTAGAATCGCTGGGCGTGCAAGAAGGCGGGCTGAAGTCTCTAATCCGTGCAACTTACGACCTGTTGGGATTGCGGACCTATTTCACCACGGGCCCCAAGGAAACTCGCGCCTGGACGATTCGTGCTGGAATGCTGGCTCCCCAAGCGGCGGGGGTGATTCATACCGACTTCGAGCGGGGCTTTATCCGGGCAGAAACCGTCGCGTACGATGATCTAGTAGCGGCTGGCTCTATGGCAGCGGCCAAAGAAAAAGGATTGGTACGCAGCGAAGGTAAGGAGTATTTGGTGCAGGAAGGGGATGTTATGCTGTTCCGGTTTAACGTGTAGTCAGGGCACGTTTCATCAGCCCTTTAGACCCCCCTTTAGATCCTTTGGTAGATCCTTTGATAGATCCTTTGTTAGGCACTTTGACTTCAGAGCTTTTGATTTTTAGGTTTTGATTTTTTAGGTAAGGCGCAATGGGAGACTCGAAGCGACGCAAGGAATCTCTGGGCGACAAATACGGGCAGGAAGACAACATTCTGCCGGGGATCCCCATCAAGCCCAGTCAGGCAAAACAGTTTTCGCAAATCACGACGCGCGGTGCATGGATTGGGATTGCCCTACTGGTGGTGTATTGGGTTGTGGTGCGGTTTATCGGCCCAAGCTTGGGCTGGTGGGAATTGAGCTAGTCGGTGCGGTTGGTTCTCTGGTGTGGACGTGTTGCATTAGAGACGCGACCGAGTTTCCTAAAAACTTTCTGCCTATAAAAATCCGGCGAAGGGGCACTTCCGTATATTCCTCTAGACAGGCACAGTTCACCGATTGATTGGCGCTCTAAAGGATTGGAGGGTCTGGGTTGAACTGGAGCCATCCGGCGATTTGAGCAAGTTTCAAGGCTTTCAACTCTGGTGCGGCACTTGGCACAGAGTTTACAGTCGCTGAGCTTGCATGAGTCGCCTACTTTGCGGTGCCTTTTTCGTAGAACTTTTGTAGGAGAACGCCGACAATGAACCGACGCAAATCTGAATGGCTGGGTCGCTCTCGACGGGCGCAGGGTTTGTCTCGCCGCCAAATGTTGAGGGGCGGAGCAGTTTTGGGTGCAGCGAGTGTGCTGAGTGTGCCGCTGATTGCAGGAACGGCCGATGCTGCGACGGAGAGCGATCGCCTGAACGACATCGAAGTTCTTAACAAAGCTTTATTTTATGAACACGCGGCCATTTGGGCCTACAGTGCCGCTGCGGGCAAGCTGACGGGTTCTGATGTCGGCAATGCGGTGAAGGCGATCGCCCTAGCGAACCAAGCAGATCACATGCAGCACCGCGATGCCCTGGCAAACGTCATTCGGAGTTTGGGCGGTACGCCAGTCCAACCCGAAGCCAGCTACGATTTGTCTCCCTATCTCCAGCGCGGCGAAGGGAACCTGGATTCTGATGTGAACATCGCTAAGCTGGCGCTGGCCCTGGAAACCGACGCGGCGATCGCCTACAGTCAGGAAATTGCCATGCTGAAAACGCCCGCACTGATCACTGCCGGAGCCAGCATCGGTTCCACCGAAGCCAGCCACGCGACCCTAATTCGGGCAGCGATTCAATCGCTGGGGGTAGATATCCAGCCTGTTCCAGCGTCTTTCGTCAGTGCTGAAACCCGAAACGCCTGGATTCTAACCGTCTAGGTAGGCTTAAGGCAGGACTTACAAACTTGCGCTGAATTTTCTGGATTTCGGACTACTTCTCGCAGGTGCAAACCGCGAGAAGTAGTCCAACTGCGTAATCTCAAATCCGGTTAATTGACCACAGTGAACCTCTTGCATGAATAAACCTCTTGCATGAATGCTGTTTCGAGGGCGTGAATCGTAACGCAGCGATACTGCGCCGCGATTTACGCAAGAAGTCTAATGCTGTTTTGAGGGTGTGAATTGCTCAATTCATATAGCAAGAAGTCTAGTGATGCACTCCCTCCGGTATCCGGACTTGCTTTGAGGCGTGAAAGGCTGCTTGGTCAATCACCCAAGCTCCCTGCTTGCGGGAGCCAAGTTGGAATTGTGCTGCAACATCTGCCAACATGCGGCTGAAAATGTCCGCCTCACTGGATTTGATACTAGGATTTGATACTAGCCTTCACTCAGCTTTCTTCTGGTTGAGATCCAGTCGTCATCGCAGACAGCACGGCCTGTTGCGCCACCTGACCGTAGAGGCTGCGGAGATACTCATTCACTGCATGGGCCGAGACAGACCCCGACGTGCCCCCATCAGACCGCAGCGGCATCGGCCCCAGCAAATCCAGGACGGTTTCTGAACTGGGCGGCGGCGCAATCACCACCAGCGACGGCTCTAGCTGCTGGTCATACTGCCAGAAGGTTTGCAGGGCGATCGCCGAAGAGGTCGCCACCGCTGGACTGGATGTTTCTTCGGAGGGCGGCGCATCGGGGCTAGCGCTACGGAGTCGGCGCAGCTCACTAATAATTTGCTCCTTGGTGCGCCCCCGCAGTTGAAACAGCACAAAGGGATCTTCACTAAAGCGATCGCCCAGCACGTAATACACTGCCCCAATATGCTTGCACGGGTTCGCTGGGTCAGGACAGGAACAGCGGCTATGAATGTCAAACTTGGTAAACGGAAACAGGCTCAGCCCGTTGGCTGTAAAAACTTCTTCGATATTTTGCGGCATCTCGCCCGCCAGCAGCTTGGCAGAAAAAATCGCCTGCTGCGACAGCGACTCGATCACATACTGCCACTGTTCATCATCGAAGGGATCGAGGGATAGCGTCACTTTGTATGGCTCTGGCGCAGTGCCCTGAACCCGCGCATGAACCTTTGCACCGCGAAACTCGATTGATAGCACATGGCCCTCACGGGCATAGTTGCGGGCGCGGGCCAACCGACGCACCCAGCCAAAGGACTCTAGCACATCAATCCAGCGTTGGGCCCACCATTCCCGACTTGGCTGCGCGTCATACTGAGTCATGGTCTAATCAAGTTCCGTGATTTCCCTTAAGAAGCATTGTCACAGGCGCAAATATAAATGTAACAATAGGATTCAATCTTATCGTGACTTCCTGGGTTCCTATGAACTTTGACCCCGACAGCACCGAACTGTTTGGCAGTAGCGCCGAAGAGATGCAAGCCAACGAACTGTTGAAGTATCTCCAGCACCAGTCGCCGGAGGTGTTGGCGCGAGTCGCCCGGTCTGTCAGCCCAGAAATCAAAGACATCATTTCGCAAAACGTGCAGGGGTTGGTGGGGATGCTCCCCTCAGAAGCTTTCACCATGCAGATCACCACCGATCGCGATAATCTAGCAGGTCTGCTTGCCTCTGCTATGATGACGGGCTATTTTCTGCGGCGCATGGAGCAGCGCATGGAGCTAGAGGTCAGCGTGGCCGATGCGTTTGGTTCGTTTCGAGACAGCGGCGATGAAGCGTCGTCCAGCAGCTAAGATCTCCTGAATCTATAGCTGATTAGGCGATTAATTTGGCGATCGCGGCAAGGTTGTCGGCCGCACGTCAATTTCTAGAACCTTGCCCCCCCGGTTGATTTCTAGCGCTAGCAGGTCGCCAATTTTGCTGCTATCCACCTGTTCCTGCACGTCGGATGCTGTATTGACAGAGACACCACCCACCTTCAAAATCACGTCTCCAGGCTGGAGTCCTGCCGTGGCAGCAGGGGTATTTTCTAACACCTGGAGGATGAGAACACCCCGATCAACGGCGAGTTTCGATGGGTCGAATGGCGAATCTTCGACGTTTTGCTGCAATTCTTCCTTGAGCGCGGGGGTGAGGTTGGTCATCTGAATGCCCAGGAACGGATGCTCGACCCGTCCGGTTGCAAACAACTGGTCGGCGATTCGCTTGGCCGTTTCAATTGGGATCGCAAAGCCAAGGCCCTGGGCATTGGCTCGGATGGCTGTATTCACGCCAATCACCTCGCCCCGGTCGTTGAGCAGCGGCCCGCCGGAATTGCCTGGATTAATCGCTGCGTCGGTCTGAATGAAGCGGACGCGCCGATCGGGGCTGCCCACTTCGGAACTGGAGCGTCCTGTGGCGCTGATGATGCCCGCAGTTACGGTGTTGTCTAGCCCTAAGGGATTGCCGATGGCGATCGCCCATTGCCCAGGGACTAAATTGGTAGAGTTGCCTAGCGTCACGGTTGGCAAATCGGTCGCGTCAATGGCGATCGCCGCGACATCCGTCACCTGATCTGCCCCCACCACCCGCCCCGAAAACTCGCGCCCGTCTCTCAGTGTCACGCGCACTGTATCCACCCCCTCTACCACATGGGCATTGGTAATAATCCGTCCATTGGCCGCAATCACAAAGCCCGATCCGGTGCCTCGCTGCAACCGCTCTGGAGCGCCTGGGCCCTCTTCGCCAAAAAATCGACGAAAGAAGGGGCTGGCTCCTGGTGGAACACGGCTAACCGTGCGAGATGCGTCAATCCGTACCACTGCCGGGCCCACACGCTCTGCGGCAGCCGCAATGAAGTTGTAGGGCTGAGCGCTCGGAAGGCTCAGCGGCGGCGATTCGTTAGCCACAGGTGCCAAGGATGGCGGCGGAGCGGCAGGGCTGGGGCTGGGCAAAAGCGGAGTGGCGCGGCTGGAGCTAAAGGATTGCCAAGTGGCGTGGCCGGCCATACCCAGACCGACCCCCATCGCCAGTACAGCGGCATACATGCCCCAAGATTTCAGAGACTTGACCATGAGACAGAGAGGAGGAACAGGGACGAGGGGATTGGACGGGCAGAAATAGGCAGAAATACAGGCAGGATGCTGGTGAGCGACTGCGTAAATAAAGTGCGTAAAGTAAAGTGCGTCAAGATTGATCGACGATGAATATTCAACCCTGCACAGTAACCCTGTGAGCGCACTTGTCCTCAAATTTTGTCCTCAAATTAAAGTTTGTAGGGCTTACGCAGTTGGACTATTTCTCGCGGGCTGCACCCGCGAGAAATAGTCCGAAATCCAAAAAATTCATCGCAGGTGCGTAAGTCCTGAGTTTGATTGATCAGGGCGATCGCTTCCAGCGTAATCTTTCTTGGATTTTTTTGCAGGGAAAAATCCAGTAAATCTCTCACAAGAGCAGTTTGTGGCTGGCTAGGATGGAGACATTTGAGCCAGTTT
>JBDNCP010000233.1:0-6140 GCA_046719575.1 Cyanobacteriota bacterium
GGCAGCCCGATGGTCTTCAGGCTGGCGATCGCCCGCTTCAAGAGTCCTAGTTTCCCTTACTCGCCAAGCTGCCGCTGGTTAGTGCCACTGCGATCGCATCCACCACCCGCGCCACGGGCACAATGTCGAGTCCCAACGCCGGATGCTCCGCCTGACTGGCGGGCACGATCGCCCGTTTGAAGCCCAGCTTAGCCGCTTCCTTCAGCCGCAGTTCCATTTGCGAGACGGGGCGCACCTGGCCGCCCAGTCCCACTTCGCCGATTAGCACCGTGCTGGGGTCAACCACGCGATCGCGGAAGCTGGCCGCCACGGCGATCGCCACACCCAAGTCCGCCGCCGGTTCGGCCACGTTGATGCCGCCCGACGACGCGACGTAGGCATCCAGCTTCGACAGGGGAATGCCCACGCGCTTTTCTAGCACCGCCAGAATTTGCAGCAGGCGGTTATATTCAATGCCCGTGGCCGTGCGGCGGGGCGACGGGTAGCTCGTCGGGCTGGCCAGCGCTTGCAGTTCCACCACCAGCGGGCGCGTCCCCTCGCAGGCGACGATCGTGGCCGTACCGGGTGTTTCCTCATCGCGATCGCTCAAAAACAGCGCCGACGGATTTTGCACCTCCTCCAGCCCGCGATCCACCATTTCAAATACGCCGAGTTCATTCGTCGCGCCAAAGCGGTTTTTCACCGAGCGCAAGAGGCGGTGACTGGCAAAGCGATCGCCCTCAAAATACAGCACCGTATCCACCAGATGCTCCAACACTTTCGGCCCGGCGATCGCCCCTTCCTTCGTCACATGCCCCACGATAAACAGCGTGATATGCTCCCGCTTCGCAAGCTGCATCAGCGCCGACGTACACTCCCGTACCTGCGACACCGACCCCGGAGCCGAATTCAGCGTGGCAAAATAGAGCGCCTGGATACTGTCGATCACGGCCACCGTCGGCCGCAGCGCCTCCAGTTCGGAAAGAATCGTCTCCAGGTCGATTTCGGGCAATAGATAAAGAGAGTGTTGGGATGACGGGGTAGTGGGATGGTGGGGCAACGGGCTGGTGGGCTGGTGGGCTGGTGGGTTAGGGGTTTGGTGGACTGGTGGGGTAGCGGGCTGGTTGGGCGATCTCCCGCTCCCGACCCCCAGCCGCTGCGCCCGCAGCTTCACCTGCTGCCCCGACTCTTCGGCACAGACATAGAGGACGCGGTGCTGCGCCGCAAGCTGATTGGCCACTTGCAGCAGCAGGGTCGATTTGCCGATACCCGGATCGCCGCCCACCAGCACCAGGGAACCAGGCACAATGCCACCGCCCAGCACCCGGTCGAGTTCGCCATAGCCGGAGGCGATACGGGCTTGGGGATGGTCGGAGATTTCGGGCAGCGTGAGCGCGGCGATCGCCCTTGGCCCTCCTTTAGCATTGGCGCTGGCCCGTCTAGGCGATCGGCTCACTGCTCCCAGAGCGGTTTTGCTGCTGGCGGCCGGGGCGACGGCCTGCTCCACTAGAGAATTCCAGCTTCCGCAAAAGGGGCACTTGCCAAAATATTGCGGCGAATCTGCTCCACACTCATTACACACGTAGCTCGTTCGAGACTTGGGCATAGCAGCAGACCTGGGCAGCGCAACAGTAACGTTTAGTTAATTCTTGATTTACTCAATCTATACAGCCTATACAGCGCAAAAAACAGATTGTCCGCCTGCTTTGGCCTATGCCCGTCTACGTCCGTCTACGTCCGCCGCGCTGAACGGGAAACGGGCGATCGCCAACCCCAACGGATCGAAGTTTCTCCATCAATCTCGACTTTCTAGAGGAGTGTTGGGACTCCCGTTCTGACGCTATCCGAGCGGAGCTATCTCAACCGATCCATTCCAATTAAGGCAATTTTTGACGTAAGCTCAACCCCATAAAACCCCACAAAGACGATTTGAACGCGGTTGAGATTAATGTTTCTTAATGTGAAACAAGGCAAAATCTTCCATAGATTTATTACTATCTTAGAGTTCGCAAGAAACGTTAAAAAACTCTGAAATGTAGGGAGATTGGGAATCTCACGCGCTGAGGACAGGCCCATAGGCTACTATTGTTAATGATAGTCCGGGAAGAATTAACTATCAAAAATAATCGCTTCAAGGAGTGTTGACTAAATTGGAGAATCACAAAGAAAAAATTCTGGTCGTTGACGACGAAGCCAGCATCCGACGCATTCTCGAAACTCGTCTCTCCATGATTGGCTACGATGTCGTCACCGCCGCCGATGGCGAAGAAGCACTCGAAACCTTCCGCCATTCTGATCCAGATCTGGTTGTGCTGGATGTCATGATGCCCAAGCTCGATGGCTACGGGGTTTGCCAAGAGCTACGCAAAGAATCTGATGTCCCCATCATCATGTTGACGGCCCTGGGCGACGTGGCCGACCGCATCACAGGCCTGGAGCTTGGGGCTGATGATTATGTCGTCAAGCCCTTCTCGCCTAAGGAGCTAGAGGCCCGCATCCGCTCTGTCTTGCGCCGGGTCGAAAAAACCGGAACTACAGGCATTCCCAGTTCGGGTGTCATTCAAATCAACACGATTCGCATCGACACTAACAAACGCCAGGTTTACAAAGGCGACGAGCGCATTCGGCTGACGGGCATGGAGTTCAGCCTGTTGGAATTGCTGGTTGGGCGATCGGGCGAACCCTTCTCTCGTTCTGAAATCCTTCAGGAAGTATGGGGCTACACGCCAGAGCGCCATGTCGATACCCGCGTGGTAGACGTTCATATTTCTCGCCTGCGGGCCAAGCTTGAAGACGACCCCAGCAACCCCGAACTCATCCTCACAGCACGCGGAACGGGCTATCTGTTTCAGCGAATCGTGCCGCCGGGTGAAGCGGAGTAAGCCTACACTGTTGCGCCTGCCGCTTGTCGCTGTCAGGTTTGTAAAGACTCAGGAGAAACTTAAGGGAAGTCTCAGGACGAAGAATTCAGGGTACTCCGCTGACTTGCTGCGGTTTCCGGTAGAGTCCATCTGATAAAATTTGTGAGGTTTCTATAACGTTGATCGATGGGTTCAACTCGAGCACGGATTGCCGTTGACGCAATGGGCGGGGACTTTGCCCCGGTGGAGATTGTCTTGGGTTCCCTGCGGGCCCAAGCTGAGTTAGATGCAGATATTCTCTTGGTCGGCAAGCCCGATCAGATTCAAGAAGCGCTCAAGCACCACAGCGTGCCTCCCGGTTTAGAAATTGTGCCCACGGAGGACATGGTGGAAATGCACGAGGAGCCGCTGACGGCAATTCGTCGCAAGCCCAATGCCTCTATTAATGTGGCGATGGATCTGGTGCGCCAGGGTAAGGCAGATGCGGTGGTGTCTGCGGGCCATTCGGGCGCGGCGATGGCGGCGGCGTTGCTGCGGCTGGGGCGGCTGCCGGGGATTGACCGTCCGGCAATTGGGGCGGTGCTGCCAACGATGACGGCCAAGCCCGTGCTGATTCTAGACGTGGGTGCAAATGTGGACTGTCGCCCCAAGTTTCTGGAACAGTTTGCGGTCATGGGGTCGGTCTATTCCAAGTATGTCCTCGGCATTCCAGAACCCAAGGTTGGCTTGCTAAACATTGGCGAAGAGTCTTCTAAGGGCAACGATCTGGCGGTTCGCGCTCATCAGATGCTTCAAGAGAACTCGCGCATTGCTTTTATTGGCAACGCAGAGGGCCGCGATGTGCTGTCGGGCGACTTTGATGTGGTGGTGTGCGATGGCTTTGTGGGCAATGTGCTGCTGAAGTTTGCCGAAGCGGTGGGCAGCGTGATGCTGCAAATTGTCCGGGAGGAGCTACCCCAAGGCTTGAATGGCAAGCTGGGCACTGCAATCCTTAAGCCGAACCTGCGCCGAATCAAGCAGCGGATGGATCATGCCGAGCATGGGGGGGCGTTGCTGCTGGGCGTAGCGGGCATTTGCATTATTAGCCACGGCAGTTCTCAAGCTCCTTCCATTTTCAACGCGATTCGGATGGCGAAGGAAGCGGTCGATCACGGCGTTCTGGGGCGGATTCGGGCGCAATATGAGTCGGCAGAATTGGCAGTTGCAGATGGGCAGTCGTCGCTGTCGCGCGGCGGTGAACAACCAGAGAGTGTTGAATAATGGCGCAACGAGTTGGAGCGGGGGTAGCGATCACGGGCAGTGGTTCTTCTGTGCCGGAGCGCTATCTCGATAATGATGCCCTGAGCCGGGTGGTGGATACATCGGACGAGTGGATTGCCTCTCGCACGGGCATTCGGCAGCGGCGACTGGCAGATGCGGCGGGTTCTCTGCGGGCGATCGCCACTCAGGCGGCTCAAGATGCCCTCGACATGGCCGGCGTTTCTGCCTCAGAGATTGACCTGATCGTGCTGGCGACCTCTACGCCAGATGATCTGTTTGGCTCTGCTAGCCAAATCCAGCATGACCTGGGGGCAACGCAGGCGACGGCCTTTGACCTGACGGCGGCCTGTTCGGGCTTTGTGTTTGGGCTGGTGACGGCGGCGCAGTTTATCCAAAACGGTGTCTATCGTAAAGCGCTGATCATTGGCGCAGATGTGCTGTCGCGTTGGGTCGATTGGAGCGATCGCCGCACTTGCGTTTTGTTTGGCGATGGCGCGGGGGCAGTGGTGATGGAAGCCAGCGAGCGCGATCGCCTCCTGGGATTTGAACTCCGCAGCGACGGCACGTTAAACCATTGCCTCAATCTGGCCTATCGGGGGCAGGATAGAGAACTGGTGGATGGGGTGGCGATCGCCCAGGGCACGTTCCAGCCCATCACCATGAACGGTCAGGAAATATATCGCTTTGCAGTCAAGCGCGTGCCAGAAGTGATCGAAAAGGCGCTATTTCGGGCTGAACTGACCGTAGATCAGATCGACTGGCTGGTGATGCATCAGGCAAACCAGCGCATCCTCGATGCCGTTGCCGAACGCTTGGGCATCCCTAGTGAGAAGGTAATCAGCAACATGGCCCGCTATGGCAACACCTCTGCTGCGTCCATTCCCCTGGCGCTGGATGAGGCCGTGCGGCGGGGCGATATCAAACCCGATGACATCATCGCCATAGCGGGCTTTGGTGCGGGCCTGACCTGGGGCGCAGCCGTGTTTCGCTGGGGCGCAAGCTAGGCCATTAGCTGGGCAATTAGCTGGGCAATTAGCTAGGCAATTAAAATTTGGGTAATCAGGCGTTGAAATATGACAAAGACAGCGTGGGTCTTTCCTGGGCAGGGGTCGCAGGCGATTGGAATGGGGGCCGACCTTTTGGATTTGCCCGCTGCCCAGCAGCGGTTTGAGCAGGCAGCGGAGATTTTGGGCTGGTCGGTTCCAGAGATTTGCCAGAGCGAAGACGATAAGGTGTCCAAGACGCTCTACACTCAGCCATGCCTCTACACCATTGAGAGTATTCTGGCGGATTTGCTGCTGGCAAAAGGGCTGCAACCTTCTCTGGTGGCGGGGCATAGCCTGGGTGAGTATGTGGCGCTGTATGCGGCGCGGGTGTTTGAGTTTGAGCCGGGTCTGCGACTGGTGAAGCGGCGGGCTGAACTGATGGACAGCGCCTCGGAAGGCACGATGGCGGCGCTGCTGGGGTTTGACCGGGGGCAGCTAGAGGCGGCGATCGCCCAAACGCCCGATGTCGTGGTGGCCAATGACAACAACGATGGTCAAGTGGTGATCTCGGGAACGCCGAGCGCCGTGGAATCCCTGATGTCAAGCGTGAAGTGCAAGCGGGCCGTCAAGCTCAACGTCAGCGGCGCATTCCACTCGCCCCTGATGGCGGGAGCGGCGGCAGAGTTTCGCACGGTGCTGGATGGCGTGGACTTTCGGCCTGCTCAGATACCAGTCTTGTCGAATGTAGACCCGACTCCCGCTACGGAGGCAGCCATCCTCAAAGACCGCCTCGATCGCCAGATGACGGGTTCCGTCCGCTGGCGCGAAATCTCTCTCCAGCTCTCTCAAGAAGGCATCGAGCGGGTAATCGAAGTAGGCCCCGGAAAGGTGCTAACGGGCATTATCAAGCGCACTTGCCCGCATATGGCGCTGGAGAACGTAGGGGCGATCGCCGATGTCGAGCGCGTGGCAGGATAAGTGATCGAGCGATGGAGGTAGGGAAGAGAGAAGAACGAAGAGAGAAGAACGAAGAGAGAAGAACGAAGAGAGAAGA
>JBDNCP010000234.1:0-6133 GCA_046719575.1 Cyanobacteriota bacterium
CCTCTCTTAGGAGTTTGACAACAGCTTGAGCAGATCCGCTTCCGACAATTGGGTGATTTTTAGGGCGATCGCCTTCTCCAATTTTGACCCCGCCTCTTCGCCCACGACGACGAAATCGGTCTTTTTGCTGACGGAACCCGTCACCTTGCCGCCTGCTGCTTTGATCAGCTCAGCGGCTTCGTCTCGTTTCAGTGTGGGCAGCGTGCCCGTCAGCACGAAAGTCTTGCCGGCCAGGGTTTGGGGCCGGTCGGGGGTGGGGCGCGACTCGCCTGCCAGCGTCAGCCCGGCCGCCCGCAGCCGCTCGATCAGGGTTTGGTTGGCGGGCACGCGGAACCACTGATAAACCGAGCGGGCAATTTCGGGGCCGATGCCGTAGACGGCGGCGATGTCCGATTCCTCGGCGGCTGCCAGCGCTTCGACCGTTGGAAAGGCTTCGGCCAGCGTTTGCGCGTTTACTGCGCCCACATGCCGGATGCCCAGCCCAAACAGCACGCGCCACCAGGGTTGAGTTTTGGATTGGGCGATCGCCCTGACTAGATTTTCGGCGGATTTTTTGCCCATCCGGTCGATGTCGATCAGTTGCTCCACCGTCAGGTCATACAGGTCAGCGACGCTGTTCAACAAGCCGCGATCGCCCAACTGCTGTACCCACTTGTCGCCCAGCCCGTTGATGTCGAGCGCCTGCCGCGAGGCCCAATGCACCAGCGCCCCGCGCACAATCGCCGGACAAGACGAATTGACGCAGCGGGTGACGGCCTCATCTTGCGGGCGCACCAGCGGCTGACCGCACACTGGGCACTCGGTCGGCATCTGAAATGGCTCCGCCCCAGCAGGTCGCAGCTCCGGCAGCACGCGCACCACTTCGGGAATGATTTCGCCCGCCTTGCGGACAATCACCGTGTCGCCCACGCGCACATCCAGCGCCGCAATGAAGTCGGCATTGTGCAGCGTCGCCCGCGAGACGGTCGTGCCCGCCAGTTGCACCGGGGCCAGTTCTGCCACCGGAGTCACCGCGCCCGTGCGCCCCACCTGCACCGAAATACCCTGCACCACGGTCGGCGCTTCCTCGGCAGGATACTTGAGGGCGATCGCCCAGCGCGGAAACTTTTGGGTAAAGCCCAGCCGCTCCTGCAACGCCAGCCCATTTAGCTTGATCACCAGCCCGTCCGTAAGATACGGCAGGTCAAACCGGGCCCGCTCCCAGCGGTCGGCAAACTCGCGCACATCGTCCAGCGACTCGCACAGCTTGCGGTTTGGGTTCACCCGAAAGCCCAGCGATTGCAGCCAATCCAGCGCTTCCCACTGAGACGCAGGCTTGGGAAAATCGCCGTCGCCCGCAAAATGCAGCGTGTAGGCAAAAAAGTCGAGCCGTCGCCGCGCCACAATGCGTGAATCCAACTGGCGCAAGGTTCCCGCCGCCGCATTGCGCGGGTTAGCAAACAGCGCCTCGCCCGCCTCCTCACGCTCCTGGTTGATCTGCTGAAACACGTCCAGCGGCAAAAACGCCTCGCCCCGCACCTCCACCACGGGCGGTAGGTTCTCCCCCTTTAGCCGCAGCGGAATCGAGCGAATCGTCCGCACGTTGGGCGTAATGTCTTCCCCCGTCACCCCGTCGCCTCGCGTCGCCCCGCGCACCAGCAGCCCGTTTTCGTAGGTCAGCGCCAGGGCGGAGCCGTCGATTTTTAGCTCACAGACGTATGCAGAATCGGGCGGCGCGGGCTGGGCATCGGCAACGGTGGCGTAATAGCGCCGCCAGCGGGTGTCCCAGGTGGCGACTTCCTCCAGGTTGAAGGCGTTTTCCAGGCTGTAAAGCGGAATGTTGTGGCGGACAGAGGTGAACTGGGACGAGGGGCGATCGCCCACGCGCTGGGTCGGGCTGTCGGGCGAAATCAGCGTCGGATCAGCCGCTTCCAAATCCTGAAGCTCTCGATAAAGCTGGTCATACACCGCATCGGGCAACTGCGGCGCATCCAGCACGTAATATTCATAGCTGGCCTGGTTCAGCAGGTTCCGCAGCTCGGCGGCCCGCTGGGCGGGCGTTGCGGGTTGAGCAGAAGCGGTTGCGGGTTTAGAAGGGTTGGCTGCCACGGTCGATCTGGGTTAAAAGCGCAGGTTGATGATTCGCTTCTCGATTTTAGAATCAGCCTTGCGCCTTTGGGACAGCCGGGATACCCGTTGCCCAGACTTACAGACTTCAGAGCGCTTTTAAGCTGGGAGCCCTCGACAAGTTGACTTGTAGGGTGCTGTTAGACGTAGCCGTAACGCACTGCCCCGCAAGGCTTTGATACATGGATTTGATACATGGAGATAAAGCAACCAATTAACTTAGCGCGAAGTTGTCAGGAATTTCATCCACAGACTGGACATTTAAGACTTGCATAGGCGTCTTCCACTGCTGCGGAGTGAGCTTTGCCTCTGTCTCTCCAGATACCCAACGCTGATAGGTTCGTAGCGGAATGCCGCAATGAACCGCAAATTCAGCTTGTGGCAGATTTGTGCGCTGAATCCTGAGTTTTTCAATTGGGGAATTACTTTCCCGCGATCGCCCGTCTCTCATTTATTTCAGAAAACTGCATTCAGCTTGACTTATTCTGCCGCGAAACAATCGGGTAAATCTTTGATGTTTTTGCCGTGCGTTTCCAGGAGGGCATAGAGCGCTTTCATTTGCGCGATGGTGAAAGACGGCACGCTGTCGCCGGTTTCCCATCGGCTGATGGTTCTTGCCGATGTGCCGATATGCCGTGCGAATTCTTCCTGAGACATTCCGAACTCTTCTCTCAGCTTCTTAAGCGGCGATTCTGCCATCGGTTCAGCGGTTTATCCCTGATGTGGCGGCATTTAAGACAAGCTGTCTAGACAGCTTAAAAAAACGAATCGTCTAGACAATATATCTATAAAGAGCAGGGAAGTTAGCAGCCTAGGAATCTCATGGGCTGCGGGCTTGCCCTGGCTTTAGTGTCTCATTTCTCCTAACAAAAATACTATGAGCTATTACGACCAGCTTCATCCGTGGGTGGTCTATCGTCTGCTGCCCAATTGTCACCCAATTGTCAAACGATTGCCGTGGCTCGGTTTCGGCGGCGCAACGAGGCAGAGATGTATCTAATTGCGGTGAGGCAGTTGGTGCGGAATGCGCGGTGGGCGATTCGCGCAGCGATCCCTTCGGGAATCGCCTTTGATCCATTACCCATGCCAGCGCCAGGGGCAGAGCGGCGATCGCTCAATTTTTTGGAAGCCTCTGCCAAAGGGAAAGAGCGCCAGCGCAATTGAGTCCTCCATATACGTTTATGAACGATCGCGCCTACACAGTCGGTTTCTGATTTATCCTTTAGCCTTTGATCCGTAGATTGCAATCCGCCGTGGATTTTGATCTATTGATGACAGGACTTACGCACCTGCGATGAATTTTTTGGATTTCGGACTATTTCTCGCGGGTGCAGCCCGCGAGAAATAGCCCAACTGCGTAAGCCCTAGATGAGTTGTTTCTGTTGAGTTGTTTCCGCATCAAGTAGGGGTTAAACATGGCTGAGTGGCACGAAATTCCGGGTGGGGTGACTGCGCCGAAGGGCTATCGGGCGGCGGGCATTGCCGCAGGGCTGAAGCCGTCGGGTGCGCCGGATCTGGCACTGATTTATTCAGAAGTGGAGGCGATCGCCGCTGGGGTGTTTACCACCAGCCAAGTGAAGGCGGCCTGTGTGGACTATTGCCGTCAGCGGCTAGAGGCAAAAGCGACGGCGCGGGCTATTTTGTGCAATGCGGGTCAGGCAAATGCGGCGACGGGTTCCCAGGGCTGGGAAGATGCGGTGGAAAGCGCCCAGCTTTTGGCGGCGGCGCTGAACATTCCGGCGGAGCAAGTGCTGGTGGCTTCGACCGGGGTGATTGGGCAGCGCATCCGCATGGAGCAACTGCGAGCGGGGATTCCTCCGCTGGTTGCCGCTGCTACACCGGATGGGTCGGAGGCGGCCGCCCGAGCAATCATCACCACGGATCTCGTGACCAAAAGCGTGGCGCTGGAAACGACACTGGACGGCCGCCCCGTGCGGATTGGCGGCATTTGTAAAGGCTCTGGCATGATTCATCCCAACATGGCGACGATGCTGGCCTTTGTCACCTGCGATGCCACCGTTTCGCCCCACCTCTGGCAGCAAATGCTGAGCCGCGCCGCCGACAAGAGCTTTAACCAGATTACGGTAGACGGCGACACCAGCACCAACGACACCCTGCTGGCGCTGGCCAACGGCGAGTCGCGCACCCCCGCCATCACCGAGCCGGGCCCCGATGCCGATCGGCTGGAGGGAATGCTGACGGAGGTATGCATTCGGATGGCGAAGGCGATCGCCCGCGATGGCGAAGGCGCAACCTGCCTGCTAGAAATCCGGGTCACGGGCGCACCCGACGATGCTGCCGCCCGCCAGGTGGCTCGCACGATTGCCGGGTCGTCGCTGTTCAAGTCAGCCGTGTTTGGGCGCGATCCGAACTGGGGCCGGATCGCCGCCGCTGCGGGACGGGCTGGCGTACCGTTTGACCAAGCCGAGCTTCAGGTAAAGCTGGGCGACTTTTTGCTGATGGATCACGGGCAACCGCTGCCATTTGACCGCCCTGCCGCCAGCAACTATATGAAGCAAGCCGCCGCTGGGGAATACCTGAAAACCGACACGGTGCTAGTGTCTGTCAGCATTGGCAGCGGCCCTGGGGTGGGCACGGCCTGGGGCTGCGACCTCAGCTATGACTATGTAAAGATCAACGCCGAGTATACGACCTAGACGGGCGGTTACGATGGACGGATTGACGCTGCGGGCGATCGCCGCCGACACGACTAGCTACACCATCGGCTCGATTCGCAGCAATCGAGCGCTGGTGCAGTCGGTGCAGGCTTCGCTAAACCGGATTGGGCACACCGTCGGCACGGCCACGGGCGACTGGAATCACGCCACCGACGTTGCGTACCGAGCTTTTAGCGAAAAGCATAAGCTGCCCCCCGACGAGCTATCGCCCCGGTCGGCCAGCCTGCTGCTCAGTCTGCCCACGGTCTACGCTCCGCCAACGCCTGCGCCCAGTCCCGCGACCAGTTCTACGGCGATTGCCCAGCCTACGCCGCTTTCGCAACCTGCGCCGATTTTCCAGCCCGCCCCAGCCGTTTCCCCCACACCCCAGCTTACGCCGATCGCCCAGCCGGCCCCTCGTCCAACCCCGTTGCCCGCGCCCAGTCCACCACCAACAGAAGCGCAAATTTTCCAGGAGGCGCTGCGCTTTACGCTGCGGTGGGAAGGCGGCTACGTCAACCATCCAGCCGATCGCGGCGGCGAGACGAATTGCGGCATCACCACCACCACCTATCGCGCCTACCGCCAGGGCAAAGGGCTGCTAGTGCAAAGCGTGCGGCTGATCACTGAGGACGAAGTGCGCGAAATTTATGAGCGGCTCTATTGGCGGCCCGCGCAGTGTGGCATGATGCAGCGGCCGTTGGCGATCGCCCATTTCGACACAGCCGTCAGCTTTGGCGTAGGCGGCGCGACGATGTTTTTGCAAGAAATCTTGGGGCTGCGGGTGGATCGCGTGTTTGGCCCCGTCACCCAGCGGGCGATTGCCCAGGCATCCCATCTAGACCTCGCCCAGCGGCTCTGCCAGGCCCGCATCGACTATCGCTATCGCCGCGTCACCCGCGATGCCGCCCAGCGCGTATTTCTACAAAGCTGGCTAAATCGGGACAGCGACCTGCTCAGATACATTCAGCACTAACCCTGCCAAGCAAGCGGCAATGCTATAACCAGGATGTTCGCGCCTCTTGCTGTAAATCTGCTGTAAATCTGCCGTAAATCTGCTGTAAATCTATGGCTAACTTGCCCGATGCCGTGGCTTTGCCTATGGGTCATGCCGACAACCCGCATACCTGGAGCGACTATTACGACCTGATGCAGGGTCGCCCGCCGCGAGAAACGCTGCTGCGATCGCTCAGTTTGTTTGATGCCGAAGCGGGGGCGGCTGGCTCTGAACACTTTGCAGGGTTCGCGGTGGACATCGGCTGTGGGGAAGGGCGCGACACGGCAGAACTGGTGCGGCGGGGCTGGCGGGTGCTGGCAATCGATGGCGAACCGGAGGCGATCGCCCGGTTGCAGGCTCGCCCAGAAATCCA
>JBDNCP010000235.1:0-6001 GCA_046719575.1 Cyanobacteriota bacterium
AAATTCTTGGAGATTTGGATCAGCAGTTTAGACTACTTTCAGATTGTCATCGCTATGATGTGATTTATTCGGCACATTACTTGACCACAACTTTTCTTTCATTTTTAAGCGTATTGGGGATTCTGAAGAAGCCAATTGTGGCAATCGGCTATCAGGCTCCTCGCACAAAAGCATTTTATTGGAAGTTATTTGTAAAAACCTTTATCGAAGGCAACAATAAAATCCTCTGTTTGAGCGAGTCTTTGCTAAAGGATCTGGAAGAATTTGGAATACCCAGACAGAAACTAGATGTAATTGACTGGGGCACTGATTTGAGATTTTACCAGCCTGCCGAGTGGGATGAAACGCCGCCTGAAAAATCACCTGAAGAATCACCTGAGAAACCAAGTGTGAATCGATTTATTCTGAGTCCTGGAAAGTCTTATCGAGACTATCCCACGCTGGTTAAAGCGTTTTCAACTCTGGATTGCAGCCTGACTATTTGCGGCGCGGGGCAACTGGATCTTAAGCAATTGCAAAAGCAGGCTTTTGGACAGGTAGATAAGCAATTGCCGGATAATGTGTCAATTGTGCGAGAGATGCTAGAGTGGCGTGATTTTATCCGGCTGTATCAGCAGGCATACGCAGTGGCAATTCCTATTGTGGAGGACAAAGCCAAGTTCAAAAATGCTATTGGACTCACTGTTTTGACGGAAGCAATGGCGATGGGCAAAGCCATTGTGATGACCCGCAGCGACTATGTGGGCGTAGACTTGGAGCGGGAGGGAATCGGGCTGTGGGTCGAGCAGGGCGATGTGGACGGCTGGCGACGGGCGATCGCCCATCTCCTGGATAATCCCGCAGAAACGCGAGAAATGGGCCGCCGCGCCCGCCGCTTGGCGGAAAAAAGATTCAACCTGGAACAGTTTTCTAAAAAGCTGGCCGATTCGCTCTGGCAAGCGCATAACGCTCAGCTAGCAGCCCAGTCGCCCACTCTGCCTAGCCGTCGAGCCGTGCTGCGTTAGCTTGCGCCCAGTTGCAGCGCATATAGGTTTGCATAAGCACGCGCTGCATCATGTTGCCAATGCGCCAGATTTGCCCGCGAATGGCCACTACACCCAGCACGTAAATCACGACCAGCAGCGCCAGCAGCCGCGCCAGCCCCGGCCAGTTGCCCTGCAAAATCAGGTTGTCGATCGCCCAGCCAATCAGCAGCGGCCCGACAGACTGCGTTGTTGCGCCGATCATCACCAGCAGCAGCGCAATCGGAATTTCCTGGCGATAGGGCGCGAAATAGTGCAAAAACCGCCGCAGCGTAGACAATTTGGTTTTTTGCTCGGCGGCGACAACTGGAGCGGCGCTTCTGATCATAGGGCTTCAGCCTTGACAGCGGGATAGAGATGCACATCGCGCTGAGGGAAGGGAATTGTGATGCCCGCCGCATCCAGCTTTTTCTTGATATTTTCGTAGGCGGTGAAATAGACAGGCCAATAGTGTTCTGTGCGCGTCCAGGGGCGAACGGCAAAGTCTACGCTGCTTTCCGCCAGTTCCAGCACGCCAATCATCGGCGCTGGGTCGCTGAGGATTCGCTCGTCCTGGGCCAACGCTTCGGCGATCGCCCGCTTTACCCGGTCAATGTCTTCGTGATAAGCAACGCCGACAACCAAATCGACCCGCAAAATACCCTTCGCGGAATAGTTAATGATATTTCCCGCAGTCAGGCTGTTATTAGGAATAATCACAGTCTTGTTATCCAGCCGCCGCAGCACCGTCGTAAAAAGCTGAATGTCTTCCACAAAGCCCGACTCGCCGCCGCCCTCGATCCAATCCCCCACACGAAACGGATGAAAGAAGACAATCAGCAGCCCCGCCGCAAAATTGGACAGCGACCCTTGCAGCGCCAGCCCAACTGCCAGCCCCGCCGCCCCCAGCACGGCAACCAGCGATGTGGTTTGGATGCCCAGTTGCCCCAGCGCCGCCAAAATCACAAAAGCCGTCAGTCCGTATTCAGCCAGGTTGCTAGTAAATGCGACAAGATTGGGGTCAATCGTGGTCGGGGTCATCAGCCGCTTGATCAGGCGGCGGAGTTGCTTGGCCAGCCATCGCCCGACCACGAGGATAATCGCTGCGCCAAGCAGCCGCAGCCCAAAGTCTACGCCCAGAGATTGCAGTTGCAGCAGCAGCGCATTCCAGGCATCGAGGTTAAACAGATCAAAGTCGAAGGTCATGGGCAAAGGGATAGTCGTGTGAGATTGGGGCTTAACCTTGGGGCGGGTGTCCGCATTCTATAACCAAATCCCAAATCACCGCACCGGAACTCCTGATAGGGAATCTACATCCGGTAGCGATACCCAGTAGCGACATCCGGTCCGAGGGGCGCTTGTCTAGACACCTCGCTCATTCCTTAGTTCGCTACAATGAACTTTAGGCCTTAGAACCCTAAGTTTCTTCACTATCGCCCATTGACATCATGCTGAAAGCCCTGCTGGGAGACCCCAACGCCCGTAAGCTCAAGAAATACCAGCCCGATCTAGCAGAGATTAAGCTGCTAGAGCCAGATATGGAGGCACTGTCGGACGATGAGCTACGGGGCAAAACAGCAGAGTTTAAGCAGCGGATTGAAAAAGGGGAAAGCCTGGATGACCTGCTGCCGGAGGCTTTTGCAGTGGTGCGCGAGGCGGCCAAACGGGTGCTGGGAATGCGCCACTTTGACGTGCAACTCCTCGGCGGCATGGTGCTGCACGACGGACAGATCGCCGAAATGAAGACGGGCGAAGGCAAAACCCTAGTGGCTACGTTGCCTGCTTATCTGAATGCGCTGTCGGGCAAGGGGGTTCACGTCATCACTGTCAACGACTATCTGGCCCGCCGCGACGCAGAGTGGATGGGGCAGGTGCATCGCTTTTTGGGCCTATCAGTCGGGCTGATCCAGTCGGGAATGAACCCGATTGAGCGCAAACGCAGCTATGACTGCGACATCACCTACGGCACCAACAGTGAACTTGGGTTTGACTATTTGCGTGACAACATGGCCACGTCGATGCAGGAAGTGGTGCAGCGCCCGTTTAACTTCTGCATTATCGACGAAGTGGACTCGGTGCTGATTGACGAAGCTCGGACACCGCTGATTATCTCTGGGCAGGTCGATCGCCCAAATGAGAAATATACTCGTGCGTCGGAGGTGGCACGGGAGTTGTGGCAGGTGCGGCAGGGCGTGAAGCGACAGATTGAGAAGGTGGAAGAGGCGATCGCCACTGCGATTCAAAACGGCAACAAGTCCGAAGCCAACCAGCTCAACCGCGAACTCGATCGCCTCAAAGAAGAACTCGATCGCTATTATGAAGTAGACGAAAAGCAGCGTAACGTGCTGCTCAGCGATGAAGGCTTTGAGGTAGTAGAACAGCGCCTTGGCGTAAAAGATTTGTTTGATCCGAAAGATCCCTGGGCGCACTTTATCTTTGGGGCGCTCAAGTCCTATGAACTCTTTATTCGCGATGTGAACTATATCGTTCGCAACGGCGAAATTGTGATTGTGGATGAGTTTACCGGGCGGGTGATGCCGGGTCGCCGCTGGAGTGACGGGCTACACCAGGCGATCGAGGCCAAAGAGGGGGTGGAAATTCAGCCAGAAACCCAAACCCTGGCGACGATTACCTACCAAAACTTTTTCTTACTGTATCCCAAGCTGGCGGGCATGACGGGCACTGCTAAGACCGAAGAGGCAGAGTTCGAGAAAATCTACAAGCTAGAGGTGACGGTGGTTCCTACAAACCGCCCCACGGGTCGCGTTGATCTATCGGACGTGGTGTATAAAACTGAAAACGCCAAGTGGCGAGCAGTAGCCCAGGAATGTGCTGAGATGCACCAGATGGGTCGCCCGGTGCTGGTGGGCACGACCAGCGTGGAAAAATCGGAGCTACTGTCGAGCTATCTGTCGCAGTTGGGTGTACCCCACAACCTACTGAATGCAAAGCCCGAAAACGTGGAGCGCGAATCGGAAATCATCGCCCAGGCGGGTCGCAAGGGCACGGTGACGATCGCCACCAACATGGCCGGACGCGGCACGGACATTATTCTGGGGGGCAACGCCGACTATATGGCCCGCCTGAAAGTGCGCGAATATTTGATGCCGCGTATTGTGCAGCCGGAGGACGAGGCCGCCTTTGCCATCAGCGGGGCCAGCGCAGGCAGCGGTCGCTCTGGCGGGCAGGGCTTTGCCCCTGGTAAAAAACAAAAAACCTGGAAGGTGTCGGCAGATCTCTTCCCCGTGCCGATTTCCAAAGAAGCTGAGCGGCTGCTGAAGGAAGCGGTAGACTTTGCGGTGCAGCAGTACGGAGAGCGATCGCTCCCGGAGCTAGAAGCCGAAGACAAGCTAGCCACCGCCTCAGAAAAAGCGCCCAGCAGCGACCCGGTAATCCTTAAGCTGCGAGAAGCCTACAACTTGGTGAAGCATGAATACGAACGCCACACCTCTGCCGAGCATGACGAAGTGGTGAAGCTGGGCGGGCTGCACGTCATTGGCACAGAGCGTCACGAGTCGCGCCGGATTGACAACCAACTCCGCGGCCGCGCTGGGCGGCAGGGCGACCCCGGCTCTACCAAGTTTTTCCTCAGCCTAGAAGACAACCTGCTGCGGATCTTTGGCGGAGAGCGCGTCGCGGGCCTGATGAATATGTTCCGTGTGGAAGAGGATATGCCGATCGAGTCGGGTATGTTGACGCGATCGCTCGAAGGCGCACAAAAGAAAGTCGAAACCTACTATTACGACATTCGGAAACAGGTCTTTGAATATGACGAGGTGATGAACAACCAGCGCCGCGCCATCTACGCCGAGCGCCGCCGCGTGCTGGAAGGGCAAGACCTGAAAGAGCAGGTGATCAAATACGCCGAACTCACGATGGACGACATCGTGGATGCCTACATCAACCCCGAACTGCCGCCCGAAGAGTGGGAACTGGATAAGGTGGTGGGCAAGGTGAAGGAATTCGTCTACCTGCTGTCGGATCTGGAGCCGAGCCAGCTCGAAGACCTTTCCGCTGGGGAAATCAAGACCTTCCTGCACGAACAGGCGCGGATCGCCTACGACATCAAGGAAGCCCAGGTAGATGCGGCATCTCCCGGTCTGATGCGCCAGGCCGAGCGCTTCTTTATCCTGCAACAGATCGACACGCTCTGGCGCGAACACCTGCAACAAATGGAAGCCCTGCGCGAAGCCATCGGCCTGCGCGGCTATGGACAAAAAGACCCGCTGATCGAATACAAGAGCGAGGGCTACGAGCTATTCCTCAACATGATGACCGACATCCGCCGGAACGTGGTCTATTCGCTGTTCCAGTTCCAGCCGCAACCGCAGCCCGTAGCCTAGGTTCTGTTTTAAAGGTTGGTTTTTCGTGCGCGAAAAACCAACCCCTCTGGACACTTTTAAAACACGCCCTAGTCCTCTTTTGTGATAGTAGAGGTTGAGGAGATCACTTAAATGAGTGAAACCATAGCCAGTTGCGATGTGATCCAAAAGTTACATTGTTTGAAACCTGAACTGGAACAACGGTACGGCATCACTCGAATTGGGATCTTTGGCTCTGTGGCACGCAGCGAAGCCCATAGCGGCAGCGACATCGACATCGTGATTGAGATGGCACCCGATTTATTAAAGCGGGCTAGCCTTAAGGCTGAACTAGAATTATTGTTCGGCAGAAATGTCGATGTCGTGAGATATTGGCACGGCATGAATCGCTTCCTAAAAATGAGAATAGATAAAGAAGCAGTGTATGTCTGATCGATCTCTTCTCTTAGAACTATTTAGTGAAATCGATGAGGCGATTAGAAGAATTGAACGAAGATTTGTAGGGATTCATTCGCCTGATGATTTTATGGTTGATGATAACGGGCTGGATCGACTGGATGGGATTAGTATGATGCTGATCCTGATTAGTGAAAATATCAGGAGAATTGAAAAAATTGCTGGAGCCGATTTCTTAGGTCAATATCCTGAGATTCCCTGGTCAAGTATCAAAGGAATTAG
>JBDNCP010000236.1:0-5974 GCA_046719575.1 Cyanobacteriota bacterium
TCAAACCCGAAGCCTTTCATGCAGAAAGCTACTTCAATAAAACCGGATCTCCGGTGGCGATCGCACCTCCAGAGCAAGGCGCACCCAATCGGGTGTTGACGGTCAGCCGATAGAAATGATTGAAGCGCGATCGCTCGGCCCAGTTTGGCAGCGTTTCCTGCCGCTTGGCTACAAAGGTTTTCTGAAAGCCTGGATCGGCAACGCCTGTTTTGGAGTTGCGCGTGGGCACGACGCAGCGCTGGCAAGGGTTCACGCCCAGCAGCCGCACCGCGCCAATCTGAAACGCCACTGTGCGATCTTCCGCCGCGAACAGCCGATCTTCCCAAAAAGCGGGCACGCCTGCAATTTCGACATTGGCGCGAAAGCGGGCGCGGACTTCCTCTACGGCTAAGTCGGGATACCAAGAGGCGATCGCCTCCAGCGTGGCCGTGCTAACAATCGTTGGGCCCGGCGACTGCGTATCGTCTGGAAAGCCCATCTCCAGGTTTTGCCGGAGATAGACCGGAAAGCCAAAGTATGCACTCAGCCATCCCTCTATCGCATCCTGATCCTGTTCAAGATGAAAAGTGTCGGGTAGGATATCTCCCTTCGCCTTTGTATCTGAAATGTAGAATGAAACCGTGTCTGCTGAGAGATCAAACTCTGTGCGGATAGCGTGTATTTTGGCATATCGCTTGCCGTTCACAAACTGTCCTGACTGATCGAACAGGGCAAACTGGCGATCGCCCTTCAGCGCACCACTACTCAACACAGCCGCAGACGTGATCTCTACGCCATCCAGAGACTTGATTGGATAAATAAAAAGCCGCGAGATGTGGGGAACTGTTGTCATAACGTTTGTCATAACGTTCCGGGATGAAGTATTCCGGGACTAGACGTATTGCAGGACTAGAAGTATTCCGGGATTAATTCAATGTTCCGGTATAGCTGAAATAGCTGGCTCCCAGATTGAGCCGCTGCGTTCCTTCCACAATACCAATTAACTCGTCCTGGCGATTCAGCACGCCGTTGCCGTTGGTGTCCAAAAAGATGCCCGTGCCCCGAACTCTGCGAATTGGCGAGGGCCCCAGCAGGTATTGGCTGCGGCTGCCGTGGAGCTGAATCGTGTCTTCACCCGGTCTGAAGTCTTTGATCAGCGCGTAGTCTCTGAGTCCGGGCTGGTTCGGTCTGCCATCGTCATAGAAAACCCCCGTGACATCGCCCAGCCAAAAGCGATCGCGCCCAGTTCCGCCAATCAGCACATCCACACTGTTGCGCCCGCTGCTGTCTCCCACGCCGTTGAGGATATCATTGCCACCGCGACCGTCCAAGATATTGCTGCGGGCATCGCCCACCAGCACATTGCCCAGCCGCGTACCCAGCAGCACGTCCGTTTTTGCCAGACGCGGCGGTAGTCGCAGACCCAACGCCCTGACGATTTCTCGATCCAAAATCGGCTGGTTGCCCTGCCATTCGGCAAAGCCAAAGTTGCTGTCTACATAGCCCCACGAGGCCCAGCCAATGCCAAATTCCTCTAGCACGGTGCGCGTGTCTCGCATCCAGCGCGTGCGGTCGAGCGCGGAGGAATTTGCCGCATACACGCCAAACTCGGTGCAGATGAGCGTCACGCCGTTTTGCCGGGCCCACTGCGCCGCTTCGCCGATGCGCGATCGCAGCTTGTTGATATCCCACTGTTGCTGCCCATAGTCCAAAATCGCCGCCCGTGCGGTGGGGTCGCTGACCTGCTGCGCCAGGGATTGCACGGTGTTGGGATTGGCAGGATAGGGCACATTTCGCAGTCTGCTTTCAGCGGTGTTGCCAATCCAGGATGCGCCCTGATGGGTGAAAATAAACGGCTCGTAGAAGTGAAAGTCGTAAATCACGTTGGGGTCGGGCAGCGGTTGCAACTGCACCAGCGTCGAAATGTTTTGCCAGAAGGCGCTGACGGCAATCAGCGTGTGGCGCGGCGCGACCTGGCGAATAGCGCGAAATAGCTCTTGCTGGATCGGCTCCCAGGCTTTGGGATTGTTGCGAAAGACGGGTTCGTTCATCGGCTGGATGAACGTCAGATCAGGATTCGTCGTTTTGTGCAAATGGGCGGCGAGCGATCGCCAAAATGCCGTGAACATCCGCCGAAATTGCGGATTTTCCAAACTCGCTGAGTAGTTATTCTGGCTGCCGTCGATCAGCGGTGTGCTGTGCAAATCGACCACCACACCCAGCTTTTGCGACTGCGCCTGGGCGATCGCCCGATTCAGTCGGGTCAGCGCTTGACGATTGAGGCGGTCGGGCGTGGTGTCGCTATACAGCACCGAAAAGTCGATGGGAATCCGCACATAGGTCACGCCCATCTGCCGCATCAGCGCAAAGTCTCGTTTGCCGTAGGGATTGGGGTTGGCTCGATCGGGATACCAAAACCAGTTGGCCAGGTTCACTCCCCGTGCCAGCACGTCAGCGCGAGCCATAGCAGGACTGCAATAAAGGGCGATAAACGGGGAGACAGAAGCGAATCCAAAGCCACTCAGAAGCCACTCAGACACCACTCAGTCTGGCGGGATAAAAGCGGACTCCAGACACGCAGCTAGTTTCATATTCCCAGGTTTCGCTGCGCCTAAAAATTTGTCAGACTTGCCTCTACAGAACCTTTACACCTGCTCAGACTGGTTTAAAGCTTCTGTGGTTTAAAGCGTCTGTGGGCAGCCCTCGATAAAGTCCACCGCCTGATGAATCGAGCCAGGTTTGGTCGCCATGAGAATCGTAGACCCGGCTTCTAACACTGTGCCGCCTTTGGGAATGACCAGATTTTCGTGCTGGTGGGGCTGATAGCCAATGATTAGGGAATCTTTGGGGAAGCGGGGGTCTTGGGCGATTTCGGCGATGCTGCGGCCGACGACGCTGCAATGACCAGGAATATGGAGCTTGAGGATTTCGATTTGCCCCTGCTCGAAGTGCATGATGGACTCGACCTGGGGATATTCGATGGCGTTGGCCATGGTAGACACCGCCAGGTCAATGGCGTTGACGACGGTGGTTGCGCCTGCGATGCGGTAGGGTTCGGCGAAGTCGCGGTGGCGCATCCGCACGACGATTTGCGGCACGCCGTAGTGTTTGGCTAGCGTCACCATTGCCAGATTCAGCGCATCTTCTCGCAGCACAGCGGCGATCGCATCGGCCTTGCGAATGCCCGCCTCCAACAGCACCTCGGTACTCACGGCGCTGCCCTCAAACGCCATCGCGCCGATCTGTTCTCGCGCATAGCGGCAGGCGTTGGGGTCGATATCCACCAGCGCCACCGTGTGCCCCAGTTCTACCAGCGTTTGCGCCAGACTAATGCCGATAACCCCTGCACCCCCAATGAGGACGTACATGCCAGAACTCCTAATCCTCCAGATAGCCCAGGTCGCGCAGGCGGCGCTGCACTTCGGGATCGTCGAAACCGGGGGCGCGATGTTGCTCTGTAGCGCGATCGCCATATTCCACGCCCTCGCCTGCGTATTCCCCCACAAACTGCTGCAAGCACTCCTGGAGAACCTCCACGTTTTCTGGCAGGATGTCGCTGAGGTTGAGCGCTTCGGTGGGGTCTTGCTGAAAGTCGTATAGCTCCAGGCGACTTGCGACGCGATCCTTCCCAGAATCGCCCCCCGTTTCGATCAGCTTGTGGTTGCCGATCCACACGGCGCGGCGCGGCTGGTCGCAGGCATGAGCCAGCACCAGTTCTGGCTGGCGTTTGTACAGCAGATTCACCACATTTTGCGGCGGAATCGCCTCGGCAAACACGCGGCGATCGCCCTCACTGCCAGGAGCCTGGGCCAACGTCAGAGATTCCTCCATTTCGTTTGCTAGCCCCGCGCTCGTCAGCACCGTGTGGAACAGGCGACGAGTCGAAACGACATCCTCTCGCACTGTGCCCCTTGGCAAATTGTCGCTGGGGTCGTGGATAATCAGCGGCACTTGAATTAGCTCGTTATAGAGCGTGATGGAGTGGCCAATAAACTGCTTTTCGCCCAGGTGTTCGCCGTGGTCGGAGCAAATAATGACCAGGGTGTTGTCCAATCGCCCGCTCTCCGCCAGCCGCCGGAAAAACGCGCCGAGGAGTTCGTCCTGATAGGCCACCTCTGCGTCGTACATGCCGTCGAGGGTGGCTTTTTGGCGCTCGTCCAGCACCTCCGCCAGCGGAGCCAGCCAGCCGTAAATGTCGCCATTAAACTGTTTTAGGTAATGCTGTGCCGCCTTGTCGCGCAAGACATTGGGCGCAAACTGCTCGACATATTGCCGGGGCGGATGATAAGGCATGTGCGTGCCCATCAGGTTCAAAAAGCTGAAAATTGGCTGGTCGTCTGCGACCCCTTTGCGGTCGATGAGTAACTGGGCAGCATCGTCCAGGGATTTGCGCGTGTTGCCCTTAAAGCTCAGCGCTGTCTGCCAGATGGGCACCATCAGCGGCGTGAAAGACAGCGCCAGCATCAGTTCCGACCGGGCAAAAGAATCTTGCACCCGGTTGAGCAAATTAGCGAGCGATCGCTTAAAAAACTGCCGATATTTACCCACCAGCCCAGATGGAACGCCGGCCTGATTGGGGCGCGAGGTGAGCAAGCCGCTGTAGTTCAAAAAGCTATAGAACCCGCGCCGCAGTCCGTTGTTGATCACACCCACCAGCGGATTGTTGCAAAAGCCCGCCGTGTAGTATCCGCCCGCGCTCAGACGCTCCGCCAGCGTGGGAATGTGGTCGGGGAGCCGCGAGTAGGACTGCAACACGCCATGTGCCGACGGATAGAGTCCGGTGAACATCGTGGTGTGGGAGGGAACCGTCCACTGGGCCGCAGACACGGCATGGTGAAAGCGGGTAGATTTTGCCGCAAATGCGTCTAGATGGGGCGAGGTCGGCAGCGGATAGCCATAGCATGAGAGGCGATCGCGCCGCTGCGTATCCAGCACAATAAACACAATGTCGGGCCGCGCCGTGGACATGAGCCAACTCCCAGCGTTGAGCGTTTACCCCTTAGATCATAAGGGAGGGCTGCGGGATTGAGGTCGTGCGGGAGAGAGAGATGGGGAAGAGGGAAGAACGAAGAACGAAAAACGAAAAACGAAACCTCTTCTCTCTTCCTTCTTCGTTCTTCCCTCTTCGTTCTTCGTTCTTCTCTCTTCGTTCTTCTCTCTTCGTTCTTCTCTCTTCTCTCTTCCCTCTTCCCTCACCCCAAACCTGCACTACACTGATGGGCGAACTTTTCGAGGAGCAGAGCAACATGCGCGATCGCATTGTGCCGGGGCCGGGACAGGAATCAGTGTGGGATTATCCCCGGCCGCCTCGGCTGGAGGTATCGTCAAAGCGGGTGCAGGTGGTGTTTAATGGGGTGGCGATCGCCGACACGCAGCGGGCGAAGCGGATCTTGGAAACGAGCCATCCGCCGGTTTACTATATCCCGCCGGAGGATATTCGCATGGAATATCTGACGCAGACTCCGCGCTCTAGCTTTTGCGAGTGGAAGGGGCGGGCGGGCTATTACACCATCACCGTGGGCGATCGCACGGCAGAAAACGCGGCCTGGTTTTATGCCAACCCAGTCAGCGCCTATGCCGAAATTAAGGATCACGTTGCGTTTTATCCGAGTAGAATGGACGCTTGCTACGTTGATGGTGAGCAGGTGCAGGCTCAACCGGGCGATTTCTATGGCGGCTGGATTACGAAGGATATTGTTGGCCCGTTCAAAGGGGGGCCAGGCTCCTGGGGCTGGTAATCCTGAATTTGGCTTGGGTGCAGGCAGGATCGCCAATCTTGAAGTGCATTAGTTTGGAGTCTAATCCTTCATTCCTGGAGAGCAATTTTTTCTTTAGAGCAAGTTTTTACATATCAAAGACACACGACAACAAAGCGGAGCGTCCCCAGACTGGCTCAGTTCTGGATGCCGCTCTACTGATGGTTGATGAGGCAGAGATAGGTTGGCTCATGACGGTTTTGCGACAGATTGGCTTGCGACAGATTGGCTTGCGACAG
>JBDNCP010000237.1:0-5957 GCA_046719575.1 Cyanobacteriota bacterium
GGCATCTTTTGCGGCATTTTGAGGGGGCGAGTCAGATCGCGCCTTGTGCTGCGATCGCCCAAAGTAGAATGCTGAAATCGCCTTTTCGTAGGGGTTGCGAATCACGCAGAACTTAAAATAGCGCGTCCAGGTTTCTTGACCCAACTGATCTCGAATCTGGGCAGCGGGCATATGGTTCCACCAGCGGCAGCCCTCCGGCTTGGCGGGCCCACGATAGCCCACAATGCCCGCCGCCGACACCGACTCCTCGCGCACGCGGGCTAGATTTACCGCACCCGCTTCTACACAAAACGGCTCAAAGTAAGCTTCCACTGACGTACTCGCCGTCTTCAGTGTTTTCGTGTAGATAAATTGATAACCGTGGCTCACCAGCATCCCGCGACCCGAACCTGTGCAAAAGAAGCGCTAGACATTCAAACTAGCCATTCAAACTAGACATTCAAACTAGCCAAGCTTACACCACTCGGAAGATGAACGGGTAACGATAGCGCGTTTCGGGATTGCTCAAGCAAGAAACGATCGCCAAAATCGGCAATACAAGGTTCACAATGCCCAGAATGAACAGCAGTGGGTAGCCAATCAAAACCAGCGTGAGTGCGCCAAAGACAAGGCCCCACAACCACATATTGAAGTGAAAGTTGATTGCCTCTTTCGCGTTGTCTTTGATGACTGGATCGTCTGACACGAGTAGGACGGCGATTGGAATGCCGATAGAGACGACCAAAATGCTGATAAAAATTGACCCGTGGCAGAGGGCAGAGAGAATTTTCCGCTTGTCTGTGTTGTTTGAATCTTGCATCTCGTTTCACCTTGCAACAGCTACATCCTACCGTTTTTGCTGGCTAGAATCATGCCGCAGAATGGGAGGTTTTCCGTAACCGCGAGGGTGTGTTTTACGGGCAGATGGGTTTGCGGAAACGGCGAGAACGCTCAGCCCGTCTGAATCCGCATACTGAGGTCGAGCCAGGTCGATCGGGTGATGGGGGCGCTGCTGGAAAGGTAGTCTACGCCTGTTTCGGCGATCGCCCGGATGGTGTCTAGCGTGATGTTTCCCGATGCTTCAATTTTGATTCGTGGATTCGTGTCACGAATCATCCGCACGGCATCCTTCATGCGTTCCACGGGCATGTTATCTAGCATGATAATGTCTGCGCCGTGATCAAGCGCTTCGGCAACCTGCTCCAGGGTTTCGGTTTCCACTTCCACCGTGAGCGGATAAGGAACGCGGGCCCGCACCTGGGCGATCGCCTTTGCAATGCTGCCTGCTGCTGTAATGTGGTTGTCTTTAATCATCACGCTATCGTCTAGCCCCAGGCGATGGTTCGTTGCGCCGCCGACCTGCACGGCGTATTTTTCCAAAATTCGCAGCCCTGGCGTGGTTTTGCGCGTGTCCACCAGTTGGGCAGGCAAATCGGCAATTTGCGCGACGTACCTGCTCGTCAGCGTGGCAATACCGCTCAGCCGCATGGCTAGGTTTAGCGCTACCCGCTCCCCCGTCAGCAGCGCATCCAGCGGGCCCGTGATTTGGGCAATGACCCGACCGCGATCGCACGCTTCGCCTTCCTGCGCCAATGCCTCAAACCGCACCATCGGATCGAGTAAGTAAAATACCCGCGCTGCGATTGGTAATCCCGCAATCACCCCTGCTTCTTTGACCACCCACTGTGCCTGTCCGCTGGGAACGTTGGCTGAGAATAGCGCTTGCGTCGTGCGATCGCCCCGCCCGATGTCTTCCAATAGCCACTCTTGCAGCAGCCGATCGAGCAGCAGCGGCGGTGGCAAAAGGGCGATCGCGCTGGTGGGTTTTGGGGTCGCCATTTTAGAATCTTGCATACATTTCTGAGCTAAGCCTTATAAGCCTCATTAGAGCTAAGCCTTGACTGGGGCAGGCTGAAGATCCGCGCTGAGGGAATCCAACACCTCCAGGATTTCCCGCTCGAAGGCGACTTGGGCGCGGTTGGTGCGGCCGCCGACATAGAGCGTTTTGCCCTGCTGTAAGGCCCACACCTGAGAGTGCGACACGTAGCTCATCAAGACGCTGATCATCAGCAGACCAAAGCCCGTGTAGACGATGGGAATGCCCGGATCGGCCTTGATTTGCAGCCCCGTACTGCCGACGAGTTCGGCAATGGTTAGCCGCACGCCGTTGACCTCGGTCGCCATGCCCGCCCGCACGGTGGAAATGAGTTGACCGTCCTGGTCATACACCAGCACCGTCCCTTTTAGGTCTTTTGCAATCAGCGACACGCCCTCGCTGAGGTCGGGCTTGGTGGGTAGCCAGGTGCCCCAAAGGCGACCTGCGCCCCCCGTGTCGAGTTGCCCCATCGGGATTTGCAAAATCGGGCTGTTGTTGAGCTGCACGCGCACGGCGGCGATCGCCCAATCTGCCTGATACAGCGTCACGCCTTTATAGCGCAGCGGTTCATTTACATGAATCGTCTTGCGATCGACCTCGTTGCCCGCCGCATCCAGCACCGACAGATCAGAGTAAAACTGGTCGATATTGCCCTCTGGCGTGTAGTCGATCCAAAAGCGGTTGACTTTGACCGACCAATCTTTGGGAATTTGCCGCTCGGCCCAGGGCCCCGCATCCAAGATGTTTTGAATCGTGAAGGTTTCGCCGCTGGGAATCATTTCTTGGGCAAAAAAGCCCGTCATAGCGCCCCAGATCGACCCCAGCAGCACCAGGATCATACTGGCGTGGACGATGATCGGCCCGATGCGTCCGGCGATGCCCTTTCGCGCATAGAGGCGATCGCCCTCGCGAAACAGCCGATAGCCCTTACGTTGCAGCAGCGGCTCCAGCCCGTCGAGCGTGGCCCCATCCACCTCAGCGCTCATGGCCAGCTTTTCAAACTGGCGCGGCTGGGTGTAATAGCTCCACTTTTGCGCCGCCTTGAGCGTGGGAAGCTGGCGCGTAAAGGTGCAGGCGATCAGGCTGGAGCCAAACAGAATCAGCAGCGCCAGAAACCACCACGTCCGATAGACGTGATCCAGCCCCGCCGTCAGGATCACCTTCCAGGTCAAAAAGCCAAACAGCGCCGGACTTTCGGGATAGTTTTCCTGATAAAACGCCAGCGATTGTCCCTGCTCGATCACCGTGCCAGAAATGCTGAAGAGGGCGATCGCCAGCAGCAGCACAATCGCCAGCCGCAAGTCCGCCAGCAGCGGCAGCAGTTCCCGCTGAAAATATTGGCGGGGCAGGTCTTTCCAGGTGGCGGAGGGAGTGGAGTTTAGAGACATTGCCTACTCAATAAGGAGCAATACCCTTAGAGGGTGTTTGAAAAGGGAAGGATGCTTAAAATCATCCCTACGAACCTCAACGAACCTCAAAAATGAGAGAGGTTTCTCGGTGTTTCCGCGCTTGTAGTAGCGACTTTAGTCGCCAGACTGCGCTTGTAGTAGCGACTTTAGTCGCCAGACTGCGCTTGTAGTAGCGACTTTAGTCGCCAGACTCACTTAAAGCAGGACTTTTCAACCATCCCCTTAAATTGCTTAGAGATTGCTTAGAGATTGCTCAGAGATTGCTCAGAGATTGCTCAGAGATTGCTCAGAGATTGTTAGAGATTGAGTAACCATCCTTGCGACCCGCTTGAACAACAAAATAGGGGAAGGGTGAAAAGCAGGCCAGGAGAGACGCAAAGCCGGATTTAAGCTGATGCGTGCGGTTGAGGGAGCATTTCGAGTAAGAGCGGATGAAGGACGATTAGCAAAGTTTTATCGGGACGGCACAGGGCTGATTATTGACTACACCATCTTACGTACAATTTTATGTTTAATTCTCTAGCACGACTTTCATCACTTCATACAGCACCCGCGACAACTCCCGGCGGCGCAGGGATTGACGGTCGATAGGGGTGCGGGCAAAGGCCCGGTTATGGGCATCGGGGGCGGCTTTTTTCACCAAAAAGGAGAGTTGTTCGCGGGTCATGGGGGCTTCTGGCGCAAAGCGGCCGCGCCCAACTCCAGCGATCAGTCCGGCGGCGGCCAGCGCTTCGATATAGGGATGGGCCCAGTGGTTGGTCGGCACGTCGGAAAAGGTGGGCTGGTCGGGCGTGGTGGGCGACAGCTTCAGCAGCTTGACGAGGGCCGTAGACACGACAGCGCGGGTGACGGTGTTTTCGGGACGAAAGTGGAGGTCGGTGGCAGATTCGCTGCGGACGATGCCCGCCGTCGCCATGACCTGAATCGGCTCGAAGTCGGGGTCGCTATGGGATACGTCGTCAAACCAGAAGATGGGAATGCCGTTGCGCGTGATCAGCCCTTGCAGCTTGCGAAGGAGCGGCTCTTGCAGGGCGATCGCCCTCGGCTGCACACCCGCCCACACCGCCAACGCCGCCAGATAGCCACTGGCTTCTCCGATCGCCCACTCCACCGGATGCATCCGGTAAGCGGCGTTCGTAATATGCGTCGTGCCGAGGCTTTTGGACGATAGCACTAGCCCGTCGGTGTCAATGGGCACGAGCGCTCCGACGGGTAGCGTGAACGGCAGCGCGATCACCTGATCGCCGGGCAGGCTGGCGTGGCCCTGGCGATCGTTGCCGTGTAGGTCGAGATAGTGATATTGCCCAATGCCCACGCTGTCGGCAAAGCAGCGGGCCCGCGCTTGGTTTGGGAAAAAGGCTTTGGCGACATCTTCGTGAACGATCGTGGTGAGGGCGATGCCGCGACGGGCTTCGCGGATGTAGGGTTCTAGCGCGATGCCGTCGGCGGTCCAGGTGAGGTCGCCCCGCGGCTTGAGCGGAATGCCCCGCTGCTGCAAATAGTGGACGTAGGCCCGAGCGCGATCGCGCCCTTGCTTGAGATGCAGCTTGCGCTCCTCACGGCTCACGCCGACCAGTTCTCCCAGGCGATAGTCATTGCCGCAGAGCATCGGCCCGCCCTGGCCGTGCTGATGCTGGCCCCAGTTCAGAACCGACACATCCCCTGGCTTCACCAGCTTTTCCTGGGTAGACACACGCACCAGGCGGCGATAGCGAAAAATGCCAAAGGGATGCAAAAACGGGCGCGGCTGCGGCTCCCACTGGCCGCCGGATTTTGTCCAAAAGTCGCCTTCAAAGTCTTTTGCCAGTAGCCAGGGGGCGACGTTGTATCCTGGCGGTGCGCCGATGGGCTTGCCTTTGCCGGGTTCTGCCAGTTCGACGATTGCGCCGTAGGTAAAGGACTGCTGACACTCCGGCAGGGGCCGTTTGGGGAGCGCCTGTTCGCCTGTTTCTTCACGGGTTTCCTGCCCCACGCGGGAGGGAATATTGCCGACCTCCAGCAGATCGCCCAGGTCGGTGGCTTCGATGGTGATCTGCGCCAAAACCGTAAACCGATGCCCCCGCTGGAGGTCTTGAAACACCACACCCGTCACGCGCCGCCGCCCTTCTGGAGGGGTGGCAAACCGCACCTCAACGGGTTCTGCAAAGGGGATGAAGCGGAGGGTGCCGCGTTCTAGACAGGGGGCGATCGCCTCGTTCAGGGCAATAGCCGACACCACCGGGCTGGTGCAGATCGGGCTGACCCAGCCGCCGCCGGGGTTTTGCAAAATTTCTCCCTGCACGGGCTGGAGCTGTCGCTGGCGATCGCGAAACCAGCGCTGCAACGGCGAAATGGCAAATTCTTCGCCGGCTCGATGAAACGCGCCCGCCCGCTCTTTCAGCAAGTCGCCATCGTCCGATGCGGGCAGCGCCTGCACGGTGAACTGGCCACCCAAAATCTGCGTCGGCTGCACCAAGCACACAGAGAGGTTGGCCCGCGCCGCCACCAGCGCCGCCGTGTAGGCCGCTGTGGACCCCCCCACGACGAGAATGGCACAGGAAAGCTCGCTGTCTCGCGCAGGACGGGTAAAGGCGCGGTCTTCAAAGATGCCGTTTTGCTGGCGCAGGGGAGGCGTGGACATGGGGAATGGGCGGTGGGGTAATGGGGTGTTGGGGTGTTGAGCGACGATATTTCGGTTCTTTGCGTAAAGATTC
>JBDNCP010000238.1:0-5940 GCA_046719575.1 Cyanobacteriota bacterium
GAAGAGGGAAGAATGAAGAGAGAAGAGGTTCCGTTTTTCGTTTTTCGTTCTTCGTTCTTCGTTCTTCGTTTTTCCCCCATCACCCTGCCACTCTCTTTAAATAGCTCGACACGGTGTTTGCCATCAGCATCGCTACAGTCATGGGCCCAACACCGCCAGGGACGGGTGTGATCCAGGAAGCCACGTCCTTGACCGATGCGAAGTCTACGTCACCGACCAGACGGCTCCCGCTGTCGTCGGTGATGCGGTTGATGCCCACGTCAATCACAACGGCTCCGGGCTTTACCATATCGGCAGTGATCAGATTGGAGCGGCCCACCGCGGCGATTAGGATATCGGCAGTGCGGGTAACCGCTGCTAGGTCGGGTGTGCGGGAATGGGCCATCGTCACGGTGGCATCCTTGGCGAGCAGCATCAGGCTAACGGGCTTGCCAACGAGGATGCTGCGCCCAACGACGACGGCGTGTTTGCCTTTCGGGTCAATCTGATATGCCTCTAGTAGTTTCATCACACCTGCGGGGGTGCAGCTTTGTAGCCCTGCTTCGCCGCGCACCAATCGACCCAAGTTCATAGGGTGCAGTCCGTCGGCATCTTTGTCGGGGCGAATTTGGTTGAGCAGGGCAGCAGCGTTGAGGTGGTCGGGTAGGGGAAGCTGTACCAGAATGCCGTCTACGCGGTTGTCCTGATTGAGTTCGTCGATCACCTCCACCAGTTCTCGATGGGACGTGTCGGCAGGAAACCGTCTCCCTAAGGAGACGATGCCTAGCTTCTCGCAGGCCCGCTCTTTGTTGCGGACGTAGGCAGCACTGGCGGGGTTGTCACCCACCATGAGGACGGCCAATCCGGGCGATCGCCCTACTTCCGCTTTAATCTTTTCAATTTGCTGAGCCAGTTCTGCCTGAAGCTTTTGTGCCAGCGCCTTGCCGTCCAAAATGTCCGCCATACACACCGAGGGAAATGAAGAGCAAGCTTGATTTTAATCTGGGGTGTGGCGTTGCGTGGGGTTTTGGCGTGGGGATTTTAGATTTTGGGGTTTAGAGGTGAGATTTCAGAATTGGGACAAATTCGCAGGTTGACGAGCAGTTTGGGACGACCGTTGCTCTACAGGAGAGCAAGTACAGAAATTCTAGACCAGTGTAGGAATGACGCCTGTTTCTTCCATTTGGGCGGCAGCGACTTGCAGATAGTCCAAGAAGGTGGAAGCGACGACCGAAAGCTGCTTGCCTGACAGGTGGACGACGTACCACTTGCGGGGAATTGGGAACCCTTCGACATCGAAGGCCATCAGTTCGCCCATTGAGCCGTCGTGAGCAATGGTGTGCGACGACAGGACAGCCAACCCCAGCCCGCCAGCGATCGCCTGCTTGATGGCTTCGTTGCTGCCCAACTCCAGCCGCACCCGCACCGACAAATCCTGATCATCCAGCAATTTTTGAAAGGCCCGCCGCGTGCCTGACCCCGGCTCCCGCATAATGAAGGTTTCTTCGGCGAGGCGCTTGAGGGAAATATTTTTTTCTTTTGCCAGGGGATGGGTTTTGGGGCCGATGACTACTAGCGGATTGTCTAGAAATGGGTGGGCTACGATGTCCAGGTTTTCGGGCAACTGGCTCATCACGTAGAGGTCGTCTTGGTTGTTGCCCAAGCGCTCGATAACGCGCTCGTGGTTTGTGACGGTGAGGGAAATATCGACACCGGGATACTTTTGGCAAAAGGGGCCGAGTAAGCGCGGCAGAAAATACTTTGCCGTCGTAATGACCGCCAGCCGCAACCGCCCCTGCTTCATGCCCTTGAGGTCGGCAATACTCATTTCAAGCTGTTCGAGCTTGCCAAAAATCTCCTGGCAGGTAGAAAATAGCTCCCGCCCTGCATCGGTCAAAAACAATCGCTTGCCGACTTGCTCAAACAGGGGCAGGCCGATTGCCTTAGTTAGCTGCTTGACCTGCATGGATACGGTGGGCTGGGTCAGAAATAGCTCCTCTGCCGCCCGCGTGAAGCTGCCGTGCCGGGCTGTCGCTTCAAAGACCTTAAGCTGATGCAGCGTCGCGTGAATCACAAGAGCCTCCTCGTAAAGACAGCGCGGTCGAGAGCGCCTATGAAGGGATGGGTGAGATGGGAATTCCGCATTCTTATAGACTCTAGTCTATTACAAGGTTGCCAAGAAAAGCATTTTTTCTATGGATTTCTGCTCTATGGATTTTTGCACGGGCTTCAGGTCACAACCGCCAGAGATAAGAGGCAAGGCTCAAATTGTTAAATTCGTCACACTTTGTCAACATTTCCAACGTTCTGCACTCACTGCCGATTTTTCTTGGAAGACTAGAAAGGAGTAAAGCCTAGCTGGGCAACGTGCCTGAGCAAGTTTCAGCGCTGAGCGAGCAACTTGCAGCGGGCGATCGCCCTGTCAGAAAACCGCAACAACTCGACAACAATCGAGCGGGCGTTGCAAAACCAGCAAGTTAGAGTTGAGAAGGCTGAGGCGCTTGCGCGTCCGCTCCTTGCAAAAAGAGGAGGTTTAGTCATGGGAATCGCTACAGTAAACCCGGCGACTGGCGAAACGCTACAGACATTTGAACCAATGACCGATGGGGCGATCGCCCTGGCGATTGAGTCTGCCCAGCGCACATTTGAAAGCTATCGTCATGTCTCCTATGCTCAGCGGGCGCAGTGGCTCCACGCCGCTGCCGAGATTCTAGAACAAGAAAAGGCAGAATTCGGCAAAATGATGACGCTGGAAATGGGCAAGCCCATTGGCCCGTCGATTGCCGAAGTGGAAAAATCTGCCTGGGTCTGCCGCTTTTATGCCGAAAATGCGGAAAAATTCCTCGCGCCCGTGCCCATCGAAACCGATGCCAGCCGCAGCTATGTCACCTATCAACCGCTGGGCATTGTGCTGGCGGTGATGCCCTGGAATTTCCCCTTCTGGCAGGTGTTTCGGTTTGCGGCTCCGGCGCTGATGGCGGGCAACGTCGGTTTGCTTAAGCACGCCTCCAACGTGCCCCGGTCGGCCCTAGCAATTCAGGACATTCTAGAACGCGCCGGATTCCCCAAAGGTGCATTTCAGACGTTATTGATCGGCGCAGATAAGGTGTCGCAGATCGTCGCGGACGATCGCATCAAAGCCGCGACGCTGACGGGTAGCGAACCCGCCGGAGCCAGCCTGGCCGCCACTGCTGGAAAGTACCTCAAAAAAACGGTGCTGGAGCTGGGCGGCAGCGATCCATTTGTCGTCATGGCGAGCGCTGACTTAGACGCAGCCGTGTCTACTGCTGTGACGGCGCGTATGATCAACAACGGTCAGTCTTGTATTGCAGCGAAGCGGTTTATCGTGCAAGAGGCGATCGCCGATGCGTTCATCCAGGCATTGCGCGACAAATACGCCGCGCTGAAAATCGGCGACCCGCTCTTGCCCGAAACGCAGATCGGGCCGCTGGCTACACCCGCCATTCTGCATGAGGTTCATCACCAGGTGGAAGCCTGCCTCGACGCGGGCGGCAAGGTGCTGATCGGCGGCGACCCCGACGACGTGCCCACCAAAGCAGACCCAACCCTCAGCCAGGGTAATTTTTACCCACCGACGATCATCGTCGATGTGCCGCCTGAAGCGCCCGTTGCCAAGGAAGAAATCTTTGGCCCTGTCGCCACCGTCTTCCGCGTGCCCGACCTGGATGCCGCCATCCGCCTGGCCAACAGCACGCCCTTCGGGCTGGGAGCCAGCGCCTGGACGCAGATCCCTGAAGAGGGCGATCGCCTCGTTGCAGAACTAGAAGCGGGCAGCGTCTTCCTCAACGGCATGGTGAAATCGGACCCGCGCCTCCCCTTCGGCGGCATCAAGCGCTCTGGCTACGGTCGCGAACTCGGCCGCGAAGGCATCTTGGAATTCGTCAACGTCAAAACCGTCTGGATCAAATGATGGAGTAACGAAGTGATGGAGTGATGAAGTAACAGAGCATTAAAGCAGACCCACCACCCCACCACCTCGTTCGGCGAAGCTCACGAGCCGCCACCACCCCACCATCCCACCTACCCACCCACAGGAAACCCGTATGACCTCGATCTCTCTCAACACCGCCGAACTGCTTGTGAAATGTCTGGAAAACGAAGGTGTGGAATACATCTTCGGCTTGCCGGGTGAAGAAAACCTGCATGTGCTAGAGGCGCTGAAGCACTCGTCAATCCGCTTCATTACCACGCGGCATGAGCAGGGCGCGGCGTTTATGGCGGATGTGTATGGGCGGCTGACGGGCAAGGCGGGCGTGTGTTTGTCTACGCTGGGGCCCGGCGCGACGAACCTGATGACGGGTGTGGCAGATGCCAATCTAGACCGTGCGCCGTTGGTGGCAATTACCGGACAGGTGGGCACGGATCGGATGCATATTGAATCGCATCAGTACCTGGATCTGGTGGCGATGTTTGCACCCGTGACGAAATGGAACGCGCAAATCGTGCGACCGAGTATCACACCCGAAATTGTCCGCAAGGCGTTCAAGATCGCGCAAAGCGAAAAACCCGGTGCGGTACATATCGATCTGCCAGAAAATATCGCGGCGATGACAGTGGAGGGAATGCCGCTGCGTAAAGAAGCGATCGAAAAAGTGTATGCCTCGTTTAACAGCATTGAACGAGCCGCCGCCGCTATTTCGCAAGCGAAAAACCCAATCATTCTCGTCGGCAATGGTGCGATTCGCTCCCATGCCAGTGATGCGGTGACACACTTTGCGCGATCGCTCAATATTCCCGTTGCCAACACATTTATGGGCAAGGGCGTAATTCCCTACACCGATCGCCTGGCTCTGTGGACTGTCGGCTTACAGCAGCGCGACTTTATTAACTGCGGATTTGATAATACCGATTTGGTGATTGCTATCGGCTACGACCTGATCGAGTATTCGCCCAAGCGCTGGAACCCCACGGGTGAAATCCCGATTATTCACATCAACGCCACGCCAGCAGAAATCGACAGCAGCTATATTCCACTAGCGGAGGTCATCGGTGACATCTCCGATTCGCTGGAAGAGATCTTGCGGCGGAGCGATCGCCAGGGCAAGCCCGAACCCTACGCCATCCAACTGCGAAAAGACATTCTGGCCGACTATGAGGAACACGCGACGGATGACAGCTTCCCCATCAAACCGCAAAAGCTGATCCACGATCTGCGAACGGTGATGGGCCCCGAAGATATCGTCATTTCGGATGTGGGCGCACACAAAATGTGGATGGCGCGACACTATCACTGCGATCGCCCCAACACCTGCATCATCTCCAACGGATTCGCCGCGATGGGCATTGCCATTCCGGGGGCGATCGCCGCCAAGCTCGTCTCACCCAACCGCAAGGTGGTGGCTGTCACAGGCGACGGCGGCTTCATGATGAACAATCAGGAACTCGAAACCGCGCTCCGCATCGGCACGCCCTTTGTCACTATCATCTTCAACGATGGCGGCTATGGACTGATCGAGTGGAAACAGCACAATCACTTCGGCGAGTCCGCCTTCATCAAGTTCACCAATCCCGATTTTGTGAAATTGGCAGAAAGCATGGGGCTGAAGGGCTATCGCATCGCCGCCACCACCGACTTCATCCCCACGCTGAAGGAAGCCCTATCGCAAGACGTGCCCGCCATTATCGACTGCCCCATCGACTACAGCGAAAATCTCCGCTTTAGCCAGCGGGCGGGCGATCTAACTTGTGCAATTTAGCTGGTTGACTGACAAATCTTTGGCCTAGGCTAGGTCGAGCAAGGTCAAACCCAGTACCAGCTTAGATCTAGTTGGGTTACGCTGACGCTAACCCAACCTACTGGTTTGACAGGGCTAAATCGATGCGATAGTCCGGGGTTCGACTCCGCTCACCCCTCAACGGTTGCGTGCTGAGCGAAGTCGAAGGTTGCGTGCTAATCCGTCACTCAAGCCCTGCCAGACCACTACGAGAGGATCAAGATTA
>JBDNCP010000239.1:0-5841 GCA_046719575.1 Cyanobacteriota bacterium
CGCTCGTGGGTCTTCTAGATGCTTGAAGTGCTCTAGCACTAGGACAGACGCTTGAGGTAGCTGCAACATGGGTGGTTTCCTGAATTATCACCCATGATCTTCACATCCCGAGTATGCGTTTGCCCTGTGATTCGCTTCAAATGCTTGGCGAACTCGCAGTCGAAATTCGCGGCCAACGCTCCATTCTTCAAGCGGAATTGTCTTAATCCACACGCGCACCAACATTCCTGTATGGTCTAGTTCATTAATGCCTAAAACTTCTGGTGATTCTATCAGGCGATCGCCAGCCCACAGCTTAGCAGACTGATTAGCACAAACCGGAGAGCCGCTTGGGCAAAGCGAAAAGCAAAAAACTGGCGCATAAACTGGCGCATAAACTGGCACAAGACCTGATGAAACCCCAATCGCAGCGCGACCTGCTGCCCCAGTCCTACACCCACAAATTCAGACAAATTCAGGGCTGAGGCGGCATCGCACCTGGAGGATTGGGTCTGACTGCTATTGTGCATCCGGACTGGAGAAGGTCGCGGCTGGCAGTTCGGGCACCAGCACGACGGCATCCCCTTCCGTTTGAATCTCGTAGAAAACTCGGCTCTCTCCCGAAGCGCAGCACAGCGCATCCTCCGGTTCATAGCGGTTAAACCGAGCGCTCAACTCATCCGGTTGATACAGATCTACACTAAACACGCTGCCGTCGGTGCGAGAATCCATCACATTGGGCGATATCGTGCCGACAAAAGCCCCCTTGCGGAACACGAATACTTGATAACTCAGCGGGCGGCACATCCCGTCAGCGTTCGCCATGCCTGTGATAACCGTCGTGTCGTTAAACACCTGGGCGGCTCCGGTCAGCGTCCAGCCCGCCGCCTCTACCAGAGCATCTTCGGGCAGGGTCGCCTGACGAAAGGTGCGCTCACAATATTCCAGGTTGCCGCCGCCTTCTGGCTGAGGGGCGGCGGGAATAGCAGCACCGGGCTGGTTCCAGTTGGGAGTGTTTTCGTCAAGCCAGGCGCTCGCGGGGCTGGGTGGCGGGGTTTGGGCAATTCGCGAAGCAAGCCCTGCGGGAATCGCCCCCGACAGTCCCAGCACTGGCGTTAGGAATAATGCAGTGAACCATAGCGAGATAGAACGGTGCATAAGGCAGTTTTTGGAAGCGTAATTTTGACACTGACCCAACCACGGCTCAAGTGAATGGGTCGGCTATTGCAGGTTGTCAGACTACTTGTATTCAATCAGCGCATTGCGGTGATCGAGCAGGCGATTGGCGTGAAATTGCAGCACACCCGCCAGCCCTGGAAACTTGCCCAGTACGCAAGACGGGGCGTAGGGCAGTGCGTCGGAGCCTTTGTAGCCCTGCTGTTTGAAATAGCGGTAGATGCGATAGGTCATGACCGGATAGCCCAGCAGCAGCAGCAGGCTGAAGCCTTTGGTGAATGGTGTAAGGGCGATCGCCCCTCACAACCCCTGACAACCCAGAATTTGTGAAGGTAGCCTGAACGGAAATTTGCAGAGAAATAGAATACAAGTAGTTATACCAGAGGAATTGCAGAGCGAACCGAGCCGCCCAGTCACTCAATCTCCAAAACAGAGATTCAAAACAGAGACCTAGAACCCAATGCCCACGAAGCCCTCTGATTACCGTCCCCAAGCCAGCGACACCAGCGTTGTGGCAGACCAGTTGAAGTTTAAGCTACTGCGTCAGCACTCTGCGGACACCCGTCTTGAAATGGCGGCGGCGCTGGAGCGGGGGGCCCGGAGGCTGTCATTCATCAGTCTCCGGCAGCGGTTTCCATCCTTATCTCCCCAGGCGATCGCCAAAAAAGTTTTGCAGGCCTGGTGTGGAGAGCGAGTCTACACGGGTTTTCCCGCAGAGGTCGTCGCAAGCCTCATCCCAAGCCTGGGTTTACCAACGGAAGAAGATATGGCTTGGATTCAAGATTCCCTCACCCTGGCAATGCAGTTGCATTCCATCTTTCAGGCGCTGGGTCTGGACTATTACATCACGGACGGCGTCGCAGCAACAGCCTACGGAGAACCTAGAACCACTCAAGATTTAGACGTGGTTCTGAGTTTGAATCCCGATTTGACTTCCACAAGTCTGGAACAACTGATTTCGACGCTAGAATCCGCGGGTTTTTATGTGCCGGGGACAGAGGAAATTCTGGCTGGCCAAACGCGCACGTTGCAGATTATTCATCAGGAAACCATCCTCCAGGCTGATCTTGTGCTGTCAGGCATGGATGCCTTTGAGGTGGAAAAGTTTCGGCGGCGGCAGCGATTATCAATTCCAAATCGAGGCGATCTGTATTTTGCGTCTCCAGAGGATTTGATTTTGAGCAAGCTGCAATGGCGGCAATTCAGCCAGTCAGAGAAGCAGTGGCGCAACATTTTAGGAATCTTGAAAACCCAAACGGATCAGCTTGACATCGCCTATTTGCGAAATTGGTCTGCCCGATTGGGGGTTGCGGCTGAAATAGAACGTGCATTCCAGGAATCGGGCTTAGCGTAGGGATTGGGGTGCAAGGAGCAATGGCGGGGCGATAGAGCTTAAGAGAACATTATTTGTACTCAATCAGCGCGTTGCGGCGACCCAGCAGGCGATTGACGTGAAATTGCAGCACGCCTGCCAGCCCTGGAAACTTGCCCAGCACGCAAGACACGGCGTAGGGCAGTGCGTCGGAGCCTTTGTAGCCCTGCTGTTTGAAATAGCGGTAGATGCGATAGGTCATGACCGGATAGCCCAGCAGCAGCAGCAGGCTGAGTCCCTGGGTGAACGGGGCGGTGGCGATCGCCCCCAGCGGAACTCCCAGCCCCCACAGCCAGATGCTCCGGGTTTCCTTGACCCAGTGGCGCTCTGGCGGTGCGCCATGCAGCCAAGAGCCTTCGGCGTAGGCGTGGCCGGCCCGCTTCGTGCGCTTCCACCATTGGGCAAAGCGCGTCATGTTGGCATCGTGCAGCGTCATCTCGGCATCCAGCCGAAAAATCTTCCAGCCCCGCTGCCGCAGCCGCACACAGAGTTCTGGCTCTTCGCCCGCAATCAGCGCGGGATTGTAGCCGCCAACCTGCTGCACTGCCGCCACCCGCATCAGCGCATCGCCACCACAGGCCTTGGCTTCGCCCACAGGCGTATTCCATTCCATGTCGCACAAGCGGTTATAGAGCGTCGCGTCAGGGAAGCGCTCGCGCCGCCGTCCGCAGACCACCGCCCAGTCAGCATGGTCGCGCAGTGCTTGGGCGGCTTGCTCTAGCCAGCCAGACACAACCTCGCAGTCGCCATCGACAAACTGCACAAACTCCACCTGCGGAAGCAGTTCCAACAGTCGAGCAAACCCAGCATTGCGGGCGCGGGCGGCGGTGAAGGGAATCGACAAATCCAGCGCAATCACCTCGGCACCGAGCGATCGCGCTAGTTCCACACTCCCATCCGTCGAGCCAGAATCGACATAGACCACGCGGGCCGCCCGCCCCACCACCGACGAGAGACACTGACGCAGGCGATCGCCCTCATTGCGCCCAATCGCCACGACTCCCACGCTGTCCATTGAGTTGCCCTCTTCTGCTATTTCAATCGCTCGTTCAGTCGCCCATTTCCATTAGCAAGCGCTGCTATGCGGACACTTTAACTGTTAGATTGCCCAGTTTTTAAGGCAATTCCGCAGTGAGGTGATGTCTCAAGGCAACTCAGCAACAGATCGGTCTTAGAGCGGCGGATTGTTGCGGTGGCCCAGCACTTGCGACTTTAGCTCGTTGAAATCGTTAACCAGTTCCTTCCGATTCGAGGCCCGCAGCAGATAGCGATAGACAAACCAGGCCGTGTAGCCCAGCCCAATTAGCTCAAAGGTCGGAGCCAACAGCGGAATGTCGTTGACCGAACGCAGGATCGCCAGCACCAGCCGCACTGCAATCAGCGCTGCCAGCAACAGACCAATGGTGACAAAAGGGCTTTTATATTGCCCAAAAAACTCGGACAGATACTTGGGCAGATCCGCAACGAATTCCGTCGCTTTGTCTACATATTCGCGCCATTCTTCGCCCGTGCTTTCCTCGGTGCCAAAGGAAGTCAGTTTTCCAGTGTCTTCGGCGTTGATAAAGTCAGGGGTGTTAATTTCGTTTTTGACTTCAGGTTCCATAACCGTTCCTTATTACAACAACAATCGGATGACAGCAAGCTGAGGTTTCGCGACTGGATACTGTTGAACCGTGTTCTGAATTTTGTTTTAGGCCAGACAGCGCTTGCCAAGATGATAGTCTAACGAACTGTTGTCCTCTGGCAACAACTGATTTGCAACTGCCAGTCCTACAATCTCGGTCTAGAACGGCAGAAACCTTGTAGGAAATGGCATTTAGATTCTTTCAAAAAATTTCTATCTTTTCTATCTTTGGATTTTCTTCGACACTAAAGCAGAGCTTGAGAAAATGCAAGACCAGCACACCGTCTTGCCGAACGGCCAGAGTCTTGCCAGACCGCCTGTGGAGAGAGCGGTAGAGAAGGCGGGCAATTTGCGCTGCAAGCGTTGACAAATCTTTAGTTGACAAATCTTTAGTTGACAAATCTTTAACTGAAGACGGCCCTCATGCTCCCTCATCCTTTCGTTCTCAGGCTTCTCCGTATTTGGGGTGCGCTCCCTCGCTGCATTTTAGACCGACACGCGATAAGCTGAGGGCGTTTGGTGTGGGTGTGTTTGGGTTGCATTTTGATAGGCAGGCGGACGATGGACATTCAGCATATTCACTTTTATGTGGACCATGCGGGGGAATGGCGCGAGTGGCTGATCGAGCGACTGGGCTTTTTGCCTGTGGCGACGGCTCGCAGTCGGGATACCTGGACAGAAATTGTGCGCTGTGGCGGCGTGTGGGTGGTGGTGTCTTCAGCACGAACTCGCAGCAGTCCAATCGCGACTTATCTGAATCAGCATCCGCCGGGGGTGGCGGATCTGGCGTTTGGCGTAGACAACGTGGCAGCAGTCATGAGCCAGGCGATCGCCGCTGGGGCAACCGTCTTGCAGCCTGCTGCCGAAGAAGACCTGCTCAACGGCACGCTGCGCTGGGGGGCGATCGCCGGATGGCAAGACCTGCGCCACACGCTGCTGGAATGGTCGGGGCAATCCGCTGTGCCGATTTGGGCAACGCTGCCAGATTTAGAAACGCTGGACTTTTGGGAGCCGGGAGCCACATCCCCCCACTGCGCTGGCTTTTTTGAACAGATTGACCATGCAGTGCTGAATGTGGCAGCGGGTGAGCTAGAGCCAGCCACCGTTTGGTATGAACAGGTCTTGGGACTGCGGCGACAGCAGGGCTTTACTATTCAGACCGAGCATTCGGGCCTGTGCAGCCGCGTGCTGGGGCATCCGGGCGGCACGGTGCAATTGCCGATTAATGAACCCGCCTCGCCCAACTCTCAGATTCAAGAATTTCTCGATATCAACCGGGGCGCGGGCATTCAGCATGTGGCGCTGCGGACGCGAGACGCGCTGGGGGCGATCGCCCATCTGCGGCAGCGCGGGGTGGAGTTTCTCGATGTGCCGCCAGAATACTACACCCAACTGCGGCAGCGTGAGGGCTTTTCGCTGTCGGACGAGGCCTGGCGGGCGATCGCCCAGCAGCAAATCCTGGTCGATTGGGCCACCCACGAACCCAACGCCATGCTGCTGCAAGCGTTCACACGCCCCATCTTTCCGCAGCCGACCTTTTTCCTGGAGGTGATCGAGCGTCGCGCCTACTGGGCCGGTCAGCAGCAGCGCCTCCCCGACGGCTTTGGCGAAGGCAATTTTCAAGCCCTGTTTCGCGCTATAGAGCGAGAGCAACAGAAGCGGGGGAGTTTAGGTTAGGAAAGGAGCTTAG
>JBDNCP010000024.1:0-41244 GCA_046719575.1 Cyanobacteriota bacterium
GAAACGTGTCGTCGCCGCTGCCGCCGGAAATCAGCGCATCCTGAATGGCAAAGGTGGTTCCTGAAATGGTGATTAGGTCATCGCCGCTGCCACCATGCACGCTACTATTCACCACGCCATAGCCTTCAATAACATCTGTCAAGCCACTTGCGCTCGCTGTTTGTACAGTGTTAGTTGCAGAAATGGTGATGATGTCATTCCCTTCTCCTCCGCCAATGCGCCCCTCAAGAACGCCATAGCTAAGGGATTGGGGGCTGTTGGCTCCTGTTCCAGTTAATGTACTGGTGATTGTAATTTGATCATTCCCATCTCCTCCCCAAATTTCTCCCTGATACACCCCATAAACTGTCGCTCTGGGTCGGGCCATGGAAATTGTGGCTTTGGCGTTGATCGTCAATTGATCGTCGCCCTCGCCGCCATTAATCTGGCTGTGAGAGATGCCATAGCTGCTAACAATATTATCTGGAATTGAAACTCCTTCAGATGCCTCAATTTCACTGGTGATCAGGATAAGATCATGTCCATCGCCCCCTACTACCGATGATTGCAAAAGTCCGTAAGTTAGCGTCTCTGGTGTAGGGAATGAGCTTGCCTTCGCTACCGCAGAAACGAGAATGGTGTCATCCCCTCGTCCACCCTGCAAAGCGCCGCGCCATACGCCATAACTAGTTGCGATCGCCTGCCCAGAGCGAAAATCAGCAAATCCGGAGGCCTCTACCGTGATGGTAATTACATCATGGCCATCTTCACCGAGAATTGCTCCATCAATCAGTCCATAAGCATTAGAATAAATTGCACGACCGAGCGAGGTAATCAGGCTAATTGAATCATCGCCGCCACCTGCATTGATCACGCTATTGGTTATTCCATAGCCCGTCACGCTGTTAGCGGCTCCGCCTTCAATGCGTGCCGCAATGGTGAGTAAATCATTGCCGCTGCCCGTATTCACAGAGCCATTTGACAGTCCGTACAATGCTGAGTTGGATGCATCAAACGGGTTGGTGCGGACTATTTCAGCGATCGCAGCAATGTCAATTTCGTCATCGCCATCACCAGCCTGTATCGCACCCGATTTTACTCCATAACTTTGAGAACTACGGCTATTGCGAATCTTGGCTTCTCCACGAATAGTTATTGTGTCTTTGCCCGCGCCAGTCCTAATGGAACCATTGAGTAAACCATAGCCAGAAGCGGTTGGATAATACCAACTTTGGTTTACTGCTTTTCCAACCAGGACAATTGAATTATCGCCATTTCCGGCATCAAGTTCAGCGTGAAACAGACCAACTCCCAGACTAGAGCTAGCAAGGGGAAAGGATCGACCATTGGCAACACTTTCTGCAATGATGGTGAACGTGTCATTCCCGTCGCTCGCTTTGACAGAGCTAAACTGAATGCCATAGGCTGAGGCGTTAACAGCATCAGTCGTTGTTGCTTTTAAGGTTAGAGAATTGTCTCCTGACCCAAAATCAACACGGCTGTTTTTGAGGGCGATCGCCGTAACAAGCGTTTTGATTATGGAAATATTTAGCTCATAGTCGAGAACTACAAGATGAGCCTCTCCGACTACAGTATCGTCACCGTCCAGAGTTTCGATCAATGCATTAACGATAGATGCTTCCGCAATTTCATCAGTAGCAAAATTTAGAATGAGTTCTAGTTTGAGTTTGCCTTCAAAACTATCGTCAAATGGTGTGCCGCGCTGCAATCCGGTTAGTTGGTTCATGGTTAAGTAGTGATTGAGTTTTGAGTTGGTTCTATCAGCCTTGAGAAACCAGCCTGAATACGTGAAGTGGGCGATCGCCATCGGTTTTCCTATCTGGCGCACATTGGTTAGACTGTGGTTAAACTATGCTGTTATTCCGTGCAAAAATTCGACCAGTCCATGCGCCGTCCCAAATGTGTTGCTGCCGACACGGAAGCGTTCCATATTCTGGATTGTTTGCGTCCAGCTAGCATCCTTACCTTGTCCGTCTTGCGTGCCCACAATCCGCAGACCGTTATTTCCCAACGCGGTCACTGTCATGGTCTGCAAATCGAGAAAATCCAGAATCACTAGATCATTCCCTGCGCCGCCATCCAGCGTTCCTTGACCGATGCCCACCTGAAACGTGTCGTCCCCGCTGCCGCCGGAAATCAGCGCATCCTGAATGGCAAAGGTGGTTCCTGAAATGGTGATTAGGTCATCGCCGCTGCCACCATGCACGCTACTATTCACCACGCCATAGCCTTCTGTGATAATAGACCGACTCCCTTCTTGGGCAGAAGCGTGTCCCGAAATGGTTATTACATCATTGCCATTGCCCCCTTCAACGCGCCCTTCCTTCACGCCGTAAGCAACGCCCCGACTTGCAAATTGATACCATATATCTTGATCGGCAAGCGTTGTGCCTGAAATGGTGATTAGGTCATCCCCGTCGCCCCCGCTGACGCTGCTCTCGACCATACCGTAGCTCTCAGCGACACCATAATCACTGATTTTGACAGACGCTTCGCCCGAAATCGTGATTACATCGTTGCCGTCGCCCCCTTCGATGCGCCCTTCTCTAACGCCGTAAGCAAAGCCTCGACCAGCAAATCGATACCGTCCTGTAATGGTGGCAGAGATCTCAATAGTGTCATTGCCGCGATCGCCCAATATTTGAGCTTGGTAAGCTCCACAGGCAAAGGCTTCATAGCCTTCAACATAGATGTCAGCGAGTGCCTGGGCGTTTGCCTTAATCTGTAATGTGTCGTCGCCATCGCCACCGCTTAGGCTACTATTGGCGATGCCATAGCCCAGGGCTTCCGTCGTTCCTCGCCCCAGATAAGAATTGGCTTCTGCCCCACTAACAACTGATATCAAGTCATTGCCCTCTCCCCCGGCTACTGATGACTGAATAACGCCGTAGGATAGCGCATCGGCTCCCGCAAAGGCGTAGGCACCGTTCCATCCGTTAATGCGAATCGTGTCGTTTCCTTCGTCGCCGCGAACGTTGCTGTGCCAAACTCCATAGCTTGCGCCAATGGTTGCGCCAAATCGCTGTGAACCTGCAATAGTTCTGGCTTGGAGGATGATGTCATCATCGCCCTCGCCGCCCGCAATCGTACTGCGGCTAACGCCATAGCTTTTGGGATACCCATGCCCGTTTGCATAGGCAGAAACAGCAAGGCGATCGCTGCCATGACCGCCTTCTACCAAGCTGCGATCGATACCATACCCTACACCAGTACCCGAGAAATAATCTCTGGAAGCGCCGTTAGAGATAATATCCAGCTGGTCGTCGCCATTTCCCATCTGGACAGAACTATCCAACAGTCCCCAAGACAGCGCATTAGCAAACCCTGTGCCTTCGCCAGTCGCGCTGATCGTCACTACATCATTGCCATCCCGCGTGGCGATCGCCCCCTGTTTTACGCCATATCCAATACCCGCCAGTTCGTTGCCCGACCCACGTCCTACCGTAGTAATAGCGATCGTGTCGTCCCCAGTTCCGGTTGTGATGGAGCCACTGAACAACCCATAGCTATTGGCAGAATGAAAGAAAAATCGGTCGTTTGTTTCAGCCGTGCTGCTGATTGAAATTGTGTTGTTGCCATCACCACTATCGAGTACTGCGTTTGAGAGTCCAGCACTCATACTGCCTGAGTACGGAATACGCTCTGAAGAAAAACTGCGCGTGAAAATTGTGAACGTGTCATCGCCCGCATCTCCCCGCACAGCGCTAAAGCGCACACCATAGACCGAGGCATAGATGCCATTGGCGTAGGCGACCACCTCCAGGCGATCGCCCCCCAACCCAAGCGCGATCGCGCTACTCAACACACCCGTTGCGGTTGGATTGCCAGCCAAGTGAGTAACGCTGACCTGTGCGGTTACAGTGTCACTACCGTCGAATGTTTCGATCCGGGCCCGGGCGATCGCCGCGTCAGTCGCCTCAAGTTCCGCCGGATCAACCGCTTCCAGCCATACATTCGCCGCAAACCTATCCTCAAACGCCGTCCCCAGTAGCAGACCCGTAAGCTGACCCATAACAGCACCTTAGAAAAGAATTCAGAATCAGTGATTCGAGATGCGCGATCTGAAATAAGTCCAGTCCTGTAATCTGCACAACAGAACCCTTAGAGCGCACACTCACCTATATTCTTTCCTAAACTGCTATACCTGCTACAAAATCGTCGTATTTCTTTATCAGGCTGTGTTTTACGACACAAATCGGGCAAAATCTCTAACAGAGAACTCGATTGAACATCATGCTTGGGTCAGCCGTTCGAGGTTCTAAGAGGTGTCGGGGGGCGATCGCCCAGAGGCTCTGGCGTTGGGAGATGAGGGGCGATCGCCGAGCGCTACTTGAAAAAGGGTGAGGGCTGAGATTGCTACGTGAAGCATATTTGTGCCACCGCAATCTCATGCCACCGCAACCTCATGCCATCGCAATCTCAGTAGAGTAGCGAATAGATAGGTAGAGCAAAGCTGCACACCACGCTCTAAATCAGTCCATCCTCTACACCCATCTGCAACAGCAGATCCAGCACACGGTTAGAATAGCCCCACTCGTTGTCATACCAGGACACCACCTTAAAGAAGTTGGAATTTAGACCAATCCCGGCCTTTGCGTCAAAGATGCTGGAACGTGGGTCGGTGCGAAAGTCCATCGACACCACTTCCTCGTCGGTGTAGCCCAGGATGCCCTGCATCGGCCCTTCCGAAGCAGCCTTCATCGCAGCGCAGATTTCTTCATAGGTGGTAGCTTTCTCAGTCTTGATGGTCAGGTCTACCACCGACACGTCTGGAGTGCCCACGCGGAAAGCCATGCCCGTCAGCTTGCCCTTTAGCTCCGGCAACACCAGCGCCACGGCTTTGGCCGCGCCAGTGGAAGAGGGAATGATATTTTGCGATGCACCCCGGCCACCACGCCAATCCTTTTTGCTGGGGCCGTCTACAGTGGGCTGGGTGGCAGTCATCGAGTGGACAGTGGTCATCAGCCCTTCGGCGATGCCAAAGTTTTGGTGCAATACCTTGGCAATCGGCGCAAGGCAGTTGGTGGTGCAGCTTGCGTTGGAAACGATCACGTCTTTAGACGGCTCAAAGTCTTCGTGGTTCACACCGACAACATAGGTGGGCACTTTGTCTGGATCTTTGGTGGGGGCCGAAATTAGCACCCGCTTTGCACCTGCGGTGAGATGGTTGGACGCGCCTTCATAGTCGGTGAAAAAGCCTGTAGACTCTACCACATAGTCTACGCCGAGTTTGTCCCAGGGCAGTTCTGCGGGGTTGCGCGTGGCCATGCAAGGAATCTTGTGCCCATTGAGGGTCATGCTGTCGCTGGTAGCTTCCACGGTACCGTGATACATACCGTGAGTGGAGTCGTATTTGAATAGGTAAGCGAGGTTGTCGGCGGGAACCAAGTCGTTGATACCGACAAATTCAAACTTGGGGTTGTTGATGCCTGCGCGAAGAACCAGGCGACCGATGCGACCAAATCCGTTGATACCGACTCTAACGGTCATAGGGTTAAGTCTCCTTGGGTGTGGGAGGGGTTCGATGGGAAGTTTTCAATCATTGCATCGCTAGCATATGGGACTAGCTGCGAAACTAGTTGGAAAACTAGATCTCAAACTAGGGGCAAATTCTAGGGGCAAATTGGAATTCTTGCCCAGATTACCGGATTTCCTTAAGGTGAAGCTGAGAAAACGGTATGATTTCAGGGCTTTGTCAACCCGATTGCTGAATGGCGATATGGTTTCGCAAGGCTCACGCCAATGCCCTCTAACGTTCGGCTTGAATGTCACCTTGAACGTTGCCTCAACTCCTTGCAGCTAGGCTATAGCACCTGCGCCATTTCGTCTTGTCAGCAGGATTACTCAACTCTAAACCTGTCGAACTCCAAACCTGCGATGTTGATTGGAACTGCTGCCACTGCTGCTCGGGATGTGCCAGAGTTGATTCCGGTGCTGATTATTTTGCTGCTGGTGGCGACGGCGGTGGCGCTGCTGTCGCGGCGGTTTCGGATGCCTTACGTGACGGGGCTGGTCATTGCAGGGCTGGCGATCGCCGAACTGTTGCCCCGGCGCGTTGGCCTCAATACCTCGCTGATCCTGAACCTGTTTTTGCCCATTCTGCTGTTTGAATCTGCTATTAATACTGACATCAGCCGCCTCCGCAGCACCCTCAAGCCCATCTTGCTGCTGGCAGGGCCGGGCGTGGTACTGGCATCGGGCATGACCGCGCTGGTGCTGAAGTTTGGGCTGGGGCTGGAGTGGATTCCGGCGCTGCTGGCGGGGGTGATCCTGGCGATTACAGATACGGTATCGGTGATTGCCGTGTTTAAGGAAGTTGCCGTGCCAAGTCGCCTTTCGACCATCGTGGAAGGCGAGAGCTTGTTTAACGACGGCATTGCCCTGGTGCTGTTTGGGCTGATTTTGCAGGCGCATCTGACAGGTTCGGTCACGTTGGCAGAGGGTCTACAGCGCTTTGTCGTGGTGATTGCGGGTGGGGCGCTGTTGGGACTGGTGTTGGGTTATCTCTGTGCGGGCTTTTTTACTCAGTCGGACGATCCCCTCAGCGGCATTTTGCTAACGGTGGCGCTGGCCTTGGGGGCGTATCAGCTTGGGGAACTGCTGCGGGTGTCGGGCGTGGTGGCGGTAGTAGTGTCTGGGCTGATTGTGGGGAATGCAGGGCTTTCGCGGCGGTTCTCTGCCTCTAGTCGCATCACGCTGTATAACTTCTGGGATTATGCTGCGTTTGGCGTAAATACATTCATTTTTTTGCTGATTGGACTGGAACTGGAGGTGTTTACGCTATGGCGAAATCTGCCTGCGGTGCTGCTGGCGATCGCCGCTTATCAGGTGGGACGGCTGCTGTCGGTCTATCCGCTGCTGGCGCTGCTGCGGCCGTTCGATCGCCCGATTCCCCTGCGCTGGCAGCATGTCATGTTTTTGGGCAACATCAAAGGCTCGCTGTCGATGGCGCTGGCGCTGAGCCTGCCCGCCAGCCTAACGGGACGCGCCGACCTAATTGCGCTGGTGTATGGCGCGGTGCTGCTGTCGCTGGTGGGGCAGGGCCTCAGCCTGCCGTGGCTGGTGAAGCGGCTCAGGCTCTCGCCCCTATCGGAAACCCGCCGCCAAACTGAGGAATTGCAGGCGAAACTGATCGCCGCCAAAGCTGCTCAGGATGAGCTTGAAGGCCTGCTAAAAACGGGTGTATTGCCCAAAGCCGTGTATGAAGAACTGCGATCGCGCTATCAAGTGCAGGTGGCCCGCGCCGAAAAATCTCTGCGCGATCGCTACAATCAACGGGCTGACTCTGGCGCAATCGATGCGGGCGATCGCCCCAAACTAGATGCCATCCGCCGCCGCTTGCTGCTGTCGGAAAAAAGCGCCCTGCAAGAGGCGCTGCGAAAACGGGTAATTTCTGAGGCGATCGCCCGCGAACAGCTTCAGCAAATCGACGAACAGCTTTTGCTTTTAGAAGATGAGTAGTCTCCACCACCCTCTGCCTGGGGCAGTGGACGGGGGGCGCGTTGCAAGACGAGCCACCTGTACGACAGGTTGTATTACAACGTGCTACAATCGTAATCTGACAAGGTAGAAGGGCGATCGCCTCTAAGTTTGCGAGTTTCTTGCTTGCAAGTCTCTTGGGTGCATCCCCTTCTGCCAATCTGGGTGGAGGTCTCCCGCGATGGCGAGTTCACAAAGTTTTCGCAATATTCTGAATTACTACAAACGATACTGGGGCCTCTCGGTGTTTAGCATTACGGCCAGCAGCCTGTTTGAGGTGCTGGATTTGGCTGTGCCTTACGCGATTGGGCAACTGCTGAATGCGCTGTCGGGGCAGCCGCTAGATGGGCCGTTGCAGCGGTTTGTGGCGCGGGTAGGCGCGATGGGCAGTTGGGAAGGGGGGCGATCGCTCTCGCTGATGGTGCTGCTGGGCATTATCTTTTTGGTGACGGTCGTCCGCGCCCCGATTCAGGCCTGGTTAGGAATCTGGTTTCACTGGGATATTGCACTCAGGTCGCGCCGCGATCACACGATTCGGGCGATCGCCAAAGTCCTCTCTCTGCCGTTAGAGTTCTATGACGAAAACAATCCGGGACGTATTTCTGGGCGCGTCGCACGGGGGTTGGCAAATCATACCTGGACCTATCCTGAAATTGCGGGTCAACTCGTTCCCAAAATCGTTCGTGTAATTGGGATCTTTGGGGTCATTTTGCTAATCGAGTGGCGCATCGCGATTCTGTTCCTGATCTCGTTCTTGCTGATTCTCGCCTTCCTGTTGCACAACCTGCGGCGGCTCATCAAAAAAGAAGAACGGCTCGATGAATACATGGAGAACACCGAAAGCCGTACTTCGGAGATTATCACCAACATCAAAACCGTAAAAGCCTTTGCGACGGAGGCAAATGAGTTAGAACGACAGCGGCAGCGAATCGAGCGAGAGTTTAAGGTGGTGGACTATCGGGTTCATAAAGGCTACGTCACGCTGTTTGCATGGCAAAAGCTGGTGGTGGAGTCGTCGGTGTTTGTGGTGCTGGCGCTGACGCTGTGGGCGACAGTGCAGGGCAACATTTCGCTGGGGCATTTTGTCACCACGCTTACGGTGTCTAGCATGGCCTACGCAGAACTGGAGCCAATTTGCACCGTGGCGGAGGTGTTTGCCCGCCGCTATGCCTCGATGAATCGCTTTCATGAATTCATGCAGACCCCCGACGGGCAAGATTCGCATAATTTACTCGATCCACCAGAGGCGGTGCGTCATTATCAGTTCACAGGTAAGGTTCATTTTGACGACCTGAGCTTTGGCTATGACCGCGATCGCCCCGTGCTGCAAAACATCAACCTGCTGATCGAGCCGCGCCAGACGGTGGCGCTGGTGGGTCGCTCTGGCTCTGGCAAATCGACCCTGGTGAAGCTGCTGTTTCGCTATTTCGAGCCGCACAGTGGACGCATTTTGATCGATGGTCAGGACGTGCGATCGCTCGACATCACGGGCTATCGTAAGCGGTTGGCAATTGTTCACCAGGAGGTGGACGTGTTCAACGGCACGCTGATGGACAATCTCACCTACGGCAACCCCGGCGCGACTCCAGAGGCGATCGCCGAAGCTTGCCACATTGCCCGCGTCGATGAGTTTGTGAAAACGCTGCCCCAGGGTTATCTTACCGTCGTCGGTGAGCGCGGCGTGCGGCTCTCTGGCGGTCAGCGACAGCGCCTCGGCATTGCCCGCGCCCTGCTGATGAATCCGGACGTGCTGGTGTTTGACGAAGCCACCTCCAGCCTGGATTATGAATCCGAGCGATCGATCCAACTGGCGATGCAAAATATCCTGGGCACGCGCACGACGATCATCATTGCCCACCGCTTGAGTACCGTTCGGGAAGCCGACAAAATCGTGGTGCTGGATCGGGGGCAAATCGTGGAAGTGGGCAGCCATGAGGAACTCCTGGCCCACGGCGGCATCTACCACCGCCTCCACGCTTTGCAGGAAACGGGTGAGCTAATGGCGTAGGTGGGCTGGTCTGACTTTTCTAACTTTTCTGACTTTTCTAACTTTCCTAACCTCTCTGACTTCATCGAGCGTGATGCCAAACGTCAAACCACTTCTGTAAATCTCAATTCTCCGAAGTGGGGCTATGAAGGAGCCAGCCGAAAGCCCCCAAAACGCTGGACTTGCAATCCAAAATCGCAAATCCAAAATCGAGAATCGATATACTCCAAAGGGCATCGTGCTTTGAGCGCTGCCCTTTTTCATGCGTTCACATATTTCGCAAAAGGGGATTCCGCAAAAGGGGATTTCGCAAAAGGGGATTCCGCAAAAGGGGTCTTTTGGCTTGAAGAAAGCATTGGCAGGTCAGAGTGCCGGGTGCTACTGCGGGCGATCGCCCAATTCTAACGTTTCATTTCAGACGAGGCAGACGCAGGAACCCCCTCCCCAGATCCCGCGTCTCCGGTAGCCCATACAAGAGGTTTGATGTATGCAGAAAAAAGCCAAGGGCAGAGGGCGGCAGCGCAACCAGTCTTCCTTTTGGGGCGACGAGCGCTCGTGGGATCAAAGCGACTTTTTGCCGACCTGGCTTGATCCAGAGGTCGTCGGCACAGCCTCCGGCGGCATTCCCTTTGATTTTGAAGCCGGGCCCATCTTCTTTGAAGTGTTTAACGACGGCGTTCCCGATGGCACCGACTCGGTCGTGTTCTCCCTGTCGGAAAGCGACGGTCTGGGCTTTGCCAAATCCACCTATGTCTTTCGAGAACCCGCCGCAGGCAGCCAGTTGTTTAGCATTCGGCTGGCTGAGGGGGCAGCCTCCCAGGAGGTCACAATTATCCTGCTGGATGCAGGAGTCGTACCGATCAGGCTGGGAAATCAGAGCGATCGCCATACTGGGTCTGCCAGCGACGATGTGGTCTTTGCAGGCAAGGGCGACGATACCGTAGACAGCAAAAGCGGCAACGACACCCTGCGGGGACAGGAGGGCAATGACACCTTGCAGGGTCGTCGAGGCAACGACTCCCTATTTGGTGAAGCGGGCAATGATACCCTCAACGGCAGCGCAGGCAACGATACCCTCAACGGCGGCGCAGGCAATGATACCCTCAACGGCGGCGCAGGCAATGACATCATTGACGGCATGGCGGGGCGGGATTTACTCATCGGCGGCGATGGCAAGGATATTTTGCTGGGTGGCGCAGGCAACGACACGATTTACGGCGGCCCAGCCGATGGCGCAACCGAGGTCAACTTTAGCAGCGACCAGGAACTCAGCGGTGGCGACGGCAATGACCTGATCTTTGGCGGCGAGGATGCCGACTTGATCTTTGGCAGCGATGGCAAAGATACCCTATTTGGCGGCGGTGGCAATGATCAAATCTTTGGCGGCGATGGCAACGATCGCCTGGATGGACAGGACGGCAATGATAACCTCATCGGCGGTGACAACGACGATACGCTGCTCGGCGGCGCGGGCAACGACTCCCTGACGGGTGGACTGGGCAATGACAGCCTCAGCGGCGGTGAGGGAAATGATGTGTTGTCAGGCGGCGGCAACGACACGCTGGCAGGTGGCGCAGGGGCAGACACTTTCTCGTTTTTCAGCTTTGACGGCGTGACGACCATTCAGGATTTTTCCCGCGCCGAGGGCGACAAGATCCAGATCTCCAAATTTGGCACTGGGGCATCGCTCACTAGCCAATTTGCCTACAGCAGCGCGACTGGAGCGCTGACGTTTAACGGAACTCTGGTGATCCAGCTTCAGCCGGGGCTGACCTTTGCGCCTGCGATCGACCTGGTGTTGCTCTAAAGGGGCATTTGGATTTTGGATTTTAGATTGGCGATTTTAGATTAGACTTCTTGCGTGAATCGTGGCGCGGTACCGCCGTGCTACGATTCACACCCTCAAAACAGCATTCATGCAAGAGGTTTATTGCCCATCCAAGCGTCTGAGAGGCTTTGATGTGTGACGCTGGCGCTAGCACGTCCGACAAAGGTTATGCCTGCGAAAGCTCGGTGGCTTTGGGGAATCCTAGAGCATAGAAAAGAAAAGAGCAGACGGAGCGCACCGCCTGCCCTTCAGGATCACTACTGGTCTTTGAAAACAGTGTATTGGGTTTTCTGTGAAATTACGGAAAAGTTCAAAGTGTTTAAGTAAATATTCTGAGAATTGTTCTGAGAGCTTCTGAGCTTGCCCTCTTTCCAAGAGACTCTACTGCGGCTGAGTCGCGTTTCCAAAGCGCGATCGCCGGAATAGGTGATCATGCTCTGGGTTATACAAGCGCGATCGCACGGATGTCTCAGATATTTCAGCAGAACTGCTTGCCGCCGCCAGCGCTGGACTGATGACGTACAGCGTTGTGCGAATCAGGTCTTTTTCTTGCGTGGTTGCGGCCATCTGGCTCAGCGGCGTGAGCCAAATCTGCTCATCGGGCCAGCCCAGCCGAAAGCAAATTGCCACAGGGGTATCTGCCGCATAGTGTTCCATCAGTTGCGCTTGGGCGGCTTCTACGTGGCGGGCGCTGAGATACAGACACAGGCTGGCTTTGTGGGCAGCAAGTGAGGCTAGATTTTCGGCATCGGGAACCTGGGTGCGCCCGCTGATTCGCGTCAGAATGATGGTCTGCACGAGTCCGGGTAGCGTCAGTTCTACCTTGAGCCGCGCTGCCGCCGCCTGAAACGCACTGATGCCGGGAATCACCTCAAAGGGGATGTCTGCTGCCGCGAGTAGCTGCATTTGTTCGTGGATGGCGCTGTAGAGGCTAGGGTCGCCGGAATGCAGCCGCACGACCGATTGGTGCGATCGCACTCGCGCCACCATCAGCGGCAAAATGTCCTCCAGCGTTTTGTTGGCCGTCCGCACGATCTCCGCATCCGGGCGGACGCAGCCCAACACCTGCTGCGGCACCAGCGAATCTGCCACCAAAATCACGTCTGCCTGAGCCAGCAGGCGATACGCCTTCAGCGTCAGCAACTCTGGATCGCCCGGCCCCGCGCCCACGATGTATACGGCTGGCTCCAGCGGTTTCGCTGCGCCTATTGCGCTGCTGGTTAGAAAATCAGTTGTGTGAAGACCCGTCATTGGCGATCGCCCCAAAAGTTACTCAGAAAGCAAAGTTTAGCGAATATTTCAAGAATTCACAGGGTCTACTTCTTGGGTGCAATCTGGACAAAGTAGAGCGTCAGCCCCAGGCCCCAAAGCACCATCACCGCACCCATAGCCAAAATTTTGGTGGCTCTCGAAAAGCGCCCAAACGCGCCCCAGCCCACTAACCAACCGACGGGAATGCTGATGGGCCAGAGCCAGGTCATGAAAATCGCAATGGGCCAGATCGCGTCGTCGCTGAGGCGGTTGATGATGCCTCTGCCGTAGACCAGCTCTGCCACCAGCGCAAAGGTGGTAAAGACAATCGCCCCCGGCAAGCCCATACCGGGAATAAACCCAAACACCGCCAGGGCGATCGCCACACCTGTCGCTATCCCGAAGGCCTTCAGCGTCATAGATCATGCCAACGCAGTGACCACGGTTATAACACAGGGGCGATCGCCCTTTGCGAGGTCTGTGTAACCTGTCTAAAGAAGATGCTTGAAAAGTCCTGCTTGAAAAGTCCTGCGTTAAGTGAGTTTGGCGACTAAAGTCGCCACTACAAACGCCGAAACACCAAAAACCCTTCCTACTTTTTCGGTGTTTCCTTAAGGCTTGTAGTGATAGTTTTAACCATCTTTCCCATTTCAAACACCCTCTAACTCTCTCTAACTTTGTCTGGCTCCGTCTAGTTAAGACAGACTTGTTAAGACAGACTCGTTAAGACAGAGGGGCAAGCTTTACCAAATCAGTTTGAGCCATTCCGGACTGCACAGCCGTTGATGGCGCGGGTGTTGTTTGCAAAACCAGCACGGCACAAGGAGCATGGTGCAACACATAATTGCTGACACTGCCCAGCAGGGCTTCTGTCAGTCCGCTGCGGCCACGCCGACCTAGCAGCACCAGATCCGCCCCCCATCCTTTCGCTAGGTCGCAAATGCCGCGGCCAGCATCGGTGCAGCGATAGCTAAATTGGGCGGAGATTCCTTTGGCGATCGCCCCTTCTGCTAGCCCATTTAGCCAGTCGCGCACCTCCTGGGTTTGCCGCTCCAGATAGGTTTGCTGCGCTTCGTAAGCCTGCGTTACCAGTTGCGGGGCCAGCCCCATTTCACCGGGCAACAGCATCGGGCCCAGGATCAAATCCGGGTTCAGCGCATGATACAGCATTAGCTCAGCACCTTGCGTTTTCGCAAGCTCGACTGCCTGCTCATAAATTGACTGCCCCAGCGGAGACTGATCCACCGCCGCCAAAATCTTCTTGAATGTCATAACGTCTTCTCCCTACCAAAATGCAGCGAAGCGGGAAATGAGCGACCGTAACCCAGCAAATCTACGCTCCTGCAATGAAGTGAATGCGTACTTCTGCCTACCTTCAAGCTATCGCATTTTGGGTGGGTCATTTCAGGTTTGCAACAGGACTTTACGCTCTTTTTTCTGGCTGCTTTCTGGCTGCTTTCTGGCTGCTTTCTGGCTGCTTTCAAATTGCAGGCGGGCGGATAGATACAAAATCGGCTTTGGTAATTTGGGCTTTGGCGATGCCAGGGAGGATAGCGAGCAAATCGCTACCGATACTGATGCGCGTGCTGAGGCTGGAGCCGCTGCCCTGTTGCACGATCCTCAGCCGGGGAAAACGCAGACCAGGGGTGAGTCCGAGGCGATCGCCCCCGTCTTGAAAATCCAAAATGCGAATCGAGCCGGGCCCAGGCTCCAGCGCAAACACATCGCGTCCCTGGTTGCCCCGCAGCGCGTCGCTACCCGTGCCGCCAAACAGCGTGTCGTTGCCGCGCCCGCCGGTCAGCGTGTCATTTGCACCCAAGCCGAGAATCGTGTCGTTGCCGTTCAGTCCGGCGATCGCATCTCGCTGCGGCGTGCCAATCAGCAGATCGTTGCCATTCGTCGCGCCTGCATCTTGGATGGTGATGGTTGTAGAATTTGCGTTCCCTGTGAGTGTGTCGAGCGTTCCTGCAAGGGGATTATTCACCGGCGAAAGCGACAGCGAAATCGTTTCATTTCCCTCGACAAATGCATCCTTAAAAATGGGAATTTCGATAATTTTGCTAGATTCGCCAATGCCGAACGTGATCGTTCGCGGAAATGACGCAGAATTGAAATCTTCGCCAGCCGTTGCCGTTCCACCGGCGACACTTACGCTGACCTGAGACAATCCCGCCAGCGTTCCGGTTCGATTCAGCGTCAGGGTCGCAACGCCTGCGGTTTCGCTGATCAATAGCATGCTTTGCGAAAACTCCACACTGGGCGGCGGCGGTAGCGGGGCGCTGGGCGGCGGGCGACGGCGCGTGTCGTCAAAGGTGACGATATGCGTGTGGTTGAAATTGTTGATATTTGAGCTATTAATTCCGCTCAATCTGGCCAGCTCAATCTGTGCGGCTGAGCCTGTACCATCTGGATCAAAAAACAGGATGGCAGAAACATCAAAGCCGTCTAACGCAAGAATAAAGCGATCGCCCGCATCCAGCGCCGCCGTGCCGACCACAAACTGACTGGATAAGATAGCGCCATTAATGGGTAGTCCCACGTTGCGAAAGCTAGACAGATCTGCGATTCCTACATAGATTCCGATCGTATCTTCTGCGGGATTAAAGTCAGTAATGAAATCGTCATCTTCAAATCCAGGACGATAGGTGTAGAAATCGAAGCGATCGCCGCCATCGCCGCCTTCTAAAGTGTCTTGCCCAAGTCCACCTGATAAGTAATCATCCCCTGCATCACCAAACAACAGCCTGTCGTCATCAGCTCCCCCAAAAACAACATCGTTGCCGTTGCCACCGCTTAAAACATCTCGTTCATCTGTAAAAGGGTTTTCGGAACCAGGGTTATCTAAACTAGGGTCGGGATTGTCGCCATAGATTAGATCATCGCCTTCCATGCCGTCAATTGTGTCCCAGCCGCCTTCGCCATAGATCGTGTCATTTCCAGTGCCGCCATTGAGATAATCACCCGCTGGGCGAGTATAGCTAGAGTCTTGAAAATTTGTAATTCGGCTATTACTGCCACGTAGCAAGTCGTTGCCAGCTTCGCCGTAGAGGATATCATCACCATTGCCACCCACTAGCAAATCGTCACCCTCTTCGCCGCGCACCGTGTCATCACTATCGCCTGTGTCGATTGTGTCGCTACCCGCCCCCGCGTAGATCACATTGATGCCGTTGGTGTTGCTGATGCCGCTGCCAGGAACGGTGTTATTTTCTGCTCCAAGCTGAATAGGCAACGGGCTTTGAGCATCTTCGATAACGATGATGATTTCCTTAAAGCGTCCGCCAGGAATGAGGCGAGGCGTGTTGAATGGGCGACTAGCACCATCAACTAAAAATGTCTTTGACAGGTAATCTGCCAATTGCTCTGGTCGAGGATAAGAAAATCGATAGAGTTCTGTGGAAACATCACCAGCGATTGCATCCCACGATTCTTTCAGAACATAGGTTTCCTGAGTAAAACCGACTGTATCTGTCGGATCGAGCGACAGGGTGATAGTGTTAAACCCATCTGTATCGCTGCCAATGCCGTCATTGTTGACGTGCAGTGGCAGGAAAAGCTGAGAACGCCCCTGCAAATCTGCATTAAAAGATAACGGAGCAGTGGGATCAAAGGTGTCTCCCTCTGGCAGTTCCCAGATGGGCAAATAATCGTCAATATCCCAGTCCACTCCGTCACCATAGGGTGAGGAATAATTAATACCTTTCCCCTTGCCCTTCTTTTTAGCCATGCGAAAGATCTCCAGAGTGCTGATGCGACACGCTCACGAGCTATTCTCTGAAGAAAACTTGCATAATTCAGGAATTGATCGAAAAGTCTGAAGATTTCTGCAAACTTCTGTCAAATTCGCGCTTTTAGCGATCTAGAGTGCCGTTATGATCGAGAAAATGACTGGGCTGTGATTTGGATAGTTGATCGGACGCTTTAGCCATGCCGTCGCCTTTTCCTGGAATGGACCCCTATCTTGAAGGCTATCTCTGGTCAGACGTACACAACGCCCTTGCCAACAAAATTCGGCAAATGCTTGTGCCGCTGCTGCGCCCTCGCTACACAGCGCGATTGGAGGTGTACCTGGTCGAAGATACGTCGCCAGAGAGTGAAATCGGCATTTTGTATCCTGATGTAGAAGTGCTTCAGATTCAGCCGACTGAGGCGAGTCGCCAAACCGGCCCGGCGTCCCAAGGCGCAGCGGCAACCACGCCCGCCCTCCTGACCCTGCCGCTGCTCCTGCCTGTCGAAGTCCGCATTCCAACCATCGAGATTCGCGATACGGCTCAAAATCGGTTGATTAGCTGCATTGAAATTCTGTCTCCGGTCAACAAGCGAGAACCCGGATTGAGCGAATATCGACGCAAGCGGCAGCGGCTCTATCAAGCCAATGTGCATTTGATTGAGATCGATTTGCTGCGGCGAGGCGCTCGTCCGTACCATCATCCGCGCTTGCCTGCGGTGCCCTATCTGGTGACGCTGACTCGCGCCCATTCTGGGGTGGTGGAGGTGTGGGCGATCGCCCTCGCGGATGAGCTGCCAACCCTGCCAGTGCCTCTGCAAGCGCCGGATGAGGCGGTGCCGCTTGATTTGGGAGCAGCCCTGAGGGCAATCTACGACGAGGCCGCCTACGACTTGTCGATTGACTATCGCCAGCCGCCCCCGCCCCCTGCGCTCTCTGACCTGGAAATGGAATGGTTGCGATCACAAACTGAAAAGGCTTAGGAAAAATCGGGTTGACACCGCGATGGCACTTGTTGTTTCAACTTCCAATTGGGTTGACGATTTGCCCGTGTCTTATGCGGACGTGGCGGCGGCGGCAGAACGGCTGGACGGCGTGGCCCACCGCACGCCCGTCATAACCAGCCGCACGGTGAACGATCGCACAGGTTGTGAAGTCTTTTTCAAATGCGAGAACTTTCAGCGGATGGGCGCGTTCAAGTTTCGCGGGGCGTATAATGCGCTGTCGCAGCTTTCGCCCGCCGAGAAGCAGCGGGGCGTACTGACGTATTCATCGGGAAACCACGCCCAGGCGATCGCCCTCTCTGGCAAACTGCTGGGTATTCCCACCACCATCGTCATGCCCGCCGACGCGCCCCAAGTGAAGCAGGATGCGACGCGGGGCTATGGCGCAGAAGTGGTGCTGTATGACCGCTCCGAAGCCGTGCGCGAACAGGTGGCTCAGCAAATTGCCCAGGAGCGCGGCTCGGTGGTGATTCCGCCGTATAACCATCCGCACGTCATCGCGGGCCAGGGCACGGCGGCCAAGGAGCTAATCGAAGAGGTGGGCGAACTGGATTATCTGCTGGTGTGCTGTGGGGGCGGCGGGCTGCTGTCGGGCTGTGCGATCGCCGCCCACACGCTTTCGCCCAATTGCAAAGTCATTGGCGTAGAGCCAGCCGCCGGAGACGATGCGACGCGATCCTTTCACACCAAAACGCTGCAAACCGTGCAAAACCCCGACACGATCGCCGATGGCGCACGCACCCATTCGCTGGGAAGCCTCACCTTTCCGCTGGTGCTGCACTACGTCCACGACATGGTGGCCGTGCCCGACGACGCGCTGCTGCGGACGCTGTTTTTCCTTTGGGAGCGGATGAAGCTGGTGATCGAACCGACGGGGGCACTAGCGGCCACGGCTTTATTAGAAGGTTATCTACCAGATGTAACGGGTCGCGTAGGTGTCATTATCAGCGGCGGCAATGTAGACATTCGGCAGATTGGGCGGCTGATGGCGGAAATCCCACCGGGCTGAGGTCGGCACGAAGTGACAAAATGGAGAATAGCTGGCTGTTTGACCAAACTCGAATGCGTAGAACACGCGCTTTTCTTTCCAAAACCCAAACACCAACATCTCTGAACTATGGCGTTGCGCGATCGCTTTCAACAACTCAGCGGCAAAACGCGGTTTGTCGTGTGCCGCATTTTTCTGCATCTGGCGGGGCGGGAGGTTGCGCCGCTGCTGGGCGTGCTGAACCAAGCAGGACAACGGGCGATCGCCGCTGAGGGTGACCTGGACACGCTGGGCGAAGAACTCGTCACCATCTGCGACCACCTGCTGGAATATGAACCCTATTGGCAATCCGCCGCCAACGAGGGCGATGTCTTCTGGGATGAGGGCGAGGCGGGCGACTACGTAACAGAACTCTTTACCGACTCGGCCCAGCGCTATGGCAGCGGTGCAGAACTGCTGGACTCAGATCTGGACTCAGATACAGACGAGACAGAAGCGCCTCTGATTTTGCCGATTACCCAAAATTTGGTGGTGATGATCACCGTCGCCTACGAAGGCGAAGTACCCGCCCTGGAAACTGACCTGACCAGCGCCAGCGCCCTCCGCATGGGGCTAAAGTCCATCATCAATCTGCATCACAACGAAAAGCTGCGGGCGATCCAGGTGCATTTTTCCCCAGCGCAACTGGGCGACGAACTCACCTATGACGAGCTATTACAGCATTATCCCGAACTCGTGCCGCTGTAACAGCTTTCGGCTGTTTCCCCTAGCGCTGTGACGGGCTGCGCTTGGGCCAGCTCTCACGTCTGGTTTAGATTAGAATCAGAACCGTTTTTCAGACCGCGTTATCTAAAGCCTTCGTCAATTCCCCAACCTCTGAAATAACCGATTTCTCTAGTTTCACTCGTTTCACCCACTGAAATTTAATTCTCATGATGCAGTTTTCTGTACTTCGCAAGCTCGTTGCTCTCACGGCAGCCTTCACGCTGGCCTTTACCACGCTGGCTTGCTCTTCGTCTTTTGGCGATTCGGGGGCGATCGCCCCGGCTGAGCCATCCACAGTCGCTGTTGCACCATCCCAAACCCCACTGCCCGATGGCAAATATCCTGTGCAGCAAGCCAGCTACAACGATCTAGAGGGCGACTACACGCTGATGCTGCTGAACACGCCTCCGGGAACGCCTTCGGTCTTTCAAACGACTGACCTGCCAATGGCGCGGCTGACGGATGAAGAAATCAACGCGGGCGAAAAGAGCTATCTCAAAGTCGAAAACGGTCAGCCCTCGCTGCACCTGACAGAAGACTTTCGGATTGAGTATGTTCACAATGTCACCGAAACCCAGGTAAACCCGCAGACCGGGAAGCAGGAAGTCGTCGTGGTGCGCCAGGAGCCGAGCTTCTGGTCGCCCTTTGCCGGAGCGCTGGCGGGGCAAGCTCTGGGCAGCCTGCTATTCACGCCGCACTACTATTTCCCGCCTGTCTATGTGCCGGGTCGCGTGATGACGGGCTATGGCGGCTATGGCCGCACCTACGGGCAAGCGGTTGAGCGCTATCAGGCGCAAAACAAGACCGTGCCCAACGCCGTCCGCAATCGGCAACTCCGCACGTCTGGTCAACTGCGGGCCCCCAGCGCCGCCCGCCCGACGACCGCCCGCCCCAAGACCTCGGTCAACCGTCCTAGCGGCTCTGGCTTTGGCTCTACTAACCTACGCCCGAATGCGGCTCCGCGCCCGAAGGCTACGGCCCGTCCCGGTGGCTTTGGCAGCATCCGCCCGCGTCCCTCGTCCTTTGGGGGCGGAATGCGCGGCGGTGGCTTCCGTCGCCGCTAGGCTGGGCTAAGTGGATGTCAATCTGAAGCCAATCTGAAAATCACAACAGGAGGGGGCGATCGCTCCCTCTTTTTTTCTTTTTATCTAAACAAACGGGCCGCCAATCCCCCTCCTGGGCAGGAGCATCGCAAATTTAGCCCAAACTCGATAGTCTGTACCTTGAATTCGACAGGGCTTGCCTGTTGTACCCATGACAGTCGTTGAGGAAGTGTGCGTCTATGCGATCGCTCCATTTACAAATACAAAAGCTTTCAGTTGCCGCGCTGATGGCCCTGGCCAGCCTGAGTGGTTCTTCCAGCCTGGCAAACGAACCTGTGGCGGTTGTGTCTCCCAATGCCAGCGTCCCGTTTTTGGGCGTGAATGGCATCTTTACGCTGGATACGACGGTGCCCTCCTCGCTCAACGACCCCAGAAATCCGGGGCGCATTGTCTTTAACCAAATGGAGCAGTTTTCTTTTTATCGAGGTCTGGCGGGCGAAAATGCGATCGCCGAAAACTGTCAGTATGCCTATCGGGGTGCAGCACCCGACCCGTTCTACTATCCTCGGTTTCAGTCTTCCATTTGGGATTTGTTTGAGCTGGTGTCAGAAGATGCCGCCTGTAGTGGTTTTAAGTATGTGGCTCTTCGCGCCCCCCACGGCGACCCCATCCACATGCATGTCCGCTATGGCGGGCTAGATTCTAGCTTCGAGGAGTTGCTGGGGCACAGCACAGGCGAAGCCGATACAAATCGGCTCGACCCGTGGTGGAGCCTGTATTGTGCAGAAGGAGTGACGGCGTGCGACCTCTAGGAGCCAGAACCAGGCTTTGTATTGGGCGATGTATTGGGCAATGTATTGGGCGATGTATTGGGCGATCGCTCAGTCTATTGGCCCTGCTCGCGACTCTAGCGGGGCCTGCTCTGGCTCATGAGGTCGGCCTGAGGGCAGTCGTGCAGGCACGGGGCACTCAGGGAGAGAGCGTCACCTACAGCGAGTCTACGCTGCCCCAAAACGCTCAGATTACCCTAGTCGAAATCATTGCCGACTACAGCACGGGCGAACCGATGGCAGGCGCACAGGTGTTGATCTTTGCACCAGGAAATCCAACTGTGCCCTGGAGACGAGGGACGAGCGATCGCCAAGGACGCTACAGATTCACACCCGATCTGTCTAGGCGGGGCCGCTGGACGATTCGGGTAGAAGGTGCAGGGCACAGCAGCTTTATGAATCTGGTGATTTAGGCAAACCTGGTGATTTAGGCAAAACAGGAATGGACATTCTGGTACGACTTCCAAAGCGTTTCACAAAGCGTTTCATAAAGCGTTGCAATTGTTGTCTGGTCAGAAATGAAAAAATTGTTAAAAGTATTCCAGAAAATATAAATTTTTGTGTTGACTTTTACTGGTCTAATATAGATATCCAGGAAATGCCCAGAAAACGCGCAGGAAACGTCCCAACATCCTCCAAAACTGTTTACAGACATAGGGTTGGTGCAACAAGCTAAGCGTTGATTTCTCCCTCTTTTTGGATGGCTTTAGAGAGCATGATATTTGGAAAGTGTTACTCAAAAGCCGCTCTATTTCTGCGATCTAGCATATCGGTACATTCTTGGTGTCTTTATGCTAAGAATGAGCTTTAAATCACTTGTGGCAATCTGTTTAATCCGCTACAATCCCAAATTGTGTGCTAAATAGTAAAAGAAGTGTAATAGATGCACTTTTAGATGCATTTTTTATCGGGCTGGCTTCACCGATCTGAGTATCCCGTTTTTGAGCATCACATTTCTGAGCATCATGCTTCTTGCTTACTCTGTTTTTGAGTTATGTTTTGTGAGTTATGTTTGCAAGCATGTATTGGCAAGTACAGTGTGACGGGTTCGATGCTATAGATTTCATATTACGAGCTTGACGTTACGGGTTTAAAATTACAGGCTTTTTCCGATCAATTAGCTTGGTCAATCAACTTACAGACACCCTACCCAAAGGTACACAGTACGCATACATTGAAGGCTGGCTCGTTAAAGGCTCATTGAAGGCTCATTGAAGGTTTGGTCAAGGGCTTACAGATTCAGGATCTTACAGATTCAGGATGCCGATTTCACGCTGATTTAAGAGCTTCTTCTTGCTCAGCTTTCATGAACGTTGTTTAAACGTTGAGATTGAAGACCACTTCACGAAATCATAGAAACTAAGCTTCGCAGAGCGGCAAGGCAAGATCACTTTTTTGCATTTCAGGTTTGTTTTCCCGGTCTAGGTCTTGCATTTTCGCAGCCTAATTTGCGGCAAACATAGGTTGCTTTCGCCCCCAAAAGACAACTCTCGAAGGCCGTCTCGCTATGACTTTAATTAACTCTAATCGCACCAGTCGAGGTGTATCTAAAGCAACGTTGCTCAAGTCGGTTTCCGATAGCCAGACCATTCCTGAATGGCGGCTGCTGCAAGACGATGTGCTGCATCTATTGCAGGACTTACGGGACTTACAGGAGCAAAAAAAAGCATTTGTCCCCACTGCGTTTCCGCTGGGCACTGAGCTAGTCAAAATTGCCGCGATCGCCCCTACAGCCAGCAGTCCACTCCCAACTAGCCCCGCCGAAGGAACAGGGCCACCTGCCGATTTTCCCTCCTCTGGGCAGTCGAATGGCGCTCGGCCAAGCGATGCCAGCCCTCTGGCGCGGCCTCCATCGGCAAATCCTTTATCGGCAAATCCTTTATCGGCAAATATCGTACCTGCTGATGCGGACGTTGTGCTTTGGATTATTCAGAAAGGACGAGTTCGGCTGTTGTGCCCCTCGGTGGATCAGAAGCGCGACGTGACAGCGGCGGTGCTAGAAGCGGGAGATACCTTTGGTTCGGAAGCCCTGCTTGGAGTGGAAACCCTGAGCTATCGGGCGATCGCCGCCAGTCCGGTCGAACTGGTTCCAGTTTCTCATGAACAACTGCGATCGCTACTGACCGCGTCATCGACCTGGCGAGACGTGCTGTTGCAGCAGGCTGAAATGCGGGAGCGCATGATTTTTTTGCGCCATTGCCCCGAACTGCGATCGCTCAGCAGCCGCCAAATCCAGAGATTTCTCCCCGATTTGCATCCATATCCGATTCCAGCAGGAACGTCGATTCAGACTGCTTTGTCCCACCACAGCGGGCGATTTTGGCTGCGCTGGGGTCACATCCAAGACAGATCTCCCTCTGCCGCCGGAACGCCCCCAACGCCCCAAATCGGGGAGGACTGGGGTACGCCAGACCCCATTCCCGAAAGCTGGGTCGCCCAAACCGATTTGCTGGTCTATCACTTGCCTGCTGCGAGTTGGGACGCGCTTCGCGTGCTGCTTCATGAATCTCGTTCACGCCGTGTGCCTGCCTCTGTCAACGGCGCTGCGGACGGGCGATTCCCGGAGGGATCGCTACGCGAATCGCCCGATGGACATACCCTCCTGGCGGGCGATTCGCGTAGCGCTCGAAGTCGCCCAGAGGTCGCCATCCCGTCTCCCTTCGCCCCTGCATGTTCGCCAGTCGCTCAAGCCGATGCCCCGCCCCGGTCTGCCGCCGCCTTACCGCTGACCTTTCCCAAGCCCGTCAAGCGCCGAATTTTAGATGCCTTTCATCGCTATCCCTGGATTGAGCAGCAAAGCTCCTCCGACTGTGGCGCTGCCTGCCTGTCGATGGTGGCACGCTACTGGGGCAAGCAACTGCCCATTCATTTTTTGCGAGAGCAAGCCAGCGTCGGACGCTCTGGCGCATCGCTCAAGAGCCTGGCCAAAGGCGCAGAACGGATCGGGTTGCAGGCTCGCCCAGTGCGGGCCAGCCTGGGGCGCTTGCTAAACCAGACCAGCCCGTGGATCGCCCATTGGGAAGGCAATCACTATGTCGTGGTCTATCGCGCCGGCCGCAAACGGGTGATCATTGCTGACCCTGCCTATGGCAGGCGATCGCTCTCTAGCGAGGAATTTCAATCCCGCTGGACGGGCTACGCGCTGCTGCTAGAGCCGACCAGCCAGCTTAATAACCTGGAGGTTAAACAAATCTCGCTAGGGCGCTACCTGAGCGCCTTCTTACCCTATCGTGCAGTTAGCATTCAGATTATTCTGGTGTCTCTGCTAATCCAGATCTTTAGCGTGGTAACGCCGCTCTTTACCCAGATCATTCTGGATCGGGTCGTCGTCCAAAAAAGCCAAACCACGCTAAACGCCTTTGCAATCGGGCTTTTCTTATTTGGCATCTGGAGCATCTGCATGGGGTCAGTGCGGCAATATTTGCTGACTTACCTGGCCAATCGGCTCGATCTGACTTTGATTAGCGGATTCATTCACCACACGCTGAGGCTACCGCTGCAATTCTTTGAATCGCGCCGGGTGGGTGACATCCTAACCCGTGTGCAGGAAAATCAAAAGATTCAGAATTTTTTGATCGGTCAGGTCATGCTGTCCTGGCTGGACTTTATGACAGGCTTTATTTACCTGTTCTTGATGCTCTATTACAACTGGCGGCTAACGCTGCTGGTGCTGCTGCTGATTCCGCCGATTGTCCTGCTCACGCTCGGTTCAACGCCCTTTTTGCGGCGGGTGTCTCGCCAAATTTTTCATGAGGCGGCGGAGCAAAACTCATCCCTCGTGGAGATGATGACGGGGATTGCCACCGTCAAGTCTTCAGCGGCAGAGCAAGAGATGCGCTGGCGCTGGGAAGATCATCTGGTCAAGCAGATGAATGCTGGATTTCGTGGGGCTAAGCTGGGGATCGGGCTGGGCGCAGCAAACGGGCTGATCAACTCGATCGGGAGTACAGCGCTGCTGTGGTATGGCGCGACCCTCGTGATTCAGGAAGAACTAACCATCGGGCAGTTTGTCGCGTTCAACATGATGATTGGCTACGTGATCAGCCCCGTGATTACGCTGGCAAACCTGTGGGATGAGCTACAGGAAGTGCTGATTTCTGTCGAACGGCTCAACGATGTTTTTGAAGCGAAGCCGGAGGAATCTACTCAGCAGTCGCACCTGATCTTCCCCAGGCTGCACGGCGCAGTGACGTTTGAAAATGTGACGTTCCGCTATGGCGAAGATGAGGAGCGCAACACGCTGCAAAATCTGTCGTTTTCTGCCCAGCCGGGGCAAACTGTTGCCATTGTTGGCCGCAGTGGCTCTGGAAAAACCACGCTGATCAAGCTGATTCAGGGATTGTACTTTGCAAATCAGGGGCGTGTGCTGATCGATGGCCACGATCTTCGACACGTTATGCTGCATTCGTTGCGATCGCAAATTGGCGTTGTGCCGCAAGAGTGCTTTCTGTTTTCCGGGACGATTTTGGAGAATATTACGCTCTATCGCTCTGAATATTCCATCGAACAGGTGATCGAAGTGGCAAAGCTGGCGGAAGCTCACGCTTTTATCCAGGCGTTGCCGCTGGGCTACAACACACCCGTCGGAGAACGAGGCTCCACGCTGTCTGGCGGGCAGCGACAGCGGATTGCGATCGCCCGTGCCCTGCTGGGTGAGCCGCGCATCCTTATCTTGGATGAAGCAACAAGTTCCCTCGACACCGAATCAGAGCGGCGATTCCAGCGAAACCTGATGCAAATTAGCCGCGATCGCACGACGTTGATCATTGCCCATCGGCTGTCCACTGTCCGCAATGCAGACTGTATTCTAGTCCTCGATCGAGGAATCTTGGTCGAACAGGGAAATCACGACACTCTGATTGCACAACAAGGATTATATTGTCACCTGGCCCAGCAACAGCTTGAACTTTAAGGCTTAGAGGATTTTGAAACGTCCTGCGTTGAGTGATTTTGGCGACCAAAGTCGCCACTACAAGCACAGAAATATCGAGAAACCTCCCTAATTTTTTGAGGTTCTTTGAGGTTCGTAGTGATGGTTTTAACCATCTTTCCCTTTGCAAACCCCCCTCTAAACTCAATGCCTATCTTTGGTTCTACGCGATTGGATATATTTTTCACAGAACAGCCTATGAAAAAGCACTCATGAGTCAAGTAAGAATGCCATGCATTAAAAATATACATCAACTTGCAATGTGCATAGAGAAACGCACCGGGTAATCTGTAGAAACCTTAGAAACTTTCAAAAAACTTCCAAAAAACTTCCAAAAAACTTCCAAAAAACTTCCAAAAAGATAGAAAAGTATGCCAACTTTGTCTTCCAGAACTCTTTTGATTCACAAAATACTTCTGTAAATTCCTTTTAGCCACAAAATTTTCCGTAAAACTAGATAAAAAAAACTGCCAATTTGGCAACTAAGCTCCCGGAATGCTTCTAGGATCTTCTTAACTTTCCTCGCGAGAACGCTACTTTTGAGTGCTGTACACTTCAAACTTTCCTTCGCCCCCTAAGGTAAGACAGAGGTCATAACTTATGCTCCTCAATGACCCACCAGCAAATCGACCCGAATTTGAGGATTCTGCTAATACTGCTGCGCCCCAAGGCTCCGCTTCTTCAGCCCGCCCCCTGCCCAACTGGAGCCAGTCTCTACAGACTGTTCTAGACCAGCCCCCTGCTTCTCTGCCCAGCCGCATGATCGGCGTTGGGTTGGTCTTTTGTTGCGCCTTTGCTGCCTGGGCATGGTTTGGCAAAGTGCAAGATGTCAGCCAAGGTGTCGGACAATTGGTGCCCCAAGGGCGGGTTTATAAGGTGCAGCCAGCGGGACCGGGAGAAATCGTGCGGCTGCTGGTGAAAGAAGGTGATCAGGTTAAGGCGGGGCAGGTGGTTGCTGAGCTAGATGGTCGCCTGCTGGAGGCAGAAGTTAACCGTCTACAGCAGAGCCTCTCGGCCTACCGCCTGCAACTGATTCAGAGCCACGAATTGCTGCATCGCACGGCTCTGGAGGCGGAAATGCGGCAGGCGATCGCCCAAAGCCAGGCCCAAGCACAATCTGCGTCCCTCACCGAAGCGCAAGTCGCTGCTGCAACTCAGCGAGAACTGCTGAAGCAGACCGAAACCGATCAGGCAGCGTATGAAGCCCGCCTAACGCGCCTCAGACCACTGGTGAATGTCGGGGCAATCGCCCAAGAGCAGTTATTTGAGGTGGAACAATCCCTCCGCGATCGCCAGCGTTCACAAATTCAGAGCGAAGGAGACTTGCAGCGGGCGATCGCCAATGCAGAACGATATCAAGCAGAACTGACCCAACAGCAAGCAGAAGTCCAGCGGAGCCACCTAGAAAAACAGCAGCGCCTCCAGCAAATTCAGGTCAGCATCTCGGAACTAGAGGCCAGCATTCAAGAAACCAAAAATTTGCTGAGTGCGGCCCAAACCCAGCTTCAATCTAAAGTTTTGACTGCCCCCATTGCGGGCACTGTACTCGCGCTTCATATCGATAACGTGGGCGAAGTTGCCCAACCCGGACAAACCATTGCAGAAATTGCTCCAATTGACGCGCCGCTAGTTCTTTCAACAGTCATTCCCAATGATCGGGCGGGATTAATTCAACTCGGTATGGCGGCACAAGTCAAAGTAGATGCCTTTCCCTATCAGGAGTACGGCGTTTTGTCTGGCAAAGTACTTTCTGTGTCGCCCGATGCCAAAGAAGATCAACACCTTGGCCCCGTCTACGAAGTAGAAATCTTCTTAGATCGCTCAACCATTCGTCATCAGAATCAAATTATTCCGCTTCGAGCGGGGCAAACAGCCACAGTCGAAATCGTTCTGCGGCAGCGTCGGATTCTTGAAGTGCTACTCGATCCTTTTCAAAAGCTCCGCAAAGATAGCCTCAAACTATAGCGAAGTGCGGTTCGATCGAACCCTGGAAAATCAGCATTGACCCAGCAGAAGATCGCTTCGTTGGCTAAGCCTGACCTGGAAGCCTCTGCACTATTTTGATCCAATTTTGATCCAGCTTCAACCCAGTTTTAATCCAATTTATAGGAGAGTCCTGCTGTGAACTCAAACCTCTCAAGCCGTCTGGATAAGGCAATGAGTCCCGATCAATTCAATCAGGTTGTAGAAGCCATTCTAGAGGGCAAGTATTCTTGGGCTTGCCTGCTCATTCTTCAGTTTGCTGGATACAATCCGCTGCACTATATCCCTTACCGGACTTATAACCGCTTGATGAAGGAGAACAACTCTCGCAAGAAGCCAAAGACTACACCAGAACCTTGCAAAGGGCATCGGCCGGAAGAAACTTTATGCATCCAAGACTGTATTACTCGCCTCGAAGACCTAGGCTATCTGGAATCTTTGAAAGAAGCTCAGGCGGAGGTTCATGGGGGCGATCGCCCTCTATCCAGCGATCGCCCTTGGCTCAGAACAATCCTCTGGAATTAACACAATAAAACTCCCCGACTTCCTGATTCCCAAATTCTGCAATCCTAAACAAGGACAAACCCTTATGCTGATCAACAATTTGGAACACCTGGAACCGCTGAGTAGTCAACTTCTACAAGGGGGACGCAACTCGCGTTCTCAGACCCTTTCCCTAGATTTCTCAAACGGACAGCTCTCGCTGCGGCTAGGATCGAATGTCCTGTTTCAAGAGAGAATCCCAAAACCTGAGACGATTGTGCTTTCTCTGGATCATGCCTCTTTTGCGCTTAGCAGCACCATATCCGAATTCAATGATAAATTTTCCAGGACGGTTGTAAAATTGTCCACTGCACTTTCAGACGCAAGCAACCAGTTTCAAATCGGTAGATACATTGAGTGGCATTAAGAGTGGTGCCAGCATCACGCCTGCATAAGCAAGCAACTTAGGTTCCAATGGTTTAACCATCGAGCTGACAACTCTCAACAATGGAGCTTTGGATCGAGCGCTGTATAAAGCTTTTTATACAGCGCTCTTTTGATTTCTGCGAGTTTTGGGCAGGCTTGGCTTTCACATGCGCTAGAGGCTTGATTTCTCCATCTGATTCACAAATTCGACTTGAAGCTCAGAAAGCAAACCCAAAATCTAAAATCTAAAATCTAAAATCCAGAATCTAAAAACTATTTAAACTGCCAATTTGGCAACCTCAAAAATTGAGAAACCCTATTATAAAGACAGCAACTCACACAGAGTTGCAATTCAAAAAGTCCCAACCCATCAAGGAGAAAATTCTAATGAATATTGCAGACCTGAGCTATCTGGAAGTTGCCCAAGCAGACGTGAATGGCGGTTACTATTTTGGTCCTAGCTCTACCACCCATGTGAATGCTGTCATCAAAGAAACGCTGGACATCAAGAAGAATCTTGTAAGCACGGTCCTCGTGAAGGGCAACTTCGCTGGCGCAGAAGCTGATGCAGTCGCCTATGGCAAGAACACCTCTACCCAGGCTATCTCTGCCACCTTTGTTGACCAAGGCAAAGCATCTATGTCAACTGCAACTTCGGTTTCTGCCACTTCTGGCTTCTTCTACAAGAAGTCCTAGAACTTCCTTGAAGCCTTTCTCTAGCAAGACGTAAAAGCAGGTGTTAGAGATTTGCTGATAGCTGAGCTAGGGGTAAAAAGCTCTTTTACCCTTAGCTCCTTTTTCTAAAATTTAGGTCTTATGAATTTGCCTGATTGACGGACAAAACTCCTGCAATCTTGATCCTTTCGTAGTGGTCTGACAGAGCTTGAATGATAGATTAGCATGTGGTGCTTCGACTTCGCTTAGCACGCAACATTTGAGGGGTGAGCGGAGTCGAACCCCGGACTATCGCATCGATTTAGCCCTGTCAAACCAGGAGGTTGGGTTAACGTCAGCGTAATCCAATAAGCTAGTACTGGGTTTAACGTTGCTCAACCTAGCCTAGGCAAAAAGATTTGTCAGTCAACCAGTGAATTCGCTGAGGGTTTTAAAGACTAGAACCTTTAACTAGGGTTTTCTGTTTTCTTGGCTTACCTTTGGTAGGTTATTCGCTTAGCGTGTGCTTAATCTAGCTACTTAGCACGTTTTGGAGGGTTTCGTGACTACTTTGTCTGGTGTAGAAATTGAGGACTTATCATACTTTGAAAATCTGACATCGACATCTGACCTCTTGGGCGTTCTTTCGGGGGGATATGCATGGGCGAATGCATCTACCTACAGCGATCGCGGGCTGGCAGTCGCGGGTTCTACTTCTTCTGCCAAGGGAGGCTTCACTTTAACTGACGCTAAAACCAATACGCTAGTTTACACATCAGTTTACACATCAACTGACGTTGCTAGAAGTCAGTCCCATGCCTTTGCCTTCGCAATTTCTGCTTCAAGCCAGGGAATAAATGGCATGGCTTTGGGTGCGTCTCACGCTGCTTACCTGAGTAAGAGGTAAGCTAAGCGATAAGTTTTTCTGAATTGTGGAATAGCAACTGAAGATTTCTCGGTTGCCGATCGGCCCCGGCGTAGTGGCCAAGGTTGCAATTATTGCGACCAGAAACTGAAACTGTCATGGCAAATTGGAGTTATTGGCGATGCTCTTTGAAGTAGATCAAAGCCTGCTTCTAGGCGAGGCAGATTGGAGTTTTGCTAGCAGTAGCTCAAGCGCATTCGTAGACGATACGGGGGCGGGCGGTAGCAGCCATTCCTCTGCAACCTCGCCCCTAGGTAACAGCAGCAGCAGCGATAGTCTGTTCGTCCCTGGCGCAACCTCTAGCAGCGCTGGTGCATCTGCCAATACAACTCCTAGCGAACCACCCGAAACAACAGCAGTCGTAACGATTCCTGCTGCTCTTACTGGAGGGCCGCCCGAAACAATTGCAGTGACAACAATTCCAACATCGCTGGATTTGGCTAATCTGGATTTTGCCGATGTCGCTCCACTACTGCCAGAGTTAGCTTTGGCGATTGACGCGGGTAATTGGGGCTATGCCCAAGATGGCGCATCAGTGCTGAAGGCAGTTGGCGATCCAGAAGACAATAAGTTATCTGGCACGGCGGAGCAAGATTGGTTGCAGGGGAAGGGAGGGGGCGATCGCCTCTTGGGCAAATTGGGCAATGATGTTTTGCAAGGAGGCGCGGGGCCCGATGTCTTGCTGGGCGGGCTAGGAATGGATGTGCTGCTAGGCGGGGGCGGAGACGATTTGCTGGATGGTGGCGGCGGGATCAATCTGCTGATCGGCGGTAGAGGCGAAGACACATTTAGATTGAGCGGAACAGCCGCTAACATCAACGACTCTCAGCCCAGTATAATTGCTGATTTCAATGCATTTGAGGGTGACAAAATTCAACTGCCGACTGGTCTTTTGATTCGAGATGTGAACCTTGTGCCTATTACTTTTACGGATCAAAGTATCCGCAGTGCCACGCTAATTACAGTCGGAACTGGAGCAGAGACGACGCTTTTGGCAGCAGTGCTGAATACGGTTATCAACGACAACTCGACCAGCGGCGTGGCGACAACTCTTGCGGGCACTGATTTTCTGGTATTAACTTGAGTCTGGTTGCTTTTTTTATTAAGCTCCTGATATTTTTGACTGCATTGCTTGTCTACGTTCTTGTGTCGGGTTTCCTGCCATCTCCAGGGTGCGATCCATACAAGAGTAATGTTCATAAAAAGAAGTATAAAGTTCAATCATGATGATTCAGGGAAATTATAGAATTTCACTAATTTCAGGTTTGGGGTATACTCCTTTGAACAGAAGTCAGGTCAGGCTTACTAAATAAAAGTCGTTTCACGATATGGCTTAATTATGCTGTCGAGTTTGGACATGATAGATTTTGCAGGCACGTCCTTGAGTTCTGAAGATATCGTAGATTGTCTCAGACGTAATCTACAGATTCGGGATGTCTGCCAACAGCTTATTTATCGCTCTATCATCGAGCAAGCAGCCATAGAGTATCAAATCGAAATTGCCCCAGAGGAGATCCAATCTGCCGCAGATCAGATGCGCTATGAGATGCGTTTGGAAAGCGCGTCTCAGACTGTAGAATGGCTATCGGAACAGCTCATTTCTCCCCAGCATTGGGAACAGGGAATCCGCGATCGCCTCTTGTTGAAAAAATTACGAGATTCGCTTTTTTCAAAAGACGTAGAGCGAGTATTTGCCCAAAATCAATTGGACTATGAGCGAGTTTTTATCTACAGAATTCAGGTTCCTTATCGCCCCCTCGCTCAAGAACTGCTGTATCAAATCGAAGAAGGTGAACTGAGTTTTTACGAAGCAGCGCACTTGTATGATGTAGACGAAGAGCGGAGGCTGCGATGTGGCTATGATGGGCGGCTAAGTCGCTGGGACTTCCCGCCAGATATCGGCTCTGCGGTGTTTGGGGCTGCGCCCGATGAGCTATTGGGTCCCTTCCTTGTGGGGCAAAGCTATGACTTGTTGATGGTGGGCGGCTTCTTGTCGGCTGACCTCAATGAGGAAACTCGTAGCGCGATTCTCGATCGCATGTTTCAAGAGTGGCTAGACAGTGAATTTATTCACTTTTCGCACCACTAAAATCATTCGTAAAGCTGAATCTTTCAATCCTGCTAAGCGTCTGTGGGACTTGGGATAATTTCATTCATCGCTCTGCTTAAGAGATCTGATACTAGTGATTGCGTGACCCGTGCAGTTGAATGGCTTAACGCATTGAGGAAAAGGATTTCTGTGGACATTCTGCCAGATTGGCAAGTCTAAAGAGCGACTTTTTAATAGGTTTAAGGAATGGGATATTTTGTCGGGCTGATTTCCAGGTTTGATTGCTAATATCTGACTGCTTAAATTCTTCTCAAACGGAGTTGCTAAAGATGGAACACCCGTTTAACTTGAGCCTTTCTACCCTGAAAACGCTCGATCTTGAGTTTGAAGATGACTTAGATTTTGAAATGGCATCTGATCTCAGCGGTGGACTTCGATATATCACGCGGCGAGGGGGAGAGCATGGTGGCGCTCCCTCGGTTCGCCCTCCTCAACCAGTGCCCATCGATCCAGTGATTCCGCATCCTCCTGTGACGACCAAGGCGATCGGTGAGGAAGGGGGGTGGCAGCCGCCCGAAGTGACGACCCTGGCGCTGGGCGAAGAAGGCGGCTGGGCGACGACTCTGGCACTTGGGGAAGAAGGCGGCTGGACTGAGTGGTAGGTGGGTCTGAGTAGCCCGTTGAGGTGTGCATGAATGTTCTGATTTTGGGCGATCGCACTGACCCTCATGCAGCCCATGTGGGTCGGGCCGTTGCCCAGGCGGGGGCATCGGTTTACTACTGCAACACTCAGCATTTTCCGACGCGCATTCAGCTTTCCTGGAGTCCGTCTGACCATGCTGGGGCGATCGCTCTGCCAGAGGGCGATCGCCTCGATTTGCACCAAATTCACAGCGTTTTTTGGCGCAGTTTCTATGGGGTGCAGGTGCCGCCGTTGCAAGATACCCAACAGGCCAGCATCGCCTACAAAGATGCGCTGAGTGCGCTGCGATCGCTGATGCAGGCTTGCCCGGCCCGCTGGGTTAACTCGTGGCAAGCGTATCAGTTTCATCAAGAAAAACCCCTGCAACTGCATCGGATTGCCCAACTGGGCGTGCCGATCCCGCCGACGCTAGTCAGCAACGATCCGCAGGCGATTTTGCAATTTTACGAATCTTATCCAGACCTGATTTTTAAGCCAGTGTATGGCGGCGCGTACACCCAGCGCATCACGCCCGACCACCTGAATCTAAATCGGCTGGAGCTAGCCAGTAAGATCGCCCCGGTCACGCTCCAGCAATACGTTCCGGGGACGAATGTCCGCAGCTATGTAGTTGGCGCTGAGGTCTACACGGCAGAGATCCGCAGTAATGCAGTGGACTTCCGAGAAGATGCGGCCGCCACGCTTATTCCTGCAATCTTGCCAGAAGCCGTGCAGCAGCAGTGTGTGGCGATCGCCCGCTGCTTATTGCTGGAATGGACAGCGATTGACTGGCGGCTCACGCCCGATGGGCAGTATGTCTTTCTAGAAGCCAACCCCAGCCCTATGTTTCTCCATGTCGAGCGGCAAACCGGGTTTCCGATTACGCGCTTGCTGGTGGAGCAACTGACCCGTGATCCCGATTCTGGATTTTAGCTTGGCGATTTTGGTTTGCCCGTTCAGGACTCTGTAGGGCTTTCAGGTTTACGTCCTGGTTGACCGACAAAACGCGAGGGAGGTGCAATAAAAGCTAGGAGGGAAGTAGAGCCTGATTTAAGCTGATGAGTAATATCGAATCTCCAAAAGTTTGCTATACATAGGGAGTTGTTAACCCTAGCTGCCATGAGTGGAGTCCTGAAAATCGATATCGCTGAAACGGCAGAAGAACTAAAAGCCGTCTTGGAACACCAGCAGCGGGCATCTCAACGCCGTAAGGTGCAGGTGTTGTGGTAGCTAAAAACAGGACAGGCGAGGAGTATTGAGCAGTTAGCCCAACTGAGCGGTTGCCATCGTTAGCCATTGGGTTCATTCCCTCTCTCCTGAGCGCCTGCGATCGCTGACCCGATGGGATTGGATTGTGGATGCTCTATGTGTAGCGGGAATTTAGAGAATTGATGTAATGTCAAATTCGTGATTTTCGTGGTGCAATGCAAGGACGTACTGACAAAGGCCTGTTTATTACAACAGGCACGTTTCTGATTGACTGACAAAACCTGGGCACCAGGCGGTTGAAACCGCTGCTACATCAACGAAGTCGGCCTTCGCCGACTCTCTACCCTGACCCCAAACCCGCGTAGGCGGGTTTCGCCTGTGTAGGCGCGGCTTCCAGCCGCCAGAGGTCAATGTTTTGTCAGTCAACGAGGGCACGTTTACTAGAGATGCTATTAAAGAGGCGACGAGAGATGGCGCACCGCCGATTGATTTGATCGATGGCGAGCGGCTCGTTCAGCGCCTGAAAGAATTAGGCCTCGGAGTTAGGATCACTATGATTGAGTCTGTTGAAGATTGAGTTTGTTGAAGTGGACACCACTTAGTTTGAAAAAATCTAATTTTGAAACCCCTAACCCCTGACCCCTAACCCTGCTGTAAACAGCGAATTGCCTCTAGCATTCCCCGCGCCTTGTTCAGGGTTTCCTGATATTCCTTTTCGGGGTCAGAGTCGGCAACGAGTCCCGCGCCGGCCTGCACGCTGACGACGGAGGAGCCGTCGGGCTGATTGCAGACGACCATCGTGCGGATGGCGATCGCCGTATTCAGTTGCCCCTCAAAGTCATAGTAGCCGTAGGCCCCGGAGTACACGCCACGACGGTTGCCCTCTAGCTCATGGATAATTTCCATCGCGCGGATCTTGGGTGCGCCGCTGACCGTGCCCGCCGGAAAGCAGGCTTTGAGCAGTTCCCAAGCGGTTTTTCCCGGTGCTAGCGTCCCCACTACATTACTCACGATGTGCATGACATGGGAATAGCGCTCAATCACCATTAGCTCATCTACGCGCACCGTGCCGCTGCTGCACACGCGCCCCAGGTCGTTTCGCCCCAGGTCTACCAGCATGACATGTTCGGCAATCTCCTTGGGGTCTTGCAGCAGGTCGGCGGCAAAGGCGTTGTCTTCGGCAATGGTTTTGCCACGCGGTCGGGTTCCGGCGATCGGGCGCACGGTGGCAATTTTGCCGCTTTCGCTGTTTTCCGCCTTCACCATCACCTCCGGACTAGAGCCGATGATTTGCCAGGTAGGGAAGTGGAAATACGCCATGTAGGGCGAGGGGTTGATCAGCCGCAGCGAGCGATAGAGCGAGAACGAGTCGCCACGATATTGGGTCGAAAGCCGCTGCGAAATCACCACTTGAAAGATGTCGCCTGCGCGGATGTAGTCTTTCGCTTTGACCACGTTGGCGCAGAATTGCTCCTTCGTGGTGTTGCTGCGGTAGTCCGGCGGCAATGTCCCCGATTCGACCTTTGCGCCTGCGTCTTTTCTCGGCGGTGTCCATTCCAAAATCGTGTCTTTGCCCGCCAGCGGTAGTTGCAGCTTGTCTACCATTTGCCGGACGCGATCGCCCGCCTGGTCATAGGCCGCCCGCAGGTCGGTCGCCGGATCGCGCAAATCCGCATAGGCGATCGCCCAAATCTTGCGCTGCACCTGGTCAAACACCAGCAGGTGATCGATCTGCATCCACAGTCCGTCTGGCGTGTCGTCATCCTGCGCGGCAAATACCGGCACACGCGGCTCAATCCAGCGAATCAGCTCATAGCCCCAAAAGCCAAACAGCCCGCCAATTCCTGGCGGCAACTGCGGCAGCGTCACCGGCTGATAGGGTTCCAAACAGGCCGACAGCGCCCCAAACGGATCGCCCTCAAACGCCACCTGAGCGCCATTCCGATGAGTTTGCACGGTGCGAGAACCCCGCGCCTCTAGCACCCACTGCGGATCGCAACCGACGAAGCTATACCGCCCGACGCGATCGCCCCCTTCCACCGACTCCAGCAAAAAGCTGTAGGGCTGCCCCGCGCACACCTTAAACCATGCCGACACGGGCGTATCCAGATCTGCAACCCACTCCTGATACACCGGGACAAAGTTGCCCTGGGCGGCGAGTTCGGTGAAGTGCTGGAAGTCGGGGAGGAGCATGGGCGTAATTGGATAATTGGATGATGGGGTAGTGGGGTGGGGAGATGAAGGGATGAGGGGGCAAGAGACAGAAAAAACGAAAAACGGAACCTCTTCGTTCTTCTCTCTTCGTTCTTCTCTCTTCGTTCTTCTCTCTTCGTTCTTCTCTCTTCGTTCTTCTCTCTTCGTTCTTCTCTCTTCGTTCTTCTCTCTTCGTTCTTCTCTCTTCGTTCTTCTCTCTTCCCTCACTCCAACACCCCTTAAACCCCCCATTCTAAAAGGAAACCTGTAAAAAAAGAGGGCAGACCTGAGCCTGCCCCGTTGCGAAAAACTATAGAAATTAGTCCAGAAGTTTAGGACAGACCGAGGGCGATCGCCTAAGCATCAAACGTATTGCGACCGCTGAACTTGACCGTAGCGGGATCGGGGTTGCTGCCAATGTTCCGCATCACCGTACCCACCTGCTGGCGGCCTTGGTTCACCTTTTCGGGGAACACGCCGTCTGCCGGGTGGAGATATTGGATCTCACCGTTGGGAAAAATGCGGTAGATCTTGTAGTCCTCGATCCTGGGCTTGAACTTTGTGCGAAGTTGTGTACCCAGCGCAAGGCACTGCTCTTTGCGGGCCAGATAGAGCAGGTTTTCGCCCTGGTTCATGATGGCTGCGCCGCCCGTGGGCATTTCAAAGACTTGCTCCTTGGGGCTAGTCCATGTGATGGCGTATTTTTCTTCAGTATCAGCTTTGCTCAGCAGGCCGCCGGTGCTGCCGCCGAATTTGGGCGTTTGTCCAGTAAGCGTCTCTGTCATGAAAAGTATTTCCCTGAACAGTTTTTACGCATCGTATCACTGGCTTTGAACCCTCGAATCAAATTCTTGAGGAACTGTTACAGTTCTTTAGGCAGAAGGCATTTCGAGGCATCGACCCTATGAATAGGTAGCTACATAGGGTCAGCCGAGGCACCCTTGTCAAGCCTGCTAGTTCACAGATTCGCAAACGGGCTAAAACTCGTCTGGACGTGGCAAGAGTTGGAGTGTGCCCAGCCCAGCTTCTTCTGGGGAGAGCGATCGCACTTCAAAAAAGCCCAGCATGTGTTGCAGGGTGGGGTTGCCGCGAGATTTGCCCGTCAGCCCCATAGCTACAATCAGCCCACACTGCCCCTTGGTTTTTTTGCAGCGCTGATCCCACTTGCGCCGCGCTTCGATGTGAACCGGATCTTGCTCAAGAAACTCGCCCAGCAGATGCATCTTGCCATCATTGGTGTGCAAGATGGCGAGATCGAAGCGCCTCTGGCTGTCGGGGTCTTCGCCAAGATTAAAGGAAATACCTTTTACGCCGCCAAATGTCTGAATTTCCGCCAGCAGTTCATTGGCCTTGGGGCGTGATGTTTGGATCATAATGACGGGAAACTCATCGGCTCTAGCAGGGAGCTTGGCCGGGCCGGGCTGGTGATGCGACACGGTTAGACGCAGCGTCTCGATCAGCGTCATCGGAACTGCCCCCACGCTGTATATCGCATCTTTTGGCACCAGGTCATCTAGCAAGACGGGCACTGGCTCTGTCTCCTCCCCGACGCTTCCTAGCGTATTGAGGTAGTCTATGTAGTCGGATGGGTTGTTGCCCGACATTTCGGATAGCTCTGCGGCTAGGTCTGGCAGAGTGGACACGTTGACCGAAACTTTCGCTTTGGGGTTTTTGGGGTCGGGGAGGCGATAGCTTTTGGTCAGCAGTGGAAAGGTTTCTAGGTCAAGCCGATCGAGATGCTGTCCAAAAAACTTGTGGAGTGCCTGCAGGGTGAGTAAAACGGCGATCGCCTCCTCTTCGTACAGCACCGAGCGCATTCCCTCAAGCGGGTGCAGATTGCCGAAGGTCGGGAGCATCTTGTCCAATTCCCCCGCTACTTCCAGGTGCATTTCAGCAGGCCCCGCCCCATTTCCTAAAAACGCCTCGTCTGCGGGGTCAAAGGTTAGAAAAAAGCAGTCCTGCTGCAAAAAGGCCTGCTGCAAGTCGCGGGGCGAGTCTTCGGCGGCGAGGACTTGCTGACGAAACTGCTTGAGAGACTCGACCGAGCGATACATCAACACGCCAAATTCCATGCCCATCAGCCCCAAGATGGAGACGTAGAGCGTGCCGATATCTCCATAGTTCAGCTCGACAGCAAAAATCTTTTCTTCGTCTAGGTTTTCCCAGGGGGCATCTTGCCAGATTTGCGCCGCTGCTTCTAGCACGGCGCTGGCGTAGGTAGGCGGGAGGGATGGCGGACGCTGGCGGGCAGCGTCTTGCAAACCGTCAAAAATTTCGTCGATAATTGGCAGTTCAGCGACATACTCCACGGCAATATCCAGACCTTGCAGCACGCCGCGCAGAAAAAACTGAAGCTCGCGATCGCGCACCAAAATACGCCGAGGGCGACCGGGACGGGCGCTACCGCTGTGGGGATTTTCCATTGCCCGCAGCAACGCTCGCACGACGGCTTCTGCGCCAATTTCGCGGGGCACAACATCCATCGCTCGCACGACTTCTTCTACGCCATCGACCCAGAGAATGCAGTCGCCTCCCATGTCTTCGTTGGCATCCAGGGTTTCGGCAATCTCTGGCATCAGCGCCCGGCGATCGCCCTCCCACACGCTAGAAAGCTGGGGCAATTTTTGCAGCCGTCGTCGAGTTGATGGAGTCAATCCTGTCATACGTCTAACCAGAGCGAACCCAAAAAGGTTGGGTAGATCAAGCCATTTCTGCAAGCCGCTTGCCCCATTTTTGCAATCCGTTTCTAGGAGCCTCTTCAGCGGCTTATCTAGATGCTAAATGATACTCATGCTAGACGATTTGGCAGATCGAAGAACCCAGGTTTTGTTAGCATAAATTCACGCTCACAGTGCAGAACCTGACTGACTGACAAAACCTGGGCACCAGGCGGTTGAAACCGCTGCTCTATCAACGAAGTCGGCCTTCGCCGACTCTCGACCCTGACCCAAAATCCGCGTAGGCGGGTTTCGCCTGTGTAGGCGCGGCTTCCAGCCGCCAGCGGTCAATGTTTTGTCAGTCAATGTTTTGTCAGTCAACGAGGTGCAGAACTGCGATCTGTGAGTTACCTGCACATCATCTCTCACTCCTCTCTTGAAAAGTTCATTTACCCTGCCAAGGAGAGCTGCAAGCCCATGACCACTCAAGCACCACAATCTCAACAGCGCGGTATTCTGATGACCGACGCAGCGCTTCAGCATGTGCTGCAATTGCGCGAAAAGCAGGGCAAAGATCTTTGCCTGCGGGTGGGCGTGCGCCAGGGCGGTTGCTCAGGTATGTCCTACATGATGGATTTTGAAGAGCCTAGCAACATTCAGCCTACCGACGAAGTGTTTGACTACGATGGCTTTAAGGTCGTCTGCGACCCCAAGAGTATGCTGTATCTCTATGGGTTGGTGCTGGACTATAGCGACGCGATGATTGGCGGTGGCTTTCAGTTCACCAATCCCAACGCCCATCAAACCTGCGGCTGTGGCAAGTCGTTCTCTTAAAAATTATTCGTTGAATCATGACCGAACTGACTGTCGAAGAATTGTTTGAGCAGGGTGTGCAGCGCTATCAGGCGGGCGAAAGCCCAGATGTGCTGATCCCGCTGTTTAAGGAGGTGTGCGATCGCTCGCCCAAAAGCAGCGCCGCTTGGACTTGCCTGTCGTGGCTCTATCTGCTCGACAGGAAGCCCACCCCCGCCCAAAAAGCCGCCCAAAAAGCCGTCAAGCTAAATCCGCAAGATCCTCAGGCGCGGGTCAATTTGGCGATCGCCATGCTGGAGACTGCCAGCAAAGGCGTGCGCGAACATGTGGAAATCGCAGGACAAATTGTGGCGATCGCCCCCGAACTGAAGGAAGAAGTCGAAGGCAACTTTAAAGAAGGGTTAAGCCGCCGCCCTGACTGGAAGAGCCTAAAGCGCGTCCAGTCGTGGTTGTTTGAAAGCTAAGACACAACGCTTAACAATTTAATCTCTGCTAAACCCCCAGTTTCATCGGTTTTACATTTGTTCAACCCGATAGAGAGTGGGGGTTTTGCTATCCTGAGCCAAGGTAATTACACAATCATTTAATTATTTAGAAGACGCAATCTTTCCTTAAGACTTTTAACTATGATTCAGCGAGACGGATGATAAGATTTCATGAAATCGGTGATAAGTCCCCCCTATGGCTTATCGCCCACAAAGCATATTCATATTCAAGGAGTTGACAGCTATGTCGTATGACAATGTCGAAGTGAAGCCGGAGACTCGCAATCACAAGGGCTTTTTCATCCAGGAGGGTCAATACAAGTTTATGGGCATTGACCAATCGGGTTGGGCGTTGATCTGCGTGGATGACGCGACTTGTCACTACGTAGATCCCGACAGCCTCGAATTAGTGGGCAGCGCCGAGCAATAATGCACCCCAACTGACTGAGCCGAGGTTCATTGAGAAAAGGCTGACTGAGAAGGGGTTGACTGAGAGAAGGCAAAGTAGCGTTCTCTCAATCATTTTCCCTCAAGTGCAGGTGTTTAGCACAGCCCGCGGGTGTTGCGTACAACGACAAACTCCAGCGATCAGCCCCAACTATTCTCAGTCCCAACTATTCAATTTGAGATCCGTGTGAAAACTATAAGTGTGAGGCTCGTCTAGTGGCTCCGAAGCCCACTGAGACGAGCCTTCTCCTTTTGTACTTTTGTAAGCCAGTTTATTGTAACAGAACTTACGCAGAACCACTATGGGTAGGGTCTAGCCAAGGCAGAGAATAACCCGTACAGTAATACCGTTGCTGAGCACGATCGACCTTCAATGCCCTTTAGCAAACTCGATTATTGCCAATA
>JBDNCP010000240.1:0-5791 GCA_046719575.1 Cyanobacteriota bacterium
ACATACTCGCTCACCGTCGCGTGTAGAGCTTCTAACTGAGGGCGATCGCCCTGCACCTCCACCCGCTGCTCCGTTGGCCGACGCGGATCATCAAACCGCAGGCTAAACCGCACATTTTTCATGACCGTCTGATCAGTCCAGCGCGACAGCGCCGACCCACAGGCCCGCACTTCTAGCGTGCAGGTCGGGGGGGTGTATCGTCGGAGAACGGCAGGTGGCATGTTCGGCTTTATAACGTTAGGGGTTAGGGGTTAGGGGTTGGGGTAGTGATGGGGTGGAGGGGGCGAGAGACAGAAAAAACGAAAAATGAAAAACGGAACCTCTTCGTTCTTCGTTCTTCGTTCTTCGTTCTTCTCTCTTCGTTCTTCTCTCTTCATTCTTCTCTCTTTCCTCACTCCAACACTCCATCATTCCATTACTCTTCTCTGCTCATTTCGCTCGATCGATCAGCGCCAGCCACAGCCGCCTTGCCCCGTGGGGAGTGCTGTAAAACAACAGATCGATAAGCAGTTTGAGGGCGAGATAGGTGAGTTGGTCGGGGGTAGCAGTATCGTCGTCCATCCGCTCTTGGTAGGTGTTGTGGAAGGTGTCGAGATAGTCGCCCAGGAGAGAGGTCTGGTGGGGTTCGCGGCCTTGCTCGGTGAGTTGTTCTAACAGGGTAACGGCGCGGCGGATCAGCTCCTGATGCTGTTGTGCCAGGTGGCAGATGATTAGCACGAGCGATCGCGCTTCGTCTACATCCATGCGTTTGCGCCCGTGCCCTTTTCGCAGCGGGCTGGACTGGCGCAGCCGCCACAGCGCCACTCGATCGGCCACGGCTTCGGTCAAGCCCAGCGTTTCTGCTGCCTGGAGCATCGCCTCGGAGCCAATGCCCGCCAGCGCCTCTAGCGCCAGCAGCACCAGGTCAAGCTGGGCTTTGATGCTGTCGAGTTGGGCGGGGTCGGGCTGGTTTGCCAGGGGCAACGTGTCCTGCACAGAAGCGCGGGGCTTGGTGGTCGGCGGCATAAGTCTAGACTACGGCAGGCGTAACGCAAGGGGGACTCGGTTACAGGTCTTGATACAAGACGAGCGGGATCAGCGCTCAAGTTCCCTCCAATGCTATAGCAAAAGATGAGCGGCCATGTGTGGTTGGTTTTCAGTCCCCATTGGTCAATCGGTTTTCTATGGGGCGGGTCGCCAGGTGCCGTGGAAGCCGATGGGCACGACGCTGGGCAGTCCTAGCCGACAGATGGGGCCGTCACTCAGGCGATCGCCCGCGTAAATCCACACTTCGCTCTGATGGCGATCGCCGTCGTAGACCACCGTCAGCAGCCAGCCCTGACCCGGACGCGCCGCATCGGGGGCGAAAATCGGCTCAACGACGTAGCGCTGCGGCCCGGCGGGGGCGACGGTGAGCAGGTCGGTAGCGTGGTCATAGCGGGCGATCGCCCCAAACAGTTCGCCCTTGCCTTCGGCTTCTGGCGGGTGGACGGTGAGGTAAGTGTGCTGCCACGGTTGCCCCACGTCACTCGGTGCAACGGTGGGAAATTCGCAGCCCCGCTCAACAACGGCGTTCATCTCCAGCACCCTGGCGGACTGTGGATCGAGGCGCAGTTCCCAGAGCGTGCCTGTGGTGCGGGTGGTGGTGCGCCCGGTAGCGACCTCTTTCAAAAACTGGTTTGTCGCAAAATCGGGATAGCGCACCAGATTCAGCACGATTTCGCAGGTCGCTGTTTCTGCGCCGTTGCCCATGTGCCACTGAAACCACGGCTCCGCCTCGCCCCGGCTGATCAAAGCCAAACTTTCCCGGTCAAAAATCCAGATTTGCGTGCCCAGTTCTGGCTTCCAGGCAAAGGCATCGCTGGCGCTTTGCAAATTCAGCAGCAGCGGCAACGCGCTGATCCGCACCGGGTTCACCAAAAACACGAGATATCGACCCGCCAGCGCAAAATCATGCACCAGCGGAATGCCCTCCAGCGGAATCGCCGCCCGCTGCTTCACCGCGCCATCTGCTGCACAGCGATAGAGATTCAGCACGGCGCTGCGCCCAAAGGACACGCCAAAGTTAAAAATTTCCCCGGTGCGCCCGTCGCGCTTGGGGTGAGCCGAAAAGGGCAGCCCGTCGAGTCCGTCGAGGTTCTCAGTGCCGAGGGTTTCCAGGGTTTCCAGGTCGAGCGCGTGGGGCAATCCGGCTTCCCACAGCGCCAGGAGGCGATCGCCCAGCGCCAGCACTGAGGTATTTGCCACGTTTTTGGGCCATTTTCCAAATCTCGTCCACAGCGGCCCTGGCGGGGTCATGCCGTAATTGCCATACAGCAGCCGTCCTGCTGCTTCCTCCGCCTGGTAGCCTGCCGTTTGCACATAGCGATAGGTTCCCGTCGCCGCGCCATTGCCAAACCGCACCGCCAAAATCGCGCCGTCGCCGTCAAACCAGTGCCCCATGCGCTGCCCGCCCCGCTCCAGCCGTCCGGGCCCGTTGCGATAGAGCGTGCCTTGCAGTCCAGCAGGAATCTGCCCTTGCAGAACAGCTAGAGGCGTGGGCGAAAATTCTTGCGCCGTGTGCAAGATTGCCGCAGCCCAAGCTGGTGCGGGGGTTGGGGGATGAAGGTCGGGGGGCAAGGTACGCATTATCAAAGGCACGCCGCAAAGGTGCGTATCACTTACAGCATGATCGCTGAGTGTTGCTAGCGATAGCGTAGCGCACCGCTGGGACGCAAGGAGGTGGGCGAGTGTTGATCTAAGGGGTGTCTGGAAAGGTTGATAGAGGTCATTCAAGGGCGATCGCCCTCTATCAACCTCTATCGCCTCTCAGTATTCGACCCACGGCTCCTCCGTGGAGGTATCCAGATCTCCGTCCGAATCGTCAACAACCGCGTCTGGAGATAGGTCTGGGCTGGGTTCGCTGAGGCTGGCATCTACAGGGGGAACCGATGCTTCGACTGGGGCAATCATCTCCTCGGCAGCGGGTTGCGAAGTTTCGTCTGGGTCGATGGCTGGGCTGGAAATTGCCTTTGCTGGCTCAGGGGCTTTGCGGATCGAGGGCACTTCATCCGTGCCAGGAATCACGGGGTCATTCGGAGAATAGTCGATGAAGCTATCGCCAGGAGCCTTGCCCGGACTGGTAGGCGTGTCAGACGGCGAGACAGCGGGCGTGGTAGGAAGAGGAGCCTGACGATCCAAAATAATCGGCGTTTTTAGCGGCTGGTCAAACAATGCTGAGGCTTGCTCCAGGTAGCGCAGAATGTCTCGTCCCTTATCGGCAGGGGCGATCGCCGCTTTATTTTGCTTCACCTGCACAGGCAAAAACTCCAGCCGCATTTGTTCTTCCCGCAACGACACCTTTAGCATGGCGGTATTGTAGTCGGCCGGTTCGGCGTTAGCGGCACCACCTGAATCCTCTGGCTGAAAGATAAAGTCGCCCAGAGAATAGGCGATCGCCCGTCCTTTGTAGATCTCTGCACCTTGCAGCACAGTAGGGTGATAGCCCACGACAAGATCTGCGCCGTGGTCAATGGCAAAGCGGCATAACCTTATCTGGCGATCGCTCGGAAAGCTGGCTAACGCTTCACCCCAGCGATAGTTCACCACCACCCAATCTACTTGGCTGCGAATCGCGTCAATATCTTCAGCAATTTGCTCCTCCAGCGCCGGATTGGTGCCCGCCCGCCAAAAACTCGCCGTCTGCCAGTCTGAGTCACTGTAGCCCAGATAGGCAATGCGCTTGCCCCGCACTTCTACAATTTCGGGCTGGCGGGCCTCGCGACGGTTTCGCCCCGCACCCACCGGACGTAGCCCTTGCTGTTCTAGGGTTTGAAGCGCCTGCCGGATCTGAGCGGCGGGCGTATCGGCCGACCCATTTCCCGCTGCCCGGTTCCCCGCAGCCACATTTACCATCGTTAGCCCCGCCTTGGGCAAGGGCAACGGCTCGGCTCCAATATCTTCCAACAAAGGCGGATCGAGCCGCGTCAGCAGCACATCGGGATAGGGATAGGCCGCAGGACTAGGAGCCGCGTCTGGCACCGGGCCATGCAGCGGCGGTACGCGGAAGGGCGACTCGCTGCTAAAGGCCAGCGTGACCGTGGTGGGATCGGGCACTGTAGCCAAGTCAGACGCAGGACGCAGCACGGGAATCCGACCCGTTGGCGTGGTGATGGTGGGCGTTCCCGTCAGCAGGGCTATTGGGTCGAGTCGCCGCATGAGTTCTACGCCACAACCCACCAAAAACACCGCTACGGCTGTGGTCGCCATGCGGCTGACCTGAGAAGGGTTAATCCGTTCTGCCGTGTCTAGCAGCCGATCGACGGTGGTGTTAAAGGCTTGTACAGTGGCATCCATCGCCGCATCGAAGGTTTGCACCGTGGCCATGCCCCAAGCCTGCCAGTTGGGCAGGGTCAGCGTGATGGTTGGCCAGTCCATGCGGGGCAGTTCTACTGAAATCGGCGGAAGTTGCACCGCTGGAAGCTGCACCGTGGGCAGCACTACCCGTGGCAGCGTTATCTCGACTGGACGCAGCCGATGCGGGGCAGTTCTGCGGCGGTGCGGGCGGAGTGGGCGACTGGGATGCCCCTCCGAGGCCCTTGAAGGAACGGCTGCCGGACGACGCAGGCGGACGGGGCTTGCTCCCAGACGCTTTGCGACTCTCTCAGGAACCCTCTCAGGAGTGGGTTGTATTGGGGGGCGACGAGAAGATACCCTGCGGCGGGGCGATCGCCCCATTGATGGCCGCTGATGCTTGCGGTAGGGTGCCTTTGCCAGAGGGAGGGCAGAATGCAGCGCAGGCGTGGCGGCCAGCCGAAAGGACTGATCCCACCGGATATCGGCAGATCCCATGACGCGCCCCAGTACGCGCACTCCCTGGATCAAATCAGAGTTGAGCCGGACAAGGCGGCTGCAAATGAAGCGATTGAGGCGATCGCGCTCTGGCTCTCGGAAAAACTCCACCATCACCAGCAACCAGCCGGGCCGATCGACCGCAACGCGGGCATAGATATTTTGCGGCACGAGGTAGGTGTTTAGCCAATAGGCGATCGCTCGAAAATCTCCGGCTCTTGCCAGTTGCAACACAGACGGCTGAGAGAAGGTGTCCAAGTCCATAGCCATTTCAAAACGTCTTTAAGGGGTTAACCAGAGAATAGCTTGCCGCGCCGACCGCAGCCCGATTCAGCCAGATCGCCTGTTTCATCGAACAAGAGTACCCACAGTGTATCGAAAGAAGCCGAGGTTTAACGATTTTTGTCTGTGATCAATATCACTTTTGATCTGCGTTTAGCATCACAGGACAAGAGCGATCACCGTCAAGCCAGGAAATACGTAAATCCCTAATATTGATTAAGATGATTAACCTGAGTTCTCTGACACCTGAAGGTTTTATGAGATTTTGTGTCTGAAATGTGTCTGAAGATGATTGATACAAGGCAACAGCACAGTTTCACCTGGACAAGCTGCCTTCATCAAGCGCCCAGCCACCCAGACACCTCGAACCCTCAGACACTCCGACAGGTCGCTGCGTGACCGTTGCGCCTAGGCTAATGTCAATTTCGTTCAGAATCTCTGCTCAAGTCCCCTAAATCAGCCATCGAAAACTCATCATGATGCCTAATCGTGGTTCTATGATTGATCGGCTCGTCCGCTCGGCACTCCAGACCGGCTGCCTGAGCGTCGAATCCGAAGGCTTGATTCGCCAACTGCTCAATACCCAGTTGCAGAGCGAAGGAGACCTGAAGGCGCTGCAACTGCTGCACAGCGCTGTGCAGCAGGGGCGAGTGCAGCGAGAAGCGCCAGAATCCGTTGCGCCACCGGGACTGTAGAGGGA
>JBDNCP010000241.1:0-5786 GCA_046719575.1 Cyanobacteriota bacterium
GGGCAGAGTCTTCATGTCGTTTGGCGGCGGCAACGGTCGTCGAGTAAGTTTCTACGTCTTTTTGGATGATATCTTCGACTTGGCTGGCAAAAAAGTCGAAGGCTTCTTCGTGGGTGGGGTATTGGGTATACAGTCCAGTCAGTTGGGAAAACTGCCAGCCCTGCGTTTTGAGGGATTCGACGCTGCGGCGATAGTGTCGCCAGCGTTCGCCATATTTAAAAAATTCCTCAACTGCTGCACAGGCTGCAACCACTGTGCTGATGCCGACCGTAGACCAGCGGATGATGGCATCTGCATTGCGATTGTCAACATTATTCAGGCTCACCAGCACCGGCACCAGCACGCCGCCAATAATCGTGGTCAACCGCAGCCGATAATAGCGATCGCGCGCCCTGCCGGCCTTATTCTCCATCCATAGCACTTGATCTAGCCAGCGCGATCGCAGGTAGTGTCGCTGGGTTTCATCTAGCTCCAAGGTATTAAACAAGGTGCCAAAGTCTTGCTTGAGCTGCTCGCGGTAGGGATCTTTGCTAGCCATGATGCACCTTGGATAGTCGGGCTAAGTTATCATGAGAGGATTTTACTCGATAAAATCTCACGAATCACGCCAGACAATTTTTCTGAGCTACGCAAATCGACGGCTTGCATTAGCCCCGATGCCACCAGTTTGCGGGCGCGCTCATCGGTAATTTTTCCGTGTAGCGCATCGGATAGGGCATCGGCGGTGCGCCCACTGCCTGCCACGACGAGCAGCGGTCGGCCCTGCCCCACATTGTGCGATGCATCACTCCAGGTGACTTCGCCGCCGTTGATCAGCACCGTCAGCGAGGGAAAGCCATCAGACAGGGCGCTGGCCAGTCGAGCAATCCAGGCAGATTCGTCGCCCCAGTAGCGACCGGGCACTAGAACAAAATGGGTGTGGTTTGGCTCTAGATGGGCCGCATCGGGGTGGGCCGCCTGTCCTCCTGGCAAGATCGCCATCTGGTCTGGCACGATGCCAATCAGCGGAAAGCTGCCGTGGGTGCGGCGACGCGCCTGCCCCATCATCCGCATAATGCCCGCATCAGTGCCGCCGTCAATCACCGCCGCGCCGAGGGTTTCCGCCAGTGGTGCTAAGACTTTTACAAAGAGCGATCGCACTTGCGCCTGATCGTCGCGGCTGAGCTTGCCTGCACCACCCACCACCACCAGCACAGGGCGCTTTTCGACCAGACCCAACTGATCCAGCACCAGGGATAGCTCAGGGTCTGCCTCAGTCCGCAGAGCAGCCGCCACGGCACCATCTTCAAACTGGATATCGAAGCGGTTTTCCATCTTGCACGCGCTTGAAATCATGGGTTGGCAGGCTCCGTGTTTACTATCGCACCTGAGAGTCAAGATGATCCCCTTTATTAATGTTTTAGAAAATCAGGGGGATAGAAGCCTCTGAAGATACACGGAGATAGGGGGTTAAGCCCCTCATTGTTTCCAGAACTGGCAGCAGTTGCTCCAGAGATCCAGAAGCGACTTCCTACAGTCACTTACAATAAGGATAAATACTTCTGGGCGATCGCCTCTTCAGGTAAAAACGAGTGACAACTATGGAACTGACAACCGACAACGTAGAAAAGGTGCTGGACGAACTGCGCCCTTACCTCATGTCTGATGGCGGCAATGTGGAACTGGTAGAGCTAGATGGCCCCATCGTCAAGCTGCGGCTCCAGGGCGCTTGCGGCTCTTGCCCCAGTTCTGCGATGACGCTGAAAATGGGCATCGAGCGCAAGCTGCGTGAAAGCATTCCCGAAATTGTTGAAGTCGAACAGGTGTTGTAACACCTCTAATCAAAACCATAAAAAAATTCTGGAAATTGGCTACGCCGCACCGATCCAGGTGTTGGTAGACTCTGAGGCAGGGACAATCGGGTTCCCTGCCTTTTGCGTTTGCGCCTACTCGCCACCGCCTGTTACCGAACGTTATCGAACGTTATCGAACGTTACTATGCCTTATCCTCTCTACGTCGCCTTTATCTGGCATCAGCATCAACCACTCTACAAAAGCCGTACTGCCGGACAATATCGCTTGCCTTGGGTGCGCCTGCACGGCACGAAGGATTACCTGGATCTGATCCTGATTTTGGAGCAATTTCCCAAGCTGCATCAAACGGTGAACCTCGTTCCCTCGCTGATGATGCAGATTGAGGATTATGTAGCAGGAACGGCGTTTGACCCATACCTGACGCTGGCGCTCTCCCCCGAAAACACGCTCGACCATGAGCAAAAGCAGTTTATTATTGAGCATTTCTTTGACGGCAACCACCGCACGCTGATCGACCCGCACCCACGCTACGCCGAGCTGTATTATCAGCGGCAGGAAAAAGGGCGCGAGTGGTGCATGGAACACTGGAGCCTGCAAGATTACAGCGACCTGCTGGCGTGGCACAACCTGGCGTGGATCGATCCCTTGTTTTGGGGCGATCCGGAGATTTCGCAATGGCTGGAGCAGGGGCGCGGGTTTACATTGAGCGATCGCCAGCGAATTTACTCCAAACAAAAAGAAATCCTCAGCCACATTATCCCGCACCACCGCAAGATGCAGGAAACAGGGCAGCTCGAAATCATCACCACGCCCTACACGCATCCGATCTTGCCGCTGCTGGCCGATACCAACGCGGGCCGGGTAGCCGTGCCTGATATGACCCTGCCCAATTTTCGCTTTCAGTGGGCAGAAGACATTCCCCGCCACCTGACGCGGGCCAAGCAGATGTATTGGGAACGGTTTGGCTGCAAGCCGCGAGGACTGTGGCCGTCGGAGCAGTCGGTCAGCCCTGCCATTCTACCGGAGGTGGCGGCGCAGGAATTTGAATGGCTGGTGTCGGATGAGGCGGTGCTGGGCTGGACGCTGAAGCACTTCTTTCACCGCGACGGGCATGGCAACGTGCTGGAACCGGAAAAACTCTATCGCCCCTATCGACTAGAAACGCCCAATGGCGATCTCTCGATCGTGTTCCGCGACCACCGCCTGTCTGACCTGATCGGCTTTACCTACGGCGTGATGGAGCCGGAGGCGGGCGCAAATGACCTGGTGAGCCATCTGGAGGCGATCGCCCACACGCTAAAGTCGCACCAATCCGACGGCGCGACCAGCCTGGAGCAGCCCTGGCTCGTCACCATTGCCCTCGACGGCGAAAACTGCTGGGAATACTATCCGCTCGATGGCAAGCCTTTTCTGGAAGCGCTGTACCAAAAGTTGAGCGACCACAGCGACATCGAACTGGTTACTGTGGCGGAATTTCTGGATCAATACCCCGCCACAGAAACGCTGCCCGCCGACACCCTCCACAGCGGCTCTTGGGTAGACGGCAACTTCACCACCTGGATCGGCGACCCGGCCAAAAATCGCGCCTGGGATCTGCTGGCGCAGGCCCGCGCCGTCCTCGCCGCCCATCCCGAAGCCACCGAAGAAACCAACCCCGAAGCCTGGGAAGCGCTCTACGCCGCCGAAGGGTCGGACTGGTTTTGGTGGTTTGGCGAGGGGCATTCGTCCAATCAAGATGCCATGTTCGATCAGTTGTTTCGCGAACACCTGACCGCGCTCTACGTTGCCCTCAACGAACCTGTGCCACTGGACGTGCGCCGCCCGGTCGAAGACCACGCCCGCGCCCGCAGCCACGGCCCCGATAGCTTCATTAGCCCGATGATCGACGGCCGCGCCGACGAGCAAGACTGGGACAAAGCAGGACGCATCGAGGTCGGCGGCGCACGCGGCACGATGCACCGCAGCAGCAAGGTACAGCGCCTCTGGTATGGGGTGGATCACTTGAATTTCTACCTGCGAGTAGACTTCGCCAGCGGCACGCGGATTGGCGTGGATATTCCCCCAGAGTTGCATCTGCTGTGGTTCTACGCCGATCGCACGATGCACAACAGCCCTGCCCCGCTGGCCGACCTGCCCGATGAACCGCCGATGAACTATCTGTTCCACCATCATTTGGGGATTAACCTGCGGACGGGCGATCGCTGGTTGCAAGAAGCCAGCGACCACTTCCAGTGGCACAACTGCCCCACCCAGACCCAGGTTGCCCTCGACACCTGCCTAGAGGTCGCTGTGCCTTGGGCCGACCTGCGAGAAGTCGAACCCGATTGGGCCCTGCGCGTGGTGGTGTTTTTGGCAGACGAGGGCCGATTTGTGGCAAACCTGCCGGAGAATGCGCTAATTCCGGTACAAGTGCCTTAGGGAGTATGGAAAGAGTCGGAGTGAGGGAGGGGGGACGGAAAAAACGAAGAACGAAGAACGAAAAGTGAAAAACGGAACCTCTTCGCCCTTCGTTCTTCCCGCTTCCCGCTTCCCGCTTCGCTTTTCTCTCTTCGTTCTTTTCTCTTCCCTCACTCCAACACCCCAGCACACGCCAGCAATGCCCAACACGATCGCCCTGATTGCCCACGATTCCAAAAAAGACGACATGGTTCAGTTTGCTCAGCGGCATCAGGCCATGCTGAGTCGGCATCGACTGGTTGCTACGGGCACGACGGGTCAGCGCATCCAGGATGCGACCAGCCTGACGGTGGAGCGGATGCTGTCGGGGCCCTTGGGCGGCGACGCGCAGATCTCGGCGGAGGTGTGTGAGGGCAAGATCCTGGCGGTAATCTTTTTGGTCGATCCGCTCTATGCTCAGCCCCATGAACCGGATATTCAAGCGCTGCTGCGGATTTGCAACGTCCACAATGTGCCCCTGGCGACGAATTTGGCAACGGCCGAGGCGATCGCCCTCCACCTTACCAAGGTTCCCGTTGCCCATTTGGTCTTTAATCCCGCTGCGGGGCGAGGCTCTCCAGACCAAGACCTGACGCTGATTCGCCAGCTGCTAGAGCCACACATGACGCTGCATGTGTACACCACCTCAGAAGAGGAAGACCCGGCAGACTACATCGAAGCGGCGATCGCCAGCCAGCCCGATGTCATCATCGCAGCGGGGGGCGACGGCACCGTGTCGGCGGTGGCCAAGGCGCTGATTGGCACCGGGATTCCCCTGGGCGTGATTCCCAAGGGCACAGCCAACGCCTTCGCCACGGCGCTGGGCTTGCCAGGAGTATTTCCCATTCGGAGTGCCTGTCAGGCGATCGCAGGCGGATACACCCGCACAGTCGATGTGGCCCGCTGCAATGGGCTACCGATGATCCTGCTGGCCGGCATCGGATATGAAGCGCTGACCATTGAGCGCTCCAGCCGGGAACTCAAAGACCAGTGGGGCGTGTTGGCCTATCTGATGGCAGGTTGGGAAGCAATGGATCAACAGTCGCTGTTTGAAGCCGAAATTGAGGCCGACGGGCAAGTTTACCCGTTTCAAGCCCACGCCATCACCATCGCCAACGCCGCACCGCCGACCTCCGTGCTGGCCCAGGGCGCAGGGCAGGTGATATTCGACGACGGGCTGTTGGATGTCACGATTGCCTCGGTGCAAAACAAGCTCCAGGGCATCGCCACCATGCTGCAAATTTTCGGAACCGCGCTAGTCGGCGGCACCCCGCAGCGGCCAAACGTCGTGCATGGGCGCGTATCTCGGCTAAAAGTGACCACCAATCCTCCCCAAAAAGTCGTTCTCGATGGCGAGATCATTGGCACTACGCCGATTGAGGTCGAAACGATTCCCAACGGGCTAACGGTGCTGGTGCCCAAACCAGGGTTTCTGAATGCGCTGTCTGGCTAAAGAGGCAGCCGTCTGACGAGGGAGTAGGCTGGCTTGGCGGCCGAGGCGCAGCCTGGAGCGGTGGCAGATTTGCAGGGACAGATTTGCAGGGACAGATTTGCAG
>JBDNCP010000242.1:0-5715 GCA_046719575.1 Cyanobacteriota bacterium
TCGTAGCAAAGTCGTAGCGAAGTCGTAGCGGAATGCAGAGGTCGGGTTTCGAGGTCAGGTTTCGGCGATCGGGGCATCTTTCGCACCTGCCGCCGTTACCAGAATCTCTACTGACTTGGCGGCGAGTTGCCCACAGCCCGGTTGTTATAAAGGCTCATGGCTTTTTCTGTGCTTTGCTTGAGGCTAAGGGCGATCGCCTCTTCACAGAGCCGCAGCACTTCGTTCAAGACCTCTGTTTCTGCTTTAGAAAACTGCCCCAAGACATGGGAAACCGTGTCTTTGTCTTCGGGGGCCAAAGTTTTGGGCTTGCCGATGCCGATACGAAGGCGCGGAAAATTCTGAGTACCCAGGTGTGAAATCGTAGACTTCATGCCGTTGTGTCCGCCTGCGGAACCTGAAAGCCGCAGCCGAAGGCGACCCAGTGGCAGATCCATATCGTCATACACCACCAATACCGACTCCGGCGCAAGTTTGTACCAATCCACCACTGCGCGAATCGACTGCCCCGACAGGTTCATGTAAGTCTGGGGCTTGAGCAGGCGAATCTTGTCACGGTGTGGGCCGATGCCTTCTCCAAAGATGCCCTGAAATTTTTTGTAATCTGCTAGGTTGATCTGCCAAGAGCGGGCCAGCTCGTCCAGCAGCATAAAGCCGACGTTGTGCCGGGTGCGGTCATACTTAGCGCCCGGATTGCCCAGACCTACAATGAGCTGAGGCGTAGGGGCGATCGCCCTATCACGAGACTCCCCCATCGTCTAGCCCGGTTGGGAGGGGCTGGCAGCATCTTCTTCGACGGGCGTGATGACCTCAGCCTCCGTCGGTTCGGCTGTTTCCGTTGCCGAGAGGACCTTTTGCGCGGGCGGCTCTAGCTTGGCTTCCATTGGCTGGCTCATGGTTTTCTCAAGTTGCTCTGCTTCTTTCTTGAATTCTTCCTGAAACTCGCGAGATGCATCCTGGAAGCCTTTGATCGCCTTGCCCAAGCTCCGCCCAATCTCCGGCAATTTTTTCGGGCCAAAGATCAGCAGCGCCAGAATCATAATCACCGCCATTTCTGGCAGACCAATTCCAAAGATGTTCACAGCCGTTTCTCCTGTCGGTCAGCGCTGGAAGGGTAGCTATAGCCTATAGCCTTGCTGCACTAAGCTTTTGCTCGGCAACCCTAGATGACTCAGAAATCTAAGCTTTCGTAAGCTTTAGAAAGCTAACCTATAAACACTGCCGCAGCATCTATAGACCTTAAAGACCCTACCGATAATCAGAATATCTGTTTACGTCTTTTAAGAATAGCGCGTTCATAAACTACTGCCCGTGCCCAGATCCTTTCTGGAAATCCAGGTTAAGAGTTGTAGTTCACGGATTCTTCGCAAAATCCGCAAATTCCTTAAGGAAATGATTTTCAGGACGCTTTATGTGAAGGAACTACGAAGCTCTAGTTAAGTTTATGGCAGTTTTGGATGTCGCTGATAGAATCAGGGGGTCTTTACACGGGTAGGTTTGTTCGATTTGCGCCTGCTTGATTCCGCACCTGTTTGACGGTTGACCGATTCATCTGACTTCATCTTAAGAATTTTTAAGCCTCCGACGGGGAGGAGCGATCGCCCCCGACCAGCTACGCTGTTTCTCTTAATCAGCCATTTTTTTGCCGTTTTTACTGTCTTTCTGGGTTATGCCTTCGCCCATCCGGTTTTCTCGAACCCATCGCTACTCTCGTAGCCGAGTGCGCTTGCTCTTGCGCCCTAGAGTCTGGCTATCGGCAACGGTGCCCCTAGTGGCGCTGGCTTTGGCGTGGGCCGATTGGCAGCGCCCCGCCCTGCTGACAGATGTGTTGGGCGATCGCCCGCTAGACTCCGGCTCCAACTCTTCTGGAGAGGTCGCCTTACCCCCCAGTCTCTCTGAGCCAGACGCAGCAGGCCAAAGGTGGTTAACGGGCGATCGCGCTCAGATCGATATTGACAACCTGCCTGTGCTGGGAGCGCGTCGATTCCCAAGGGGAACGCCCCTGACGCTAGAGGAGCCGCTTGTTTCCCCCGATCGCCCTCCTGGGGCGCTCAAGTCGCCAAGTCAGACGGGTTCGTCTTCCAATCTGCCTGCGCCTTCGGCGATCGCCCCCACAGATTTGCCGTTGCTCAACCCGGCCCCCTCTGCCTCCCGCTCAACTCATGGTGCAGCCAAGCCAGACCCAATTCTGAACACGGTCACCGTTCCACCCACGACCAGCCCCGTGTTGCCCAGTCCGGCGATCGCCCCCTTAGGCACAGTTAGCAGCCCTGTTCCCGGCGCTACCTCGTCTCAGCCGTCACTCCCCGTTAGCCCCCTGGAATCGGCGCTCCAGCGTCAGTCAGGCTCCAGCAATCCCCTTTCCACAGTCGAGCCATTTCCAGCCGACCCATCTCGCGTTCTCCCCAGAGTCCCTAGCGCAGTTCCCAGTGGTGCTGTCTTGCAACCCATCCCTGGAGACCCCGCCCCACCCCTGAGCCAACCTCCCCTCACTCCGGCCTTCTCGACACCAACGCTGTCGGGCCCCTACCTGCCCCGCACCTCACCACCACCGGGCAGCACGGGCTACCTGCCGCCGCTGGGTGTCCAGCCTCTACCAGCCGTTGCTCCGAGTCAGCCGATTGGTGCGTCCACAGCCCTTCCTGCTGGTTTGCCTGTGCCTGATTCCTCTATTTCAGGCTCCGGTCTTTTAGGGGGGCAAACGGGTTTACCGGGGGGCAACGCTGCGGCTCCGCCCCGTCCCCAATTCGACGGACGAGACATCTACACGGCTCCCGCACAGCCTGCTCAGCCCACCATAGAGGCGGCAGAGGCGGCTCCTTTTTCGGCCCCGTCCCGTCCCCGAAATGGTGAGTTCAACACGTTCTCGAATCCGTAAGGTCTGATCTTTTCTGATCTTTGTGGTGTTTTGAACTCGCACTACAAGGAGTATCTTAGAGAGTATCCCAGAGGGGTATTAGCCAGTCATTGCGGGTCTTGGACTCAGGGCTTTAGCAATAGCAATATGCCAGAGCGGTTACTGCAACTTGACGATGTTCGAAACTTGGCAAGTCCTGAGAAGATCGCTGCTCTATTTGCCAGGTTGGGCTATCCCGTTGTTGTGACGGCTCAGCCGCTGCCAGTTGAAGCGCTTGAACTGCCTGCAAGAAGTGCTGAGGCAATTGATACTGCCTATCTCATTGCAGACTACACGCAGGGAGCAGATACCTTACAGGTTTTGCTGTTCCAGCTTCGGCCTGACGAGTGGGAGTCGCCCAGTGTTGCCAGTAACCGCATGAAGGCGATCGCCACTGCTCTGGTCAAGCGCCCCGCCAACTATCTGTTATTGGCAACAAACCCAGCCTATGACCGCTTGATGCTGGTCAATCCTCGCAAGAGTTTTGATGCCAAAATGAACCTCAAGGTCAGCATTCGTAAGCTGCTGATCGACCGAACCAACCCCACTGCCTACGACCGAGACCGACTAGAAGCGATCGCCGCTCGCGACTTAAGCCCAGCCGCGCTCTACAAAGCCCAATCCGAAGCCTTCGATGTTGACAGGCTCACCAAAGACTTTTACCGAGGGTATGAAAAACTGTTTGACCGCGTTCAAGCAGCCGTCAAGCAGTGGAACCCTGAACCCTATTTTGAGGATGCCGACCGTCTGCACCAGTTTTCTCAGCGGCTGCTGGGGCGGATCATGTTTCTCTACTTCTTGCAAAAGAAGGAATTTCTGGCGGGCGATCGCCGCTTCCTCACCAACCAATATCGACAACTCCGGCCCGACCCCAACGACACCGACTACTATGCCACCGTTCTAGAACCCCTCTTTTTTGAAACCCTCAACCAAGACCGTCCAAACTTGGAATCGCAATGGGGCAAAATTCCCTACCTCAACGGCGGCTTGTTTGACCGAGACTATGGCCCAGGCGTGCGAGACCTCGTTGGGCGAGAAACACCAGACCAGATTCGGCTCCCCAATGCTCTGTTTGACCCTGGCAGCCAGGATAGCATCTTGGCATTTTTCAACAGCTACAACTTCACCATCTCAGAAAATGTGCAGGGCGATGAAGATGTTGCCGTTGACCCAGAGATGCTGGGCAAGGTGTTTGAAAACCTATTGGCAAAAGAAGAACGCGGCCAAAGCGGCACATTCTACACCCCCAGAGGCATCGTCAACTTTATGTGTACTGAGGTGCTGTGTCGCTATTTGGCAAATCAAAGCGGCATTGCTCTAGAAACCATCCGAGAACTGATGGAGCTAGAGCCAGACGCACCCGATGCAGAAATTAGCAAAACGCTCAGCCGAGAGCAGGCAAAAACCCTGAAAAAAGCCATCGAAACCGTGAAAGTGCTTGACCCAGCCGTGGGGTCGGGCGCTTTTCCGCTAGGAATGCTGCAAGCGATTTTGGCAGTGCGGCAGGTCATTGCCCGTCGAGAGGGCATCACTGTGCAGCGGGGCAGCCTTGCCATCAGCCAATGGAAACGGGAGATCATTGCCAACAACCTCTACGGCGTAGACATCAAGCCAGAAGCGATCGAAATTGCCAAGCTGCGGATGTGGCTGTCGCTGGTGGTAGATATTCCCCATATCGAAGATGTGGAACCCCTGCCAAACCTAGACTATAAGCTGATGTGTGGCGATTCGCTGATTTCCACCATCAACGGCGAACACATCATTCCCGACCCGCGCAAAGACACGCAACTCGCCCTGCCCACCATCTCGCCCCTCTCAGCCGAGATTCAAGCGCTGATCAACCTAGAGCAACAGTTCTACAGCGCAGATGCCGCGACCCGCCAACAGCTGAGGGCACAAATCCTAGAAGCCGAGCGATCGGTCTTTGTGCGAGCCATCGCCGATCGCCGCGAATACCTGACAGAACAGCAGCAAGAAACCACCCGCAAGCTCAGCCTGCTAAAGCGCCCTTCCAAAGACCTAAAAGACAAGCAAGCCCACATCGCCCAAACCCTCATTGCCCTGAACCAGTTTGAGCAACAGGTGCTAAGTGGAGAACGCTCCCTCACCTTCTTTCAATATCATCTGCATTTTCGAGATGTGTTTGAAAATGGCGGGTTTGATATCGTCATCGGCAACCCACCCTATGTGCGCCAAGAGCAATTCAAAGAACTCAAGCCCGCGCTTCAGCAAGACTATCAATGCTACACAGGCACGGCTGATTTGTTTGTCTACTTCTACGAGCAGGGCTTTAACCTGCTGAAACCTGGAGGATACCTCACCTACATTTCCTCCAACAAATATATGCGATCGGGCTATGGAGAAAAGCTGCGAAAGTTTTTGGCAGAGCAAAGCACCATTCATTACCTGATCGACTTTGGCGATGCCAATGTGTTTGAAGCCATCGCCTATCCCAGCATTTTGCTGATTCGCAAAACCAAACCCCAAAACCACAGCACCCAAGCCCTCACCTGGCAGCCCAACCACAACTTAGAAACCTTTGCTTCAGTCTTTCAAACCAAGAGCTTCTTGATTTTGCAAAAAGAACTGACCCCCGACGGTTGGCGACTAGAATCTCCTAGCACGCTACGGCTGCTAGAAAAGCTGCGAGAGGCTGGAACACCGCTAGGTGAATATGTAAACAAGGTAAACAAGCGATCTTATCGGGGAATCTTGACAGGATTGAACGAAGCGTTTGTGGTAGATCGAGCCACCCGCGATGCGCTGATTGCTGCCCATCCATCTTCGGCAGAAGTGCTAAAACCCTTCGTGCGCGGACGCGA
>JBDNCP010000243.1:0-5616 GCA_046719575.1 Cyanobacteriota bacterium
GAGCATAAGACTGCGGATTCGTGGGGTGGCTCCGGGAGGGCGATCGCCTTTGACCAAACCATACCCCCTGCCTCGAATGCGTTGGAATGGGAGACGCGAATTGGGGGCGATCGCCCACAAAACGATGCGAGGGGCAGGGGGTTCGGTAGACTGAGAGAACGAACGCAAACGTTAGTAGGAAGGACGACTCAGCGATGCGCCTGTCTCAGATGCTATTTGTCACCCTGCGCGAAGACCCGGCAGAGGCAGAGATTCCCAGCCACAAGCTGCTGCTGCGGGCGGGCTACATTCGGCGCATCGGCAGCGGCGTTTATGCCTACTTGCCGCTGATGTGGCGGGTGCTGCAAAAGGTGTCGCAGATCGTACGCGAAGAGATGAACGCGACAGGCGCACAGGAAGTGCTTCTGCCCGCCATGCAGCCGTCAGAACTGTGGAAAGAGTCCGGACGCTGGGATACCTACACCCAGGCAGAGGGCATCATGTTTACCCTGACGGATCGCCAAAACCGCGAGGTGGCGCTGGGGCCGACGCATGAGGAAGTGATCACGGCGATCGCCCGCGACATGATTCGCTCCTACCGTCAGCTACCGCTGCATTTGTACCAAATTCAGACCAAATTCCGCGACGAGATTCGTCCCCGCTTTGGGCTGATGCGCGGACGCGAGTTCATCATGAAGGACGGCTACTCGTTTCACACGAGCGAGGAGAGTTTGAAGCAGACCTATGCCGACATGGATCGCGCCTATCGCAACATGTTTACCCGCGCGGGGCTGCGGTTCCGCCCGGTGGAGGCCGACTCCGGGGCGATCGGCGGGTCGGGGTCGCAGGAGTTTATGGTGCTGGCGGACGCGGGCGAGGACGAGATCCTCTACACCGAGGACGGCAAGTATTCGGCGAATACTGAAAAAGCCGTGTCGCTGCCGCCCGATGCCGTGCCCTCCACCTTCACCAAATTTGAAAAGCTAGACACGCCCAACACGCCCACGATTGACACCTTAGCGGAGTTTCTCAAATGTTCGCCGACGCAGATTGTTAAAAACGTGCTGTATCAAGCGGTTTATGACAATGGTGTGACGGTACTGGTGCTGGTCAGCATTCGCGGTGACCAAGACGTAAACGAAGTCAAGCTGACCAATGAACTGGTAAAACTGGGCGATCGCTTTGGCGGCAAAACCCTGCTGGCGCTGACTGTACCCGATGCCGAGGCACAGGCCAAGTGGGCGACGAAACCGCTACCCCTGGGCTACATCTCCCCCGGTTTGGAAGACCGCTACATCGACAAGCAGGAAAAACTGCATCCCAAATTCCTGCGATTGGTAGACAAAACGGCAGTGGACTTGCAGAACTTTGTCACTGGCTCTGACGAGTCTGGCTTTCACGTCGTCGGCGCAAACTGGGGCACGCAATACCTACTGCCAGCAGACGTGGTGGATATTCGCAAAGCGCGGCCGGGCGATCGCGCGATTCACGACCCCAGCCAAATCCTGCAAACCGCACGCGGCATTGAAGTCGGGCACATTTTCCAGCTCGGCACCAAGTATTCCAAAGCGATGGGCGCGACCTACACTAGCGAAACGGGCGAAGAACTGCCGCTGGTGATGGGCTGCTACGGGGTGGGCGTGTCGCGGCTGGCGCAGGCGGCGGTGGAGCAAAACCACGACAAAGATGGCATTATCTGGCCCGTGGCGATCGCCCCCTATCACGCCATTGTCGTCATCCCCAACATCACCGACGCGGCTCAGGTCGAAGCCGCCGAAAAGCTCTATGCTGACCTCAATGCAGCAGGTGTGGAAACCCTGCTGGATGACCGCGACGAACGCGCCGGGGTGAAGTTCAAAGATTCTGAACTCGTCGGTATTCCCTTCCGTGTGGTGACCGGGCGATCGCTCCAGCAGGGCAAGGTCGAGGTCGTCAAACGGGCTACCAAAGAATCTCAAGAAATCGCGCTGGATCAGGTCGTGCCCACGCTCCAACAGTGGGTACAGGAGGCGATCGCCCTCTAGCTCCCCTTCCTTTCATCCTCAGAAACGCTAATGGTTCAACTCACTCCTGCTCAAGTCGCCAATGCCTGGGTTCCGGCCTCCTGGGAAGAGTTTGTGCGTTTAGCCGGATGTTGCAGTTTGCCGAAAAACTGCACCGGATGGGGGCGAGATTTCTAGAATAAAGGAGATGGGGCACATCTTCCAGGGCGCTAGCGCAGCGGAACGGAACAAAATCCGCTCCAGTCCGTCTCGAAACCTGGATCAGCGCTGGCTGAGAGGGTGACGCACCGGAACGGGGGCGATCGCCCTGCGTCTTTCACCACGCTCTGCGCCGCTTGAGCAAAGCAACCCTTCTAACCCTCACCAGGCTTAGCTTTTAACCCCCAACCCTTAACCCCTGAACCGGGGACGATTCTATGGATAATCATTCGTTTCAAGATCAACCCCTGCCAAACAACCCTGCGGAAAACCCTGAGGTGAGCGAGTCATCTGGGTCGCCTAGCCGCTTGCCGATGGGCGTGGTGGCGGCGCTGGCGGGGGTGGTGCTGGCGGCGGGCAGCGCCACAGCCTGGTTTACCTGGCAGACAGTGACCTCCAGAGTGCCCCAGCCAGAGCCAACGGTGGCCGTGTCTCCGTCGCCGCTGGCGCAACCCCTGGAAAATCCGCCTATTGCTCAGGAACCAGATGCGGCGGCATCGCCCAGCGCAGAGCCGACGGGTGAGCCGATCGCCGTGGTGCAACAGCGGACGGTGCAGGTCTATTGGCTGAAGGATGACGGTCAAAAAACGACGCTGGCTCCGGCTTCGGTGTCTGTGGAGTCGGGCGATCGCCCCGAAGAGATCCTTAAAGCGACCTTCGAGGCGCTGCTGCTGGGGCCGAGCGACAACACCGTGGGGTCTACGATTCCCCGCGACACTACCCTCCGCAGCGTCGAGGTCGAAGACGACGGCGTGCATGTTGACCTGTCGAGCAGCTTTACCCAAGGCGGCGGCAGCACCTCGATGACGGGACGGCTGGCGCAAGTGGTCTACACCGCCACCACGCTGGAGCCAGACGCAAAGGTGTGGATTACCATCGAAGGCAAGCCACTAGAGGTGCTAGGCGGCGAGGGAATTCTGGTCAACCAGCCCACCTCGCGGGCTGAGGTGGCGAAAGATTTTGCACTGTAGGTTTGCGCTAGATGCGCCAGTGCGCCTGCCCCTCGCGATGTCTGGAGATTCACGCTAGGATCTATAGCAACTTCGTCGATGCAGGACTTGCGTTTTTTGTGCCCGCCCAGTGCTGGAGGGCGACGATAAAAATATCTGACCTGCAATTGACCGGAGTGGATTTGACAGGAAGCGGAGAATATAGCAAGGGCGATCGCCAGATGCCGCGCCCTTCTGCATTCTGCCCAGCTTAGAACCTATAGTGGAGTGCGAGAAATGTTTTTGGATGAGCTAACGCCCGTCGTTCGAGAAATCACTAGCCACCCAGTTGCTTTTTTGGGCGGCTTCTTTTCGGGGCTATTTCGGCTCAATCTCAATGACGACCCCGTAAAAAGCTGGCTCGACCAGCAAGCAGGCAGCAGTTCTCCTGCTGGCAACGTGCCGCCCAGCAGCAACGGCAGCGGGCCGCAGTCTATCTCGATTGACTAGGTCAATCCTGAGCTTCACTGGCGCTAAAAACGCTCTCTCAGTCTACCGCTGCTCCTTTTCTGGTTGAATTCGCCTGCCTGAACCCGCCGCCTAGGCTCAGTCCCCAGACGAAAGGCGATCGCGATATAGACCAATAATTTTGGCTACAACTGCCTCGATTGTCAGACCATCGGTCACCAGTTCGATCGCGTCGTCGGCTTTGCGGAGCGGCGAGATCTTGCGGCTGCTGTCTTTCTGATCTCGCTCAAAAATGGCTTGCTCCAGGGCTTCTAGAGACACCTCTGTTTGCCCTTGCTCTTTGAGGTCAAGCTGGCGGCGGCGAGCCCGCTCCTGTACCGAAGCCGTCAGGAAAATCTTGAGTTCGGCATCAGGAAAGACCTGCGTGCCGATGTCGCGCCCGTCCATCACCACGCCGCCGCGCCGACCATATTCTTTCTGCTGCTTCACCAGCGCTTTGCGAACTTCGCCTTGGGCGGCGATCGCCGATACCTGCGCCGTTACCTCTGGCGTGCGAATCTCGCGGGTCACATCCTGCCCGTTGATCAGCACCATCAGCGGAGAGGGCGTGCTGGGGTGGGGGGCTGCTCCGTCCTGTCCGCCCGCCACCTGGACTAGCTCAATCTCGCTCTGGCTCACCAGTTCGGCGATCGCCGCTTCATCCGAAATCTCTACCCCCGACTGCTGCACTAGCCAAGTGACGGCACGATACATAGCTCCCGTGTCGAGATACAGCAAACCCAGCTCGGCAGCAACGCGGCGGGCAACGGTAGATTTCCCGGCTCCGGCGGGGCCGTCAATAGCGATGATTGGCTTGCGGGCGCTCAGCACAATGTTGTCGATCAGGCGCGTGCTGCCTAGGTGGGCGGCGATCGCCACCAGCCCGCGCTCCTCCACTGCGTCCAGCGGCACCATCGTCTCTGGATGCACCAGCTCTATATACTGCGGCCGCACCGCCGAGACCGTTGATAACTCTTCCTTCACGATTGCAATTAGCTCCTGACTGTTGCGAGTGCCTTGGTGAAACGCCTGCTCAGCCCGATGCAAGCTGCGATAAAGCGCAGCAGCGTGGGAGCGCTCCTCTGGCGAAAGGTATTGGTTGCGCGAACTCATTGCTAGCCCGCTGGCTTCGCGCACGGTGGGGCAGGCAATCAAATCAACCTGTAGATTTAGATCCGCCACCATACGCCGCAGAATAGCAAGCTGCTGAGCGTCTTTTTGTCCAAAATAGGCACGATCGGGCTGCACAATGTTGAGCAGCTTTGCCACCACCGTCGCCACGCCTTCAAAGTGCCCGGGCCGATGCGGCCCGCACAGCACTGCCATCATTGCTTGCGGCGGAATCACCTGCGTCAGTATATCCTTTCTGGAGCCGCTGCGTCCGCCATACAGTTCCTCGGCGCTAGGGGCAAAGATGACATCCACGCCTGCTGCTTCGCATAGTTCGCTGTCCTGCGCCAGGGTTTTGGGATATTTGTGAAAGTCTTCCTGCGGACCAAATTGCAGCGGGTTGACAAAAATGCTTACAGCGACCGTCGCATTTTCCTGGCGGGCGCGGCGAATTAGGCTGAGGTGTCCCTCGTGCAGTGCGCCCATTGTGGGCACCAGACCGAGCGATCGCCCAGCCTGCGCCGCCGCTTCACCATCTGACCCCTGACGGCACAACGCCAGATAGGAGCGCAGTCCTGCAATGGTCTTAAACAGCCGCACTCCGTCCCCCTCCAAGGCTCTTGCATATCATACTGGCTTCCTTGATTCTGTCCTACTCATGGGAAGTGTCCCGCAAAACTTAATCCGTGCCTAACATAGGCCCTGAGGAAAGCAGCGTCAACAGGTAGGAGTCAAGAAGCACTGAGTCAATTGATTTTCAATTGATTTTCAACTGATTTTCAATCAATAAACCTCTTGCATGAATGCTGTTTTGAGGGTGTGAATCGTAGCGCAGCGGTACCGCGCCACGATTCACGCAAGAAGTCTAATTTTCAGAAGTCTAATTTTCA
>JBDNCP010000244.1:0-5508 GCA_046719575.1 Cyanobacteriota bacterium
AAGAACTTGGATTAAGAACCTAGACATAAGAGGTGAATGAGACATAAAAGGGAGGGGCGATCGCCCCTTTTCTCAAGCTCTATCTAGTTTTCTCAAGATTTTGGCCGGAGTCGGTTTGGGTGTTGACCCTAGGCTGACGTAGGCGACAGCGCGGCTTCGACGGGAACAGTGGCGCTGCGAACGGCGGCGATCGCCCTCAGAGTCGCTTCTGGGGTGGCGGGGGCGGCCAGTTCCACCACGGCGGCATTTCCGAAGGCGGCGACAGCGGCGCGGATCGCCTCGCGAACGGACATAGCCAGCATAAACGGCGGTTCGCCAACAGCCTTGCTGCCGTAGATCGTGCCGTCCTGACTACCCCGCTCGATCAGGTGGACGTGAAACTGTTCTGGAATCTCGCTAATAGTGGGGATTTTGTAGGTACTGGGGGCGAAGGTGCGGAGGCGGCCCTGGTCGTCCCACACCAGTTCTTCCATCGTCAGCCAGCCCATGCCCTGCACAAAGCCGCCCTCGATCTGCCCCTGATCTATCAGCGGGTTCAGCGATTCGCCCACGTCATGCACAATGTCTACCTGGCGCAGCTTGAAGGTGCCCGTAAAGCCGTCCACTTCCACCTCGCTCACCGCCGCGCCATAAGCAAAGTAGTAAAAGGGGCGACCCGTAGCGGTCACAGGGTCCCAGTGGATCATCGGCGTGCGGTAAAAGCCTGTGGCCGAGAGACTAATGCGATCGCCATAGGCCTGCTGCACCACCGCATCAAACGACACCCGTGCCGTGGGATAGGTGCGGCAATAGACCTCGTTGTTCTCAAACACCATCTCTTCGGCTGCGTCAAAATCCAGCAGCTTGGCGGCAACGGGAGCCAGCCGCGACTTGAGGATTTCGCAAGCGTTTTTCACCGCTTGCCCGTTCAGGTCAGCGCCGCTGGAAGCAGCCGTGGCGGAGGTATTGGGCACTTTATCCGTGCTGGTGGGCATCATGCGGATGCGGTCGAGCGTCACCCCCAACGCCCGTGTGGCCACCTGCTGCATCTTGGTATGCAGCCCCTGTCCCATCTCCGTGCCGCCGTGGTTAAGCTGGATGCTGCCGTCGGTGTAGATGTGAACCAGCGCCCCTGCCTGATTATATTGCACCTTGTTAAAGGAAATGCCGAATTTGACTGGGGTAATCGCCAGTCCCCGCTTTTTGTAGCGGTTTTGCTGATTAAACTCGGCCACGGCGGCGGCCCGCTCGGCGTAGCGGGCGCGTTCCTTCGCCTCTTGCCACACACGGGCAATGCGGTTGTCCACCAGCACCTGGCCGTAGTGCGTCGTATTGCTATTGCCCTCGCCGTGGTAGAAATTTCGTTCGCGCACCACATCCGGCGGCAGATTCAGATGCCGAGCCACCCGATCCACCACGTCCTCGATCACCAGCATTCCCTGGGGCCCGCCAAAGCCTCGATAGGCAGTGTTCGACACGCGGTTGGTCTTCACGATCAGCCCGCGCACCAGCATATTAGGAATGTAGTAGGCGTTATCGACGTGCAGCATGGCCCGCATCAGCACGGGCGGCGAGAGGTCGAGGCTCCAGCCACCATCGGCATAGAGCGCCACATCCAGCGCCAGGATTTTGCCCTTGCCGTCAAAGCCGACCTTGTATTGCCCCAAAAAGCCGTGGCGCTTGCCCGTCAGGATCATGTCGTGGTGGCGCTCTAGCTTCACACGCACCGGGCGACCTGTTTTATGCGCTGCGACAGCGGCCGCTGCCGCCATTGGGTTTGCCTGGGACTCTTTGCCGCCAAAGCCGCCGCCCATTCGGAGGCAGGTGCAGACGACGCGGTTAGTCGGCACGCCCAGCACCCGCGCCACAATGGTCTGGGTTTCGCTGGGGTGCTGGGTGGAGGAATAGACCAGGTAGTTGCCCTCTGGATCAGGTACGACCCAACTGGTGTGGGTTTCCAGGTAGAAGTGATCTTGCCCGTTCATCTCCAGTTCGCCCTCGATGACGTGGGCCGCGGTGGACATCGCCTGATCCACCTCGCCCCGGCGGATGAACTGTGGATCGTTGTGGTAGTTGCTAGCGGCGATCGCCCCTTTGATGGTCAGCACCGCTTCCAGTGGCTCATACTCCGCTGTCACCTTGGCGGCTCCCAGCCGCGCCGCCTCCTCGGTTTCGCCCACCACCCAGGCGATCGCCTGGCCCCAGTAACTCACTTCGTCCGTGGGAAACAGCGGCTCATCCTGGCGAATCACACCCGTATTGTTCGTGCCGGGCACATCGGCGGCCGTCAGCACCGTCACCACGCCCTCAACCTCCAGCGCTGGAGCCGTGTCGATGCTGAGAAGGCGGGCATGGGCGTGGGGCGACAGCACCGGATAAATCGACAGCATTCCGCTGGGCATCCGCTGGTCGTCGGTGTAGACGGCCTTGCCGCTGACGTGTCCCTCGGCGCTTTCATGGCTCTTGCGTTGACCAACCATGTTCATAGCTCCACCCCCGCCGCTGCGGCAAACTCGACAAAGAACTTCTCAAACAAATTGGCCACTAGCATCTTGCGATACTCAGCGCTGCCCCGCAAATCCGTCAGCGGCGTAAAGGCGTTGTCCAGCATGGCTTTGGCTTGCTGCACCGTGTCCGCATTCCAGGGCTTGCCCAGCAGAAATTCTTCCACCGCAGACGCTCGAATGGGGGTCGCCGCTACGCCGCCATAGCCCAGCCGCGCATGAACCACCCGCTTCTCGCTGTCCAGATCCACCACGTAGGCCGCCGCCACAATGCTGATGTCGTCGGTGCCGCGCTTGCCAATTTTGTAAGACTGGCTGATCCGCTGTGTTGCGCCTGGTGTCAGACCTTTGGGAATCCACACTGACTTGATGACTTCGCCAGGTTGCAGTTCCGTTTGGCGATAGCCCTTGAAGAAGCGCGACAAAGACATCACCCGCTCACTGTCTAAGCTCGCCAGCTTTAGCTCTGCATCCAGCGCCAGCAGCACCGGCGGCAGGTCACCAATCGGGGAGGCGGTACCAATATTTCCACCCAGCGTCGCCCGGTTTCGCACCTGCCGCGCCGCAAACCAGTGGATCATCTCGTCCATGCAGGGAAACAAGCCGTGGAGTTGGCTTTCGATGTGGCTGAGGGGAACCGCCGCGCCGATTTCCACGAATTCGTCGGTCTGCACCAGCGTTTTCAGTTCCGCCACCGCTTCCAAGGAAATCATCACCGGAAACTCGCGCCGCTGAAGCTCCAGCCCCAAGTCCGTTGCGCCCGCCACCAGCGTCGCGTCGGGATGGTCGCGCAGCAGTTCCAGCACTTCTTGCAACCGCGTCGGCCGATAAAACTGACCGTCGCCTGTGTAGCTGTAGGGCATCAGGTCGGCGTTGGCTTGCATCAGATGCTCACTGAAATGGTCGCATGGCGTTTCAGCAGCAGCCGCCTGCGCTGCCCGCCGAATCGGCAGATAGCCTGTGCAGCGGCAGAGGTTGCCTTCCACGGCTACATCGTCTAGCTTGCCGTCGTAATAGGCAGCGAACATGCTCATGATGAAACCGGGAGTACAGTAGCCGCACTGGGAGCCGCCCAGCCTCACCATCGCCTCCTGAACGGGATGCAGCTTGCCATTCGCTACCCCTTCCACGGTGATCACTTCGCGCCCCACCACCGAGCCGAGCGGAATCAGACAGCTATTGACTGCTTGATAGTGGGGTTTGCCATCAGTGCCTGTGCCAACAATTGCCACCGTGCAGGCTCCACAGTCGCCATCGCCGCAGCCTTCCTTAGTGCCGACGCGCCCCGTCAGCCGCAGAAAATCGAGCAGCGTGGTGGTGAGGGGAATATTCTTAAGGCGGACGCGATCGCCATTAATCGTAATCGCCAGTTGGGTTTCGAGTTGCTGTGTCACAGGATCGGCAAAAATAACGGCTGAAGGTAGAAGAACCCAATTTCGCTCAAACGGCGAAAGATTAGGGTGATTTTATGATGTGAAATGGGGCGATCGCCCAAAGCTTCCAAAATTTTGCAGAATGCGCCGCTTAAAAGCTGTCTGGCACTCTGGTCAAGGCTCTGCGCTAGCTGACGAAACTTGTTGAGCAATTGTTTAGCCTAGAACTAGCGCAAATCCGGCAGCAGGATTGTACGACCAGATACATCCCCCTTGGGTCTACCTTGGGTTCCGCGCTCCTGTTATGCCCACGATTTGCTCATGGCAACAGGTTCAGCCGTCTCTCTCTTGAAGTTGGGTTTTCCTCTATCGGCAGATAGAGCATCCACGATCCCCTGACGCAGTATGCTCTCCTTTGCTGGAAATTAGAACTAGGCATTAAAGAAGTCGAAACCGGAAAGACTCGCCAAAAGCGTGAGATTCCCAGACGACTGAATTTTTACACCGATTTCCTCTGCGCTTTACCTACTCAACCCCTACCCCCATGTTTAATCGTCAAACCGAGCAGCCCGTCCATGCCAGCTTGGTTGTTGAACATACCGTTCCGCGTGGCAAAGGACTTGCTTTTCGCCGGTGGCATGCCAAGCTCACTCGCACGGCCTGGCGCTTTAAGGGCTACATTCGGACTGATCTGCTGCCGCCCCTCAAAGGCAAAAGCCAGCTCAAGTGGTATTCCATCGTTCATTTTGACTCGCCGGAGAATCTCAACGCCTGGCTCAAGTCAGAAGATCGGGAAGCCGTGATCAATGCCGAAGATCACCCCGTCGAGTCCTACCAGTTCAAGTCCTTTACCACCGGGCTAGAGGGCTGGTTTTCACCCAAGATCGGCGGCGAGCAAATGGGCTTGGGCCCGCCTGCCTGGAAGCAAAACCTGGCGGTCGTGCTAGGGCTATATCCGACGCTGATGATTCAGTCGGTGCTGTTGGGGGCGTTGGGCATTATGAAAAACCTGCCCCACCCCAGCGCTATGCTATTGGACAACTTTATCTCCTGTTCGATCCTGACCTGGCTGGTGATGCCGTGGGTCACCCGCACGCTATCCTTTTGGCTACAACCCGCCGCCCAACCGCTACCCCAAAAGCTCAACGCGCTGGGCACAATTGCGGTGGTGGGGGTGCTGGGTGGACTGCTGATGCTATTTAGTGAACTGCGGATTTAGTGAACTGCGGATTTAGTGAACTGCGGATATGACCCGGAAACGCTTCATCATCGAAATGGGCATGGGCATCGACCAGCATGGGCAAGACCCGACCGTGGCCGCAGCGCGGGCTGTGCGAAATGCGATCGCCCACAACGCCCTACCTGGCATCTGGGAAGTCGCCGGCCTCAGCCATCCCAATGAAATGCTGGTCGAAGTGCAGATTGGCGTGCCCTATGCAGAACAAGTGCGACAGGATGAAGTGCTGGCAGTGCTTCCCTTTGGTCAGAAACGCCTGACCGTAGAAGCAGGCGGTATGGTGGTTCAGGGAAGAGCGATTCCAGAACTGGACGACAAAACCGACGAAATGCTCATTGCTGTGGCTGCGGTTACTGTGTGGGTGTAATAGGTGTGATGAGTGGGTGGAGTGGGTGGAGTGGGTGGAGTGGGTGGA